>DATJWL010000188.1:0-23425 GCA_035501215.1 Casimicrobiaceae bacterium
CCTACACCAACGACCAGGTGCTCACCGACGTCTATCACGAGGACCTGCGCCGCGCGCGCTCGGCGACGATGAGCATGATTCCGACCAAGACGGGCGCGGCCGCCGCGGTCGGACTCGTGCTGCCCGAGCTCAACGGCAAGCTCGACGGCTACGCGATCCGCGTTCCGACGATCAACGTCTCCATCGTGGATCTCTCGTTCATCGCGGCGCGCGACACGAGCGTGGACGAAGTCAACGCGATCATGAAGGCCGCCTCCGAATCGGGGCCGCTCGCGGGGATCCTCGGATACAGCAAGGCGCCGCTCGTCTCGGTCGATTTCAATCACGACGCCCGCTCGTCGGTGTTCGACGCGACGCTGACCAAAGTGTCCGGTCGGCTGGTCAAGGTCTCGAGCTGGTACGACAATGAGTGGGGGTTCTCCAATCGCATGCTCGACGTCACGGTCGCGCTGATGGCCGCCAAATGACCAATCCGTTCACGGCGCACCCGAGCTCGGTCGGCGAAACCTACGGCGAGCATTGCGCTTTCGCATTCGCCTTCGGCGCGCGCATGGCGCTCGGCGGTCTCGCCGCGATGGTGCACGCCGTGTTTCCTTTCGCGTTCATCACCACGGCGAGCCGCGCCCTCGACGAGCTCAACGCGCGACGCGACCGCGGAAGGCGAGCCGCCGTCGGGACGTGATTCGAGCGGGATGGGCCGATGACCGGTTTCAAGCGGATGCCCCAATGCGCGCTCGCCGGCAAACGCGTGTTCATCCGGGCCGATCTCAACGTCCCGCAGGATGATCGCGGCGCGATTACCGACGATACGCGCATCCGCGCTTCGCTCCCCGGCATTCGCGACGCGCTCGCGCGCGGGGCCGCGGTGATGGTCACGTCCCACCTCGGTCGCCCCAGCGAAGGCCAGTTCAATGCCGCCGATTCGCTCGCCCCGGTCGCGCAGCGGATGTCGGAGCTTCTCGGCCGCGAGGTTCCGCTGATCCGCGACTGGGTCGACGGCGGCGCCTGGCTCGCGGCGCTCAAGCCCGGCGATCTCGTGCTGCTCGAGAATTGTCGCTTCAACAAGGGCGAGAAGAAGGACGACGAGGCACTGGCACGCAAGATGGCCAGGCTCTGCGACGTCTACGTGAACGATGCCTTCGCCACCGCGCACCGCGCGGAGGCCACGACGCACGGCATCGCGAGGTTCGCGCCTGTCGCGTGCGCCGGACCGCTGCTCGCCGCGGAGCTCGACGCATTGGGGCGCGCACTGGCGCAGCCGAAGCGGCCGCTCGTGGCGATTGTCGGCGGCGCGAAGGTCTCGACCAAGCTCACGGTGCTGAAATCGCTCGCCGCCAAGGTGGACGTGCTGCTTGTCGGCGGCGGCATCGCCAACACCTTCCTTCTCGCGGCGCATGGCAAGATCGGCAAGTCGCTCGCGGAGCACGCTCTCGTCGGTGAGGCGAAGGCGATCCTCGCCGCCTTTCCGGGCAAGGTGCCGCTTCCGATCGACGTCGTCGTCGCGAGCGAGTTCGCGGCCACCGCCAAGCCGACGCCGAAAGCGGTCGACGACGTCGCGGCGGACGACATGATCCTCGACATCGGGGCGCAGAGCATCCTCGCTATGCGCGCGATGATCGCCAAGGCCGGCACCATCGTCTGGAACGGACCGATCGGCGTGTTCGAGTTCGATGCCTTCTCGGCAGGCACCAAAGCGCTGGCCGAAGCGGTCGCCTCTTCGGCGGCGTTCTCGCTCGCCGGCGGCGGCGACACGATCGCGGCGATCAACAAGTTCGGCGTCGCCGACCGCATCGGGTACATTTCCACCGCAGGCGGCGCCTTCCTGGAATTCCTCGAGGGCAAGACGCTGCCCGCGGTTGCCGTGCTCGAAGAGCGAGCCCGCTAGGGAAGATCGATGCCGCGCGCTACCAAGATCGTCGCCACGCTGGGTCCCGCGTCGAGCTCGCCGGATGTGCTCACGCGAATGCTCGCAGCGGGTGTGGACGTGGTGCGGCTCAATTTCTCCCACGGCACGGCCGCTGATCACCAGGAGCGGGCGCGCATCGTGCGCGAGGCGGCGAAGTCGCTCGGGCGCGAGGTCGCCATCATGGCCGATCTGCAAGGCCCGAAGATCCGCGTCGGCAAGATCGCCGGCGGCAAGGTAACGCTGAAGCCGAACCAGTTGTACATCCTCGATGCCGATTGCGAGCTTGGCAACGAGGAGCGCGTCGGCCTCGACTACAAGGAGCTGCCGCGTGACGTCGGGCCCGGGGCGGTGCTGCTCCTCGACGACGGGCTCATCCGGCTTCGGGTCGAATCGGTTCGCGGCAACGAGATCTTCACGCGCGTGGAGGTCGGAGGCGTGCTTTCCAACAACAAGGGCATCAACCGCCAGGGGGGAGGGCTCACCGCGCCGGCGCTGACCGCCAAGGACATGGACGACATGAAGACGGCGGTCGCCATCGCCGCCGATTATCTCGCCGTGTCCTTCCCCAAGAACAAGGAAGACATGTACATGGCGCGGCAGCTGCTGCGCGCCGCCGGCGGCAGCGCGCGGCTCATCGCCAAGATCGAGCGCGCCGAGGCCATCCCCGCGCTGGAGGAGATCATCAACGCCTCCGACGGCATCATGGTCGCGCGGGGCGATCTGGCGATCGAGGTCGGCAACGCGACCGTCCCCGGGTTGCAGAAGCGCATGATCAAGCTCGCGCGGGACCGGAACAAGCTCACGATCACCGCGACCCAGATGATGGAGTCGATGATCGTGAACCCGGTGCCCACGCGCGCCGAGGTCTCCGACGTCGCCAACGCCGTGCTCGACGGCACCGACGCGGTCATGCTCTCGGCGGAGACGGCCGCGGGACGCTATCCGGTCGAGACGGTCGAGACGATGGCGCACATCTGCGACGAGTCCGAGAAGTCGGACACGGTCGCGCTCGACCGCGATTTCCTCGACCGGACGTTCACCCGCATTGACCAGTCGGTAGCGATGGCGGCGCTGTTCATCGCGCACCACCTGGGCGTCAAGGCCATTGCGGCGCTCAGCCAGTCGGGCTCGACCGCGCTCTGGATCTCCCGGCACAACATCGGCTGCCCGATCTACGCGCTCACGCCCGAGATCGCATCGCAGCGCCAGATGGCGCTCTACCGCAACGTGCGGCCGCTCTATCTCGAGCAGAGCACCGACCGCGAGTCCGTGCTGCGCGCAGGCGAGGATCTCCTGCTCGCCAAGGGGCTCGTGCAGCACGGCGATCTCATCGTGATGACCATGGGCGAGCCGATGGGCAAGTCCGGCGGCACGAACGCGCTCAAGATCGTGCGCGTCGGCGAACACCGATGAAACGCCGCGGCTGGCTGCGCGCGATCTTCGAGTCGAAGCTCGCGCGCCCGCTCCTCTTCATCGTCGGGCTGTTCGTGCTGTGGGAAGTCGTCATCGACGTCTTCCGCATCCCGCCGTACCTCATTCCCGCGCCGCTGGCGGTGGTCAAGCAGCTCGTCGTCGAATGGCCGCGGCTCGCGCGGGAGAGCCTGGTCACGACCTACGCCACGCTGGGCGGGTTCGCGCTCTCGATCGCCTTCGGCATTCCGATCGCGCTGTGGATCGCTTATTCGCGCACGGTCGAAAGCTATGTATACCCGCTGCTCGTGTTCTCGCAGAGCGTGCCGAAGATCGCCATCGCGCCGCTCTTCGTCGTATGGTTCGGCTTCGGAATCATTCCCAAGGTGATTGCGGCGTTCATGCTCGGCTTCTTTCCCGTCGTCGTGTCGACGGTGGCCGGCTTCAAGTCGGTCGAGCCCGACATGCTCGATCTCGCCCGCTCGATGAAGGCTTCGCCCCTGCAGACCTTCATCCACATCAGCCTGCCACAGGCCTTGCCATCGATCTTCGCCGGGCTCAAGGTCTCGGTGACGCTCGCCGTCGTCGGCGCGGTCGTGGGCGAGTTCGTCGGCTCGAACTCGGGCATCGGCTATCTGCTGCAGATCGCCAACGGCAACTTCGATCTGCCGCTTATGTTCGCCGCGCTCACGGTGCTGTCGCTGATCGGGGTACTTCTCTTCGTCGCGGTCGACGTCGTGGAGCGGCTGATGATTCCGTGGCACGCTTCGCACCGCAGCGATTTCACGGCCACCGCCTGAAAGGTCGGGACCGATAACGGAGGAAACATCATGTCGAAGAGCTTGGCTGCATTCATCGGAGCGCTCGTCCTCGCCATCGCGGCCCTCGCTCCGGCGCCCGCGATGGCGCAGGGGAAGGACAAGGTCGTGCTGCTGCTCAACTGGTACGTCTACAGCGAGCATGCGCCCTTCTTCCTCGGCAAGGAGCGCGGTTATTTCGACCAGGAGGGCATCGACCTCGACATTCAGGAAGGACGCGGCTCGGGCGTCACGGTGCAGGCGGTCGCCGCAGGCACTGCGACCTTCGGCTACGCCGACGTGCCCACGATGATCAAGGCAGCGTCGAAGGGCGCGCCGGTGATCGCGGTGGGCGTCGCGCTGCAGACCTCGCCGATGTCGGTCATGGGCTTCGCCGACAAGAACATCCGCAAGCCCGAGGACATCAAGGGCAAGACCGTCGCGATAACGCCGGGCGACTCGATGTCGCAGATCTGGCCGCTGTTCCTGAAGAAGACGAACCTGAGCGAGGGCGACTTCAAGCAGGTCGCCGGCGACGCGCAGACCAAGCTCAACGCGGTGATCAACGGCCAGGCCGACCTCTTGCTCGGCTACGTCATGGACCAGGCGATCAAGCTGCAGGACGCGACGCACAAGCAGGTCTACCCGATCCGCTTCTCCGACTACGGCATCAACATGGTCAGCTCCGGGATCATCGTGCAGAAGGACCTGCTGAAGTCGAAGCCCGATCTCGTCAAGCGGTTCCTGCGCGCCGCAACGCGCTCGCTCGAGGAAGCGTCGAAGAATCCGGAAGCAGCGGTCGACGCGATGCTCAAGGCCAATCCGAAATCCGGCGTGAAGGACACTGCGCTGGTCGGCATGAAAGCCACCGCCTCGCTCTACAAGGGTCCGGACAATCCCAATGACCGGCCGCTGCGCGTCGGGGCGAAGAACATGAGCGAGACGCTGCAATTGCTGGTCGATTACGGCGGGCTCGACAAGGCGACGGCAGGCAAGGCCGACGATTACTACACCAACGCCTATCTGCCGTAGGCGCGATGCTCGCCGGGCAGCCGCTGATCCGCCTCGCCGGCGCGGCGAAGACCTACGTCACCGCCGACGGACCGGTCGAATCGCTCAAGCCGCTCACCTTCGACATCCGCGCCGGGGAATTCCTGTCGATCGTCGGTCCGTCAGGTTGCGGCAAGTCGACGCTCCTGAAGCTCGTTGCCGGCCTGCTGCCGGCTTCCTCCGGGGAGATCGTACTCGGCGGCGCGCGGGTCGAAGGCCCGCCCGAGAACGTCGGCATCGTGTTTCAGAGCCCGGTATTGCTCGCCTGGCGCAGCGTACTGGACAACGTCATGCTGCAGATCGAGATGCGCGGACTCGACCAGCGCAGCTTTCTCGACCAGGCGAAGGCGCTGCTCAGGATGGTCGGTCTCGAAGGCTTCGAGCGCAAATATCCGTGGCAGCTCTCCGGCGGCATGCAGCAGCGCGCCGCGATTTGCCGGGCGCTGGTCCACGATCCTGCGGTGCTGCTGATGGACGAGCCCTTCGGCGCGCTCGACGCGATGACGCGCGAGAAGATGAATCTCGAGCTGCAGCGCATCTGGTCGGAGACGAAGAAGACGGTGCTGTTCATCACACACAGCATCCCGGAATCGATCTTCCTTTCCGACCGCGTGCTGGTTATGACCGAGCGGCCGGGGCGGATCGCGGCGGTCTATGACGTTCCGCTCGCGCGTCCACGGCGCCTTGCGATCATGGGCAGTCCCGAGTTCGCGGAGCTGGCGTTGACGATCCGCGGCCATTTCTACTCTCAGGGCTCGCTCGATGCCTGAAAACGTCCGCGTCGGCATCATCATGAACGGCGTCACCGGCCGCATGGGCACGAACCAGCATCTGGTGCGCTCGATCTGCGCCATCCGTACGGCGGGAGGCGTGGCGCTCGCCGATGGGCGCCGCGTCATGCCCGACCCGATCCTCGTCGGGCGCAGCGAAGAGAAACTACGCGCACTGGCGGAAGCGCACGGTATTCCGCGGTGGACCACCGACCTCGACGCGGCGCTCGGCAACGCCGACGACGTGATCTATTTCGACGCCGCGTCGACCGGGCTGCGCCCGGAGCTACTCAAGCGCGCCATCGCCGCGGGAAAACACGTCTATACCGAGAAGCCGGTGGCGCCGACGCTGGCACAGGCGCTGGAGGTATGCCGGCTCGCCCGCGCCGCCGGCATCAAGCACGGGGTCGTGCAGGACAAGCTCTGGCTACCGGGCTTGCTCAAGCTCAAGCGGCTCGTCCACGAGGGATTCTTCGGACGCATCCTGTCGGTGCGCGGCGAGTTCGGCTACTGGGTGTTCGAGGGCGATCAGGAGCCCGCGCAGCGGCCGTCGTGGAATTACCGCAACGAAGACAATGGCGGGATCGTCGTCGACATGCTCTGTCACTGGCGCTACGTGCTCGACAACCTCTTCGGCCCGGTGCGAAGCGTCTCGTGCACGGCGGCTACGCACATCCCGAAGCGCTGGGACGAGCAGGGACGCGAATACGCGGCGACCGCGGAAGATGCCGCGTACGCTTGCTTCGAGCTCGCGGGCGCGCAGGGCCCGATCGTCGCGCAGATCAACAGTTCGTGGTGCACGCGCGTGCGGCGCGACGATCTCGTGACCTTCCACGTCGACGGAACGCTCGGCTCGGCCGTCGCCGGCCTCACCGAATGCTGGATTCAGCCGCGCTCGGCGACGCCGCGGCCAGTATGGAATCCCGACGTGCCGCAGACGATCGACTTCTTCGCCACGTGGGAGAAAGTGCGCGGCGAGCGCGCGTACGAAAACGCGTTCAGGGCCGAATGGGAGCTCTTCCTCCGCCACGTCTGCGACGGCACGCCTTTCCCCTGGGACCTCGAGGAAGGGGCGAAGGGCGTGCAGCTCGCGGAAGCTGCATTGCAGAGCTGGGGCGAGCGGCGCTGGGTCGACGTGGCTCGTTTGCCCTTGTGAGGCGATGACCGCGATCAAACTCCCGCGGGCGGACGGCACGCTGCACCCGTATCGTCTTCGCGCGCCCGTGCGCTGGCCACGACCTGCCCCCGGAACGCGCTTCAACCGCATCGCCTTCGCGGCCGCGCACGTCGTCGCCGATCCGCTCGCGGCGGCCGATCCGTGGCTGCAGTGTGCCATCGACTGGGACGCCACGCTTGCCTACCGGAGCCATCTCTGGTCGCTCGGTCTCGGTGTGGCCGAGGCGATGGATACCGCGCAGCGCGGCATGGGGCTCGACTGGCCGACCTCGCTCGAGTTGATCGACCGCTCACTCGCACTCGCTCGCGCCACACCCGGGGCGCGCATCGCCTGCGGCGCCGGCACAGACCACCTCGAGGCGAGGCCGACCACGACGATCGAGGACGTGATCGCAGCCTACGAGCTGCAATGCGACGCGGTCGAAAGCCGCGGCGGCAGCATCGTTCTGATGGCGAGCCGCGCGCTCGCCGCCTGCGCCAAGTCACCCGACGAATACGCGCGGGTCTACGAGCGTATCCTGTCGCAGCTCGATCGCCCCGCCATCATCCACTGGCTGGGCGAGATGTTCGACCCTGCCCTCTCCGGCTACTGGGGACACGCAGACCTCGCGCAGGCTATGAGCATCTGCATCGATGTGATCACAGCCAACGCCGCCAAGGTCGACGGCATCAAAGTATCGCTCCTCGACAAGCACAAGGAAATCGCAATGCGCCGCCGTCTGCCGCATGGCGTGCGCATGTACACCGGAGACGATTTCCATTTCGCGGAGCTGATCGCCGGCGACGAGCGCGGCTATTCCGACGCGCTGCTCGGCATCTTCGACCCCATCGCGTCGGCCGCATCGGCCGCGTTGTCCGCCCTTGGCGCGGGAGACCGCGCGCGCTTCGACGCGATCCTCGCGCCGACCGTGCCGTTGTCGCGGCACGTGTTCCGCGCGCCGACGCGCTTCTACAAGACGGGCGTCGTATTTCTCGCCTGGCTCAATGGGCACCAGAGACACTTCGTGATGGTCGGCGGGCAGCAAAGCGCACGTTCGGTGCTGCACCTCGTTGAGCTGTTCCGGCTCGCGGACGCGGCCGGGCTCATCGCCGATCCGGAGCTCGCCTGCGCGCGCATGCGCACGCTCCTTTCGCTGCATGGCATCGGTGAATGAGAGTGCAATGACGGCGCCGCGCGCGGAGCTGCTGTCGATCAACACCGCGACGGTGCGCAAGCAATGGTCGCTCCCTGAGATCATCGCCGGCTGCGCTCGGCACGGCATCCGCATGATCTCGCCCTGGCGCGACCAGGTCGCGGCCACCGGGCTCAAGGAAACCGCGCAGCGCATGCGTGATGCCGGTCTTGCACTCTCGGGCTACTGCCGCGGCGGGATGTTTCCCGCACTCGACCGGGCCGGGCGCCAGGCGGCGATCGACGACAACAAGCGCGCGGTGGACGAGGCGCTCGTGCTCGCGGCGCCCTGTCTCGTGCTCGTCGTCGGCGGGCTGCCTCGAAGCGACGACGGACGCACCGTGTCGAAGGACCTCGCCGGGGCGCGCGAGATGGTGCGCGACGGAATCGGCGAGCTGCTCGAGTATGCGCGCCCCGCCGGCATGCCGCTCGCGATCGAGCCGCTGCATCCGATGTACGCTGCCGATCGGGCCTGCGTCAACACGATGGCGCACGCCAACGATCTGTGCGACGAGCTGGGCGCGGGCGTCGGCATCGCCGTCGACGTCTATCACCTGTGGTGGGACCCGGCGTTGAAGCGGGAGATCGAGCGCGCTGCGGAATTCTCGGGGCGGCTGCTCGCATTCCACCTGAGCGACTGGCTCGTCCCGACTACCGACTTGCTGCTCGATCGCGGCATGATGGGCGATGGCGTGATCGATCTGCCGCTCCTGCGCTCGTGGATGGAAGGCGCGGGTTATCACGGGGCGCACGAGGTGGAGATCTTCTCCGCGAGCACGTGGTGGAAACGCGACCCCGACAATGTGCTCACCACCTGCATCGAGCGGCACCAGACGGTGTGCTGACTACCGGGTCGCGAACATCGCGGCCACGGCGGCAGCCATGGTGCCCGTCGCGAGCCAGCCGAGCGCTTTCAGCCGCCGCGTGACCGTGAATCGGCCCATGACCTTCGCATCGTCGGCGAGCAGCATCATCACCACCATGATCGGCACTGCGATGACGCCGTTCACCACCGCGCTCCAGAAGAGCGCCCGGATCGGATCGATGGGCGAGAAGTCGAGCGCGACTCCGCCCAGCGTGGCGAGCGCAATGATCGTGTAGAACTCGCGCGCCTCGAGCAGCTTCAGGTCGAGCCCGCGCTTCCATTCGAAGACCTCGGTGACGGCGTAGGCGGCGGAGCCGGCCAGCACCGGCACCGCGATCAATCCGGTCCCGATGATGCCGAGCGCGAAGAGCAGGAAGGCGAAATTTCCTGCGAGCGGACGCAACGCCGAGGCAGCCTGGGCGGAGGTCTCGATGTCGGTCACTCCGGCCGCATTCAGCGTCGCCGCCGTTCCGAGAATGATGCAGAAGGCGACGATGTTGGAAAACGCCATGCCGAGGTAGGTGTCGATCTTGATCCGCCGCAGGTGCTCCTCTGCCCCTTGAGGCGCGTGCGCGAGCGCGTCGGCGTCAGGGTCGGCGTCGAGCTCCTCGACTTCCTGCGAGGCCTGCCAGAAGAAAAGATACGGACTGATCGTGGTGCCGAAGACGGCCACGACCACGGTCAGATACGCCGCGGTCAGGGAAAAGTGCGGGGTCAAGCTGTGGGCGGCGACTTCACGCCATGGAATCTGGATCGTAAGGACAAGCAGCACGTACGAAAGCAAGGCGAGCGTCAGCCACTTGAGATAGCGCACGTAGCGCTGGTAGGTCAGAAACACCTGCAGCAGGAGGCACAGGAGACCGAAGAAGACGGCATAGACGTGCGGCGGTCCGCCGACGACGAGCTGCAGAGACTCGCCCATCGCCGCGATGTCAGCTGCGATGTTGATCGTATTGGCGACGACCAGCAGCGCCACGATGCCGTAGACGACGGGCCGCGGGAAGTGACGGCCGATGTTGGAGGCGAGCCCGTGCCCGGTGACCCGCCCGATGCGCGCGCTCACCATCTGGATGCCCACCATCAGCGGGTAGGTGAACACGACCGTCCACAGCGTGAGAAAGCCGAACTGCGCGCCAGCCTGGGAATAGGTCGCGATGCCGGAAGGGTCGTCGTCCGCAGCCCCGGTGATGAGCCCAGGGCCCAGTTGTTTCAGCCAATCGCGCAACGTACGGCGCATCGCAATGCTCTTCGCCCCGGAACCGGGGGCGACTATAGCAGCAAAAAAAGGCCCGCGCGTGCGCGGGCCTTCGGCTGTCGAACGGCGCCGACTTACGGCGCCTTGTCGCGACTCACGGCAGCATGCTGTGATCGTAGGTGCGGATGTCCCGCTCCCGCGTTTCGCTTAGGAAGAGGCTGCCGATGACGAGCGTCATGATCGCGACCACAATCGGGTACCACAGACCGTAGTAGATATCTCCGGTCGCGGCGACCATCGCGGTGGCGGTCAGCGGCAGCATCCCGCCGAACCAGCCGTTGCCGATGTGATAGGGGAGCGACATCGACGTATAGCGGATCTTGGTCGGGAATAGCTCGACCAGGAACGCTGCGATCGGCCCGTACACCATCGTCACGTAGATCACCATGATGACGAGAATCACCTCGGTCATGAACCAGTTGACCTGGCTCTTGTCGGCACCGGCCTTGTACCCCGCTGCCTTAAGCGTGTCGTCGAACTTCTTCTGATCCCAGCCTTCGATGGTCGTGCCACCGATCGTCGTGACGACGGGTTTGCCCGCCTCCGGCGGCAGCGACTTGAACGACAGCCCCTGCTTCGTCAGGTAGTCCTTGGCGCGATCGCAGTCGGAGAACTTGCTCCACGGGCCCACGAAAAGATGGAACTGGCAATCCGTTGCGGCGACGGTGATCGGCGTCTTGGCGGAGAATTCCTCGAGCGCCGGGTTGACGTAATGCGTGAGTCCCTGGAACAGCGGAAAGTAGGTGACCGCAGCGATCAGACAACCCGCCAGGATGATCTTCAACCGTCCGATCCGGTCGGACAGCCAGCCGAAGACGATGAAGAACGGCGTGCCGATGAGCAGCGAGAGCCCGATCAGCGTGTAAGCCGAGACATAGTCCAGCTTCAGCGTGATGATGAGGAAGAACAGCGCGTAGAACTGCCCCGTGTACCACACCACGCCCTGACCCGCCGTTGCCCCGAGCAATGCTAGCAGCACGAACTTGTTGTTCGGGTACTTGAAGAAACTGTCGGTCAGCGGAGACTTCGATCCTTTGCCCTCGGACTTCATCTTCTGGAACACGGGCGACTCGTGCAGCTTGAGCCGGATGTACACCGAGAAAATGAGCAGGATGAGCGAGAACCAGAACGGAATCCGCCAACCGAATTCCGCGAAGGTTTTCGCATCCATGTTGCTGCGGCACAGCCAGATGATCAGCAGCGCGAGGAAAAGGCCGAGCGTGGCGGTGGTCTGGATCCAGGCCGTGTCGTAGCCACGTTTGCTGTGCGGGGCGTGCTCCGCGACGTAGGTCGCCGCGCCGCCGTACTCGCCGCCGAGCGCAAGGCCCTGCACGAGCCGCAGCGTGACCATCAGGATGGGCGCCAGCCAGCCGATGCTCTGATAGGTCGGAAGCAGGCCGACGAGAAACGTCGATCCACCCATGAACACGATCGTGACGAGGAAGGTGTACTTCCGCCCCACCAGATCGCCGATCCGGCCGAACACGATCGCGCCGAATGGGCGCACCAGGAAGCCTGCGGCATACGCGGCGAAAGCGGAGAGCAGCGCCGCAGTCTGGTTACCCGGAGGAAAGAACAGCGCCGCGAAGAACGGCGCCAGGACCGCGTAGAGATAGAAGTCGTACCACTCAAAGACGGTACCCAGCGAAGAGGCGAAGATGACCTTGCGCTCTTCCGTGCCGATGCTCTTTATCGATTCTTCTTCGAGCAAGCCCTTCCTTGCCTTGGCTTCCGCCATCGCTGTCTCCTCCGTTCGATGTAATACGAGAACCTCACCCCCAAGGTGCGCGACCAGCGCGGGCCGCTCCCCAAGCCACAACCTCGGCTGTTCCGACGCCGCCCATACTATCCCACCGCGCCCTTACTTGGAACTTACATATCCGAATCCGAGGCGCGATATTGCAACGCAGCATCTTCCCCTCCGCTGCAGGTGTCAAGCACGCGGTTGCGGAGGCAGCTCCTCGAGCAAAGCGTGAATTCGGCCCATCAGATCGCGCGTCGAGAAAGGCTTCGTGACGTAGATGTCTGCGCCCACCGTCAACCCCTTCGCCACTTCCGCGTCGCGTCCCTTGGCCGAAAGCATGATGATCTTCACATCGCGCGACTCGGGACGTTCGCGCAATTCCTTGCAGACTTCGTACCCGCTCTTCACGGGCATCATGATGTCGAGCAAAACGAGGTCGGGCCGCATCGTCTCGACGAGTCGCAAGGCCTCGTCCCCGTCGCGCGCGATCTGGACCTCGTAGCCGCTGCGTCGGAGCAGGAACTCGAGCGCGATGACGATGCTCGGCTCGTCGTCCGCGATCAGGATCTTTTTGGTCATGTTGCCGCGGCAGCCGGGATGGTGAAGGAAAAGCGGGCGCCCCGCCCCGGGCTGCTCTCGACCCACATGCTGCCGCCGAAGTGCTCGACGATCTGGCGGCTGATGTGCAGGCCGAGACCGCTGCCCTGCGGCTTGTCCGTGAGCGTGTCTCCGACCTGATGGAACTTGCTGAATATCGCCTCTTGGTCGTCCGCGCGAATACCCCGCCCGTTGTCGCGCACATCGACGCGAAGCCGCCCGTCGCGCTCCGAAAGCGCGATCTCGATCTCGCCGTTCGTGCGATCGCAGAACTTGACCGCGTTCGACAGCAGATTGAGCATGACCTGGATCATGCGGTCGATATCAACGTTCACCGTCGAAACCCTCTCGGGAAGCCGCGCCTCGACCCTGATGTTCTTCTCCCGGAAGAGCTGCTCCATCGCGGCGAGCGTGTCGGAGATGACTTCCTTCATGTCGACTCGCGTTTGTGCCCACTCTGCCTTGCCGGATTCTATCTTGGCGAGGTCGAGCACCTGATTGATGAGCCGCGTGAGCCGCTCCGCCTCCCTGGTAATGATGCCCAGGAATTTCCTGCGCTGCTCGGCATCGACTTCGGGCTCGTCGAGAAGGATCTCCGTGAAGGCACGGATCGAGGTGAGCGGCGTACGCAGCTCGTGCGTTACCGTCGAGACGAAATCATCCTTCAGCCGGTCGAGCTCGGTCAGCCGCGCGTTGGCCGCGCGAAGCTCGGCGGTCGCGGCCTCCAGCTCGCGCGATTTCTGCTGCAGCTTGTGGCTGTAAACCACGACCTGCGACGCCTCGTCGAGGATCTCGCGCACTTCGTCGATGGTGAGCGCTTCTTCCTTGACCACCGAGGCGACCATGACTCGCGCCGAAGCCGCCCCGATCGCTCCGCCGAGCTGGACCTCGACGTAATGGACCAGCTCCGCGTCGGCGACCAGACGATCGTCGGGCCATTGCAAGCCCCTCGCGATCGCGTGGTCGGCAAACGCGCTCTCCGCGCCCGCGGTCCCGAGAAAACGGGCGAGCAGGTTGTACAGGTCGGGAACGGAAGCCGTACCGCGCCAGAAGCGCGCCCCGCCCGTTTCGGCGCTGTGCCTGAACACGTCGACGAAGAGACTCGCCTGCCGGTGCTCGTCGGCGCTTGGCGAAGCCAATAGCGACACCCCGACGTAGGCGCCGACATTCGCGATCATGCTCCAGAGCATCGCGTGGCTGACGTCATCGAGGCCCGCAAGCCCGAAGAGCTGCAGCGGCTTCAATAGCTCGATGCCGAACGGACCTTGCTCGAGCATGCCGGTCGGAAGCCAGCCCGAGCGCGCCAGCGCGGGCAGCAGCAGCGTGTAGAGCCAGACCGCGAACCCCGCCAGAAGCCCGCACAGTGCTCCGGCGCGCGTGCCGCCCTTCCAGAAGATTCCGCCGAGGATGGCGGGTGCGAACTGCGCGACCGCAGCGAACGAGATGAGCCCGATCGAGACGAGCGCGTAGGCCTCGCCGGCGAGCTTGAAGTATAGGTAGCCGAGCAGGAGGATCAGCACGATCGCGCCGCGCCGGATGCCGAGCAGCAAGCCGGTGAGATCGCGGCGCTCGTTGAGCCGCAGGCGCCTGAGCCGCAGCAGCACCGGCATCACGAGATCGTTGCACACCATCGTGGAAAGCGCGATGGTCTCGACGATCACCATCCCCGTGGCCGCCGAAAGACCGCCGATGAACACGAGCAGCGCGAGCAACTCCTGCTTTTCGGCCATCGGCAGCGTGAGCACGAAGGTGTCCGCGTCTACGGTCCCGTTCGGGAAGCGCAGCAGTCCACCGAAAGCGATCGGCAGCACGAAGACGTTGATCGCGAGCATGTACACCGGGAACAGCCAGATCGCCTTGTTCACGTGCTTCTCGTCGACGTTCTCGATGACCGCCACCTGGAACTGCCGCGGCAGGAACATGATGGCCATCATCGACAACACGGTGAGCCACACCCAGCTCGAGTAGCCGCCCGCCACACCATCCAGCGGCGTGAGCATCGCGCGCAGCTTGGGCACGGCGGCCGCCTTGGCGAACACGTCGCCGAACCCGCCGTACATCTGGTAGGTCACGAACACGCCAACCGCGATGAACGCGAGGAGCTTCACCAGCGATTCGAAGGCGATAGCGGCCACCATCCCCTGGTGGTGCTCGGCGGCGTCGAGATGGCGCGTGCCGAAAGCAATGGTGAAGGCGGCGAGGATCAGGGCGACCCACAGCGCCGTATCCTGCCGCGTCGACAGCGCAGCGACCTTCGCCGGCATGACGATTTCCGGATACTGCACCAGGATCGTGAAGCTGTTCGAGACCGCCTTCAATTGCAGCGAGATGTACGGAAGGATGCCGATCACCGCGATCACGGTGACGAGTCCGGCTAGCAGCGCGCTCTTCCCGTAGCGCGAGGCGATGAAGTCGGCGAGCGAGGTGATGCGGTTCTGCTTCGAGATGCGCAGGATCTTGCGCAGCACGATCCACCAAAGCGCGATCATCAGCGTCGGACCGATATAGATCGGAAGGAAACCGACGCCGTCGCTCGCCGCGCGGCCGACGCTGCCGTAGAAGGTCCACGCCGTGGCGTAGACGGCAAGCGATAGCGAGTAGATGTATGGACTCGCGATGACCGAGCGTCCGGCGTCGGCGCGGCCATCTGCGTAGTAGGCGATCGCGAACAGCACGCCCAGGTAGGCGAACGCAACGAGGATGATCGCCGTTTCGTGCAGCATGAGAGTCCGTCCTGCGTGTCGCTAGTCGCTGGATTCTGCAATGAAGGCCATGAGCGCGATCAACGCCGCCCAGGCGATGAACACGTAGGCGTACAGCGCTGGCACGCCGAGAAAAGCTCGGTGGACGTTGAACAGCGCGAGAATCGGATAATTGAACAGGAGCATGCCGAGCATGCAGAGCGCGACGAAGCGCTGTCCCTTGCTCTCGAATTCGTTCATGGACTCCTCCTCGTCTCGACGCTCAGGCCTGCGCTCGCGGGCGCACGACGGTCACCGTACATTGCGCGTCGGCCACGACCTGGGCCGACACCCCCGGGAACAGCCGCGCGGCGCTGCGCGGCGCGCCAATCAGTATCTGGTCGACCTCGTTCAGCTTGGCATAGTCGATCAGCGCGGCCGCCGGCTTGTCCGACTCTAGCACGTGGAAGGTGACGCGCTCTTCCGGCAGTTGCAGGGGCCGGGCCCAACGGCGCAATTGCACGAGATGCTTGATGTGTCGGCCGGTCGCGGTCTCTTCGAATCGCGTTCCGGACAAGGCTGCCGACGGCGGCACCGCGGTGACGCAGGCGATCCTGCACTTCGCATCCGACGCGATCAGCCGCCGCGCGGCATCGCGCAGCGCCTCGAAGAGAGGGGCATCGGGCTCGCCGTCGGGAAGCGCAACCATGACGATCGAGGCTGCGCCGATGTCCACCGACGGTGGCGGACACGGCGCAGGTTCGAATCTTCGCGCCCAAAGCCAGCGGCGCATGCGCGTGCTCCAGCCGGGAACTCGGTCGCGCGCGCCGCGTTCGCCCACCTCGACCTCGGCCGGATTGGCGAGATCGAAGGCGACTTCGGCGGCCGATGCATAGCGGTCGCGGGCGTCGATCTCGAGACAGCGCAGGATCACCTCCTGCAGCCATAACGGAGTCGCGGGCGCGAGCACTCGCGGAGGAACGGGGTCGCGACGGAGCCGACGGCGCAGCTCGCGAGTGGTCTGCGGATGCCCATGCGGCGTGCGTCCCGTGGCAAGCTCGTAGAGCAATCCTCCCATGGCGTAGATGTCGCTGCGCGGATCGCAGCGCACGCCAAGCACCTGCTCCGGCGCCATGTAGACCCAGTTGCCGACGGGAAATCGGAGTTCTTCGGCCAGCAGGTCGGGGTAATGGCTGTGATGTGCGAGACCGAAGTCGACCAGCACTGCGTGTCCGTCGGCCCGATAGAGCACGTTGGTCGGTTTGAGATCGAGGTGAACGACGTCCTGCTTGTGAATCTCGTCCAGGGCGAGCGCCAGCGCGGAGCCGAGGCGCGCGATCTCGTCGGCGGGTACGGGCGCGCGCTGCACCCAGTCGTTGAGCCTCACGCCTTCGATGTACTCCATGACCAGGTACGGCGTGGTTTCCAGCTCGCCGAACGCAACGAGCGTGGGATGGCTCGGACCTTGCGCGAGCGCGCCCAGCACGATGCGGCAGACTTCGAAAGCGATGACATTGACGGCCCGCTCCGCGCCACCAAGCCGCGGGATCTTGATGACGAGCGGCAGCGCGCCTTCGGGCCCGGCGAGGCGGTAGATCGACGCCATGCTGCCGACGTGCATCGCCTCGCCCAGGCGAAAGCCGTCGATCTCGCTGCCCGTATCGAGGGAATCCATTCAGGTGCCGCGTTCGAGGCGGCGGGCGAAGCGCTCCGGAAGCCCGGCGGCGCGAACTTTCCTTGCCGCGCCATCGTGATCGTACGCTACGCGGAAAAAAGTGAGCCGGCTGCGTTCCAGATCGGCGAACGCGTAGCAGGCCTTGTTGTTGCGGTCTCGAGGCTGGCCGGCCGAGCCGACGATGGCGAGCCATCGGCGATGGTTCTCCACAGGAATAGGCGTCCCCGGCACCGGGTGGAAGGACATCGTGTGCCCGCCTGCCCCGAGGTAATAGAGCTTCTGCTCGTGCACGTGTCCCGAGAACACATAGTCGGCGTTGCCCGCGCGAAGGCTCTCCCCAGCCTCGCGGAGACTGGTTACGTAGATCCATTGCTCCGGAGCGGCGGCGCTGGCGTGCACGAAAAGGATGTTGCCGTCCTTCACCACGAGCGGCAGGCTCTCCAGAAAATCGCGCCGGGTCGCACCGATCTGCGATTGCGTCCACACGATCGCCTTCTTCGCGGCGGTGCTCAAGGTATCGTCCGGCCGCCCGAGCACGGCCGCGTCGTGATTGCCTAGCACGACGATGGCACCCATCGCGGCCTGCTCTTCGATCAAGTCGAGCACCGCCACCGGGTCGGCGCCGTAGCCGACGAGATCGCCGAGAAAGGCGTAACGGTCCGCGCCGAGACTTCGGGCGTGCGCGAGGCAGGCGGTGATCGCCTCGAGGTTGCTGTGGATGTCGGCGAAGAGGGCCAGTTTCATCGGACTCGCCGGTGAGCCCCCGAAAATGTAACACCCACGCGCACGGACGCGGTCAACGTACCTCGGGCGCCTCGAGACAGTAGCCGACACCGCGCACGGTGGCGATCTTCACGCCTGCCGGCGCGAGCTTCTTGCGCAGCCGATGGACGTAAACCTCGATCGCATTCGCGCTCACCTCTTCGCCCCATTCGCACAGATGATCCACGAGGCGGTCCTTGCGCACGAGCTGTCCGGGACGCTGCAGAAACAGCTCGAGCAGGCTCAGCTCGCGCGCGGAAAGATCGAGCCGTTCTCCGCTGAGGTCGGCGCTGCGCCCGACGAGGTCGAAGGAGAGCCGCCCGTGCCTGATCAGCGTCGCTCCGCCGGACATGCCTCGCCGGGTAAGCGCGCGCACTCTCGCTTCGAGCTCTGCGAGTTGAAACGGTTTGGCCAGGTAGTCATCGGCGCCGGCGTCCAGTCCGCGCACACGATCGTTCACGGTGTCGAGCGCGGTGAGCAGCAGCACCGGCAGGCGTGAGTTGCGCGCGCGCAGGCGCTTGAGTATGTCGAGCCCGCCGAGCCCGGGCAGGCTGATATCGAGAATCAGCAGGTCGAACTCGGCCGCGCAGAGCGCGGCATCCGCTTTGCGTCCGTCCTCGATCCAGTCGACGGCATAGCCCGACTTGCGCAACGTGCAGCGAAGCGCATCGGCGAGCAACGGGTCGTCCTCGGCGATCAGAATGCGCATCCGCCTTCTCCAGGCGCGACCGCCCGGCGCAACAGGAGGAGTCTAGCAAAACGGCCTAAGGAGCGCAGAGCGGCAACGACAGCGCCTGTAGCACTTCGCCGGTCTTCGTGTCTTCGGCCAGAGCCACGATCGACAGCGGGCCACGATCCGTAGGCCGTGCAAAGCGAATCGTTCGCCGCAGATCGCCTCCGGGCCCGAGCACGAGGTTCGGCTCCCATGCGCGCACGACGCGATCATGGGCGAGTCGCTTGCCCGCGTTCTCGCCGGCCTTCACTTCGCTCGCAAGGCCATCCTGCGTCAGCGCGACGACGACGGCGGCATGCGCGCGATCGCGCGCCTCCGGGATGCGCACGGTCAAGTCGACGGCGATGGTTTCGCGGTCGGCACTCTCGACCCCGAGTTCGATCGCAGCCCGCGGCCGCTTGGCGGCGACGGCGGCCATTGCAGCGGTCGGATCGGCGTTCCGTTGCCAGGCGAAGTCGCGTCCCTGCAGCAGCACCTGGGGCGTATAGACGAAATCGCCGTGCTGCCGCCTCGATTGCTCGTACTGCCGCTGAGTGAACGCGGCGCTGCCGAAACGATCGCGCCATCCGAGCCGGTCCCAGTAGTCGACGTGAAAAGCGAGTGCCACCGCCGGCGCCGCCGGGGTCCCGACTTTGAGAGCGCTCAGCCATCGGTCGGCCGGCGGGCAGCTGTCGCAGCCCTCGGACGTATACAGCTCGACGACCGCCACCGCATGATCGGCGCTCGTGGCGCGGCATTCGGCCTGCAGGGCCGCCGGCGACAAGGCTGCCGCAGTGACAAGCAGACACCGGCTCCAGTTGAGGTTCATGCGTGTTGGTCGCACCGCCCCGTCCCGGCTTACGCTCGCGATGAGGAAATGATTCTGCGCTGTGCTAGCATCCTTGGATAGACGCCGGAACCGCCGCGCAAAAACGCACTCGAAAACAAAGGAGGACGCGTTCATGGGGATTTTCCACATCATCGGCATCATCATCGTCGGCTTCATCGTCGGCGCACTGGCGCGCTTCTTCTACCCGGGCGTGGTGCACATGGGGTTCTGGATGACGGTGGCGCTCGGCGTAGGCGGGTCGCTCGTGGGCGGCGTCGTCAGTACGCTGCTCTTCAGATCTCCCGATGGGAGGTTCCATCCCGCCGGCTGGATCCTGTCGATCATCGGTGCGCTGGGCCTGCTCTGGGTGTACATCAATTACTTTATCAAGTGATCGTCCGCCGCGGCGCCGCCGGGCAGGCGCCGCGAGTCCGAAATATAGCGCCCGAATTTCGACGACGCCATCCCGTGGGCGCACCTATACTCTGCCCATGACCAAGCTGCCATCGCCAGACGTGATGTACCGGGCGCTCGTTCGCCATGACCCCGACTACGAGGGGATTTTTTTCGTCGGCGTGACCACGACTGGAATCTTCTGCCGGCCGACCTGTCGCGTGCGGACGCCGAAGCGCGAAAACGTCGAGTTCTTCGCTTCCGCGCGCGACGCGTTGCATGCCGGATTCCGGCCTTGCCGCCGCTGCCGGCCGCTCGACCACGGGCGCCAGCCTTCGCCGCTCGTCGAGAAGCTCCTCGCCGCCGTGGAGGAAGACCCGAGCGGGCGGCTTCGTGACGCCGATCTCGAGCAGCGCGGCATCGATCCTTCGACCGCGAGGCGCGCCTTCATGCGCTATTGCGGCATGACCTTTCACGCTTATCACCGCGCACGGCGCATGGGCCTCGCCCTCGCCGGCGTGCGCAAGGGAACTTCCATGCTCGATCTGCAACTCGATCACGGCTTCGAATCGCCAAGCGGCTTTCGCACAGCCTTCAAGGGCCTGCTCGGCACCGCACCGAGCCGCGCCGGAAGCCTCAATTGTCTCTACGCGCGCTGGCTCGAAACTCCGCTCGGTCCGATGCTGGCGCTCGGCGACGACGGCGGCCTCGTCTTGCTGGAATTCGTCGATCGCCGCGGCCTCGAACGCGAGCTGCAATCGCTGCAACGGCGGCTGGGCCGCGCGATCCTGCCGGGCGAAAACCCGCACCTCGTGCAGATCGAGCGCGAGTTGGACGCGTACTTTTCCGGAAACTCGCTGCACTTCGATACGCTGATATCGCTTTCGGGCTCGCCGTTCCAGCTTGCAGTCTGGAATGCGCTGCTCGCGATCCCGCCCGGAACGACACGCTCCTATGCGGAGATCGCGGGCGCCGTCGGTCAGCCCTCTGCGGTTCGCGCGGTAGGGCGAGCCAACGGCGACAACCGGATGTGCATCATCGTGCCGTGCCATCGGGTCATCGGCGCCGACGGTACCTTGACGGGCTACGGCGGCGGGCTGTGGCGCAAGCAATGGCTGCTCGATCACGAGCGAACGCACGCGGGAACCCGCGGCCAACTCGCGCTCCCTGTCCCACCGGCAAGGAAGCACGTCCCCGCGCTGGCGATTGCCGGCTGAACCGATGCCGTCCCGCGACCTAGCCCGGCTGCTCCTGTTGGCCGGGCTCTGGGGTGGCTCGTTTGCCTTCATCCGGGTTGGCGCGCCGGCACTGGGCGCCTTCTGGCTCGCGTTCGCGCGCGTTTCGCTTGCCTTCCTTGCGCTCCTTACGCTGGCGGTCGCACGCCGCGCGCTGCCTCCGTTCCTGCCGCATTGGCGCCGCTACGCCGTGATCGGCGTCGTCAATTCCGCCCTGCCCTTTGCGCTCTACGGCTTCGCCGAGCAGCACATCGGAGCATCGACCGCTGCGATTCTCAATGCAACGAGCCCGTTTTTCGGCGCCATCGTCGCCGCGCTGTGGCTGCGCGATCCATTCACCTTGCCCAGGCTTGCCGGGATGACGCTCGGACTTGCCGGCGTGGGACTGCTGGTAGGCTGGCAGCCGGAGCCATTGACGGCAGCGACGCTGCTCGCGATTCTCGCCTGCCTCGCGGCGGCGCTGTCTTACGGTATCGCGAGCGTGTACGCCAAACGGCAGCTGCAGGATGTTTCGAGCAGCGCGGTCGCGCTGTACAGCCAGCTTACCGCCGCGATCGCGCTGGCTCCCGCGCTGCTGTTCGCGCCGGTGCCTGCTGCACCGACTCCGCTCGTCGCCGCCAACGTGTTGGCGCTCGCGCTGGCTTCGACGGCGCTCGCTTATCTGCTCTACTTCCGGCTGATTGCCTCGATCGGACCGGCGCGCGCGCTGACGGTGACGTTCCTCATTCCGCTCTTCGGCGTGCTGTGGGGAACGCTGTTTCTCGGTGAACCGCTGGCGTGGAACGCACTTGCCGGGTGTGCGTTGATCCTGTGCGGGACCTGGATCGCGGCCCGCGACGGGCGCGTCAGACCAGCTCGGCCGCCGGGCCCAGCACCTGCGCCCGCAGCTCGCGATAGCGCGGCAAGGTAGGCGGATATACGCAGATGTACTTGACCTGCGCCGCCTGCAGGCAGCGCTGCTTGATGATCTCGAGCTTCTGATCGCGCGGGTTCTGCACCTGCTCCGGCTCCTTGGCGTCGACGATCGCGACGATGGTCATGTCGCGATCGCAGACAACGAATCCGACGTGCTGGTTGGCGATCTTGCGGAACGCGCGCAGCCGTTCCATGCCCTGAGGGCCGATCTTGACCTGCAGCACGTCGGCAAGACGTATGCGGGCGAAGATCTCGTGGCGCGGGAAAGCGGCCTTGAGCAACAGGTAGACGACGTTCTCCGCCTTGGACAGGAAGCGCGGGCGCAGCAGGTAGAGTCCGGGAACCTCGGCGCTGGAAAGCAGCCGTGTGGTCTCGCCTTCCGTCCACTGTGCGGTGGCGCCCTGCGTGTCGCCGCCCGACCGCTCGGTGCGCGTGCCGCGACTGCGCCGCACCAGCCCGATCAGCACGGCCACCACGAACGCGCCAATGGCCAGCGCAAAAAGCATTCCAGCGGTCATGCGAGCGAATCCCCGTAGATTCTTGTCGCCCGTCGCGCCGGCCGCAAACAAACGCCGCCTGCATTGCCATGCGGCGTTCGTCCCCGCCCCTCGCGCCGGGTGCCGGTTAGTCTAACAGGCTGATGGAGAACCCGCCACGAGCGGCATCGAGCGGGTTCTGATGGCTCGATGCTCGCCGCCCCGGCTATAATCTCTCGCAAGTGCAAATAAGCGCGCCGGGCGGGCGGAGGAAGCGCGCTTCCTGAACCTACCATGGTCCTTGCGAGCCTCGCCGGAGCGACGGCCGACGGCGTGACTGCGCGGTTGGCGGCGACCCTGTTGGCGTCATCGTTGAAGCACGGCAGCTCGACAGGCCGCCTGGGCATTCGCGCGCGCCGTTGGATATTTGCATCGACGCTCCTCGCCGCAGCACTCCCGCGTGCTGCGCTCGCCTCCGACGGGCTCACGCCGGATGGCGTGGCGCTCACCGCCGGCTACGGCAAGAGCGTCGGCGTCCTCGGCCTGGCCGCGAACTGGAACTTCGCGCATGACGAGCGCTCGCTCGTCATGGGCGTCTTCGAGCCTCGGCTCGTCGCCGGGGTTTCGTATTGGCACGGCACACAAGAGCCCAATGCCAATCCATCGCTGTGGGACTTCGGGTTGATGCCCGTGCTCCGCTGGTCTGCTCCCGGAACCGCTTCGCCGCGGTTCTTCGCCGAGGCCGGCGTGGGCGTCCATATGCTCACTGCCACACGCATCAACAACAATCGCACGTTCAGCACGGCCTTCCAGTTCGGGGAACAGGCCGGAGTCGGTTTAGCCTTCGGCCCGGAGCATCGCTACGAGCTGGGCGCTTACATTCAGCACGTTTCGAACGCTCGCATCAAGGAGCCCAACGACGGGCTGACCTACTTCGGTCTGCTGTTCCGCGTCGCGACGCGTTAGGCCAAAAAGAAAAGCCCCGCCGAGGCGGGGCTTTGGACTG
>DATJWL010000189.1:0-19005 GCA_035501215.1 Casimicrobiaceae bacterium
GTTCGCGTCGGTGTGGTTGTGCTCTTTTTCGGCACCGCATTCCTGCTCTCGTATTTCGCCGAGCACGTCACCGTCCCGATCGAATTCCAGTTCCTCGGCGTGGCGGCGGTCGGATTCGCGCTGATCGCGGTCGGCCACCGCTTGCGCCGCACGCGAGCGACTTACGCGCTCTCGCTCGTCGGCGGTGGCCTCGGCGTGCTCTACCTCACGACCTTCGCCGCGCTGCAACTCGTGCCGCTGCTCGCGCCCGCAACCGCGTTCGTGCTGCTCGCCGCCATCGCCGCGTTAGCGATCGGACTCTCGCTCGCCTTCGACGCGCAGCCCCTGGCGGCGCTGGCCGCGATAGGCGGGCTGCTCGCGCCGGTGCTCGTGCCGACAGTCAGCGAACCGCTGCTGCTGTTCGGCTACGTTGCGATCGTGAACGCGATCGTGCTCGGCGTGGCGTGGTTTCGCGCCTGGCGCGCGCTCGATCTCGTCGGATTCATCGGTACCTTCGTCCTCGGGCTGTGGTGGGGTAACGAATACTATCGGCCGGAGTACTTCGCGACCATCGAGCCCTTGCTCGTCGCGTTTTTCAGCGCCTACTTGGCGCTCCCGATCGTGCACACGCTGCGCGGCGTCGGCGAGCGACGTCTCGACGCGGTGCTCATTTTCGGCGTGCCAATGGTCGGCTTCGGCCTGCAGGCCGCGCTCGTGCACGACATGCGCTACGGGCTCGCCTGGAGCGCGGCCGCGCTGGCCGCGTTCTACGCGCTCCTCTGGCGCGCGATGCGGACACGCGGCGAGAGCGCGCGAGCGCTCGCGACCGCGCACGGCGCTCTCGCTGCGATCTTCGCAACGCTGGTCGCGCCCTTCGCTGTCGATGCGCGGTGGACCAGCGCGACCTGGGCGGTCGAGGCGGCAGGCGTGTACTGGCTCGGCTGCCGCGAACGCAGGCCGCTGGCTCGCGGGTTCGCGCTCGCGCTGCAGCTCGCCACCGGTCTCGCGTTTCTCGTCGGCGGATTCGACGAATACGCCGAGCTGGCGTTCATCAACCGCCAGTTTCTCGGCATCGCCGCGATCGCGCTCTCCGCCTTCGCCACGGTGCGCGTCGGCGACGCTCGCCGCGAGTTGCTGCCAGCGGGCGAACGCTCGCTGCTCGATCTTGTATTCGCCTGGGGATGTGCGTGGTGGCTCGCCGGAGGGATCGCGGAGTTTGCGCAGCACGTCGCGACGCGAATCGAGGCACACGCCATGCTGGGCTGGGTCGGCGGCAGCGTCGCCGTCGCGTTCCTGCTCGCCGCCGCCCTGCGCTGGCCGCGGCTCGAGAGTGTGGCCGTGGTGCTGCTCCCCGCCATCGTGCTCGCCCTGGCCCCCGACCTGTGGCGCGGGCGCACCAGTCTCACTGCCTATGGCTGGGCGGTCTACCCGCTCGCATGGGCGCTGCACTTCGCGATCCTGCACCGCGTCGAGCGTCGCTTGCCGGCGGCGAACGATGCAGCGGCGCTGCGCACACGCGCCCGCGTACGGCAATGGCTCGGCGCCGCGCACCTTGCCGGTGCCTTGCTCCTGCTCGGACAGGTCGCATGGGAGGCGGGCGAATGGACGGCGCGCTTCGCGCCGCGAGGCACAGTCTGGCCGGCTTGCGCTCATCTGCTGCCGCTGACCTTGTTCCTCCTCGGCGTGCGGCGCCGAGATGGCGACGCGCCGTGGCCGCTCGCGACTTTTGCAGAGGACTACGCGTCGCGCGCCGGGACGCTCGTCGCGGTCACCGTCGGCGCCGGCTTTCTCGCCCTGGCGCTGCTTCACCCCGGCGATGCGCGCCCGTTGCCCTATGTGCCGATCGTCAATCCCCTCGAGGTCACGCTCGCACTCTCGCTCGCGGCCATGTATCTCTGGGCGCGCAGCGAGAACCGGCTCACGGCGCAAACGCTCTACCGGGCGCTCGCCGTGGGCGTCTTCCTGGCCGTCAACGGTGTGGTCGTGCGTGCCGTGCACCACTGGCTCGGCGTGCCTTGGCGCCTGACCGATATCCTCGCGTCCAAGCCGCTGCAGGCTGCGTTGACGCTTACCTGGACCGCGACCGCGCTGGCGGCGATGATCGTCGCGACGAGACGTGGTCTGCGCCCGCTATGGCTCACGGGAGCGGTGCTCCTCGCCGCAGTGGTCGTCAAGCTTTTCGCGATCGATCTCGCCGCGCTCTCGGGCTTGACTCGCGTGGTGGCCTTTCTCGGCGTCGGTGCGATGCTGCTCGTGATCGGCTACGTGACGCCGTTGCCGCCGAGCGTTGCCGTTGTGTTAGGAGACGAACGCAACAAGCAGGCTTGATGCCTCGCTCCCTCAGACGGGGGTGAACGTCGCCGAGACGAGCTGCGGCAGAAGGACGCCGCTCGCGCCGCGCAGCACGTAGTCCACGCTCGCCGAGAGCGCAGTCGGGTTCGGATTGATCTCGACCAGCCCTGCGCCGTGCTGGCGGGCGAGCATTGGCAGGCCGGCGGCGGGATAGACTTCGGCCGACGTTCCGATGACGAGCAGCAGGTCGCAGCGGCGCGCCGCGTCTTCCGCGGACGCAAGCGCCCGCGGCGGCAACATCTCCTCGAACCACACGACGTCGGGCCGCAGGAATGCTCCGCAGCTCGCGCAGCGCGGAACCTCGCCGGCCTCGGTCGGCCAATGTTCGACGATCGTCCCCTCGCGCGAACATTTGACGCGCACGATGCTGCCATGCAGCTCGACGACTCTGCGGCTGCCGGCGCGTTGATGCAGACCGTCGACATTCTGCGTGACGAGCACGAACTCGGAAACGCGCTGTTCCAGGTTGGCGAGCGCGATGTGGCCCGCATTCGGCTGCGCCGCAGCGACGCGCTCGCGCCGCCATGCATACCAGTCCCACACGAGTTTCGGGTTGCGGGCGAACGCGGCCGGCGTGGCGAGCTCGCGCGGGTCGAATCGCGCCCACAATCCGGTCTGGGCATCGCGAAACGTGGCGAGTCCGGACTCGGCGGAGACGCCGGCGCCGGTCAGCGCGGCAACGAAGCGAGCGGCTCGCAGCGCTCGCGCAAGCTCGATGGGAATCACGCTGAACGTGGATGCCGACATGGTACCTGCCGGGAGGAGAACGAGCCACATGCTACACTCGAGCGACGTCGATCTTCCGGCTCCAAGACGATGTCTGGCAATAGCTTCGGCACCCTGTTCTGCGTCACGTCATTCGGCGAGTCGCACGGTCCGGCGATCGGCTGCGTCGTCGATGGTTGTCCGCCGGGCATGCTGCTCGCGCCGGCCGACATCCAGCACGATCTCGATCGCAGGAAACCGGGAACTTCGCGCCACGTCACGCAGCGGCGCGAGTCGGACACGGTGGAAATCCTCTCCGGCGTGTTCGAGGGCCGTACGACCGGGACGCCGATCGCCCTCCTGATTCGCAACGAAGACGCGCGCAGCAAGGATTACGCCAACATCGCCGACTCGTTTCGACCGGGTCACGCCGACTACACCTACTGGCAGAAATACGGGATTCGCGATTATCGCGGGGGAGGCCGGCAGTCAGCCCGCGAGACTGCCGTGCGCGTCGCTGCCGCTGCGATCGCCAGAAAGTGGCTGCGCGAACTTTACGGCGTGACGATCCGCGGGCATCTCGCGCAGCTCGGCCCGAAGGCCATCCTGTTCAAGGGCTGGGAATACGTCGACACGAACCCCTTCTTTGCCGCCAGCGATGAGATCGTTCCCGAGCTCGAAGCCTTCATCGATGCGTTGCGCAAGTCGGGCGACTCCTGTGGCGCGCGCATCACGGTCGTTGCCGAGAACGTTCCGGTCGGGTGGGGCGAGCCGGTCTACGGCAAGCTCGACGCCGATCTCGCCGCGGCGATGATGAGCATCAACGCGGTCAAAGGCGTGGAGATCGGAGCGGGTTTCGCCAGCGTGACGCAGAAGGGCACGGAGCATTCGGACGAGATGGCGCCGGAGGGCTTCCTGTCGAACAATGCGGGCGGCATCCTCGGCGGCATCTCAACCGGCCAGGACATCGTCGTGTCGATCGCGGTGAAACCCACCTCGTCGATCCGCCTCGACCGGCGCACCATCGACAAGGCCGGGCGCGCCGTCGTGATCAACACCCACGGGAGACACGATCCATGCGTGGGCATTCGCGCGACTCCGATCGCCGAGGCGATGCTCGCGCTCGTGCTCATGGATCATGCGCTCCGGCACCGCGCGCAAAACGCGGACGTCGCGACTGATACGCCGCGCATCGCCGCGCGGGCGCCGGATGCCGGCACGCAGCGCAGCGCGGCCGCGATCGACAATCCCGATCCCGCGGAAGCCTGAGGAACCTCTGAACGGAGGTCGCCTAGCTCTTTTCGGTGATGCGCGCGCCGGCGCGACCGCGAGCCAGGCGAAGGTCGACCGCATCGCCGACGGCGATCTGCGCCGGATCGAGCACGACCGTTCCCGCGGCGGTCGTGACGATGCTGTAGCCACGGTCCAGGACGGCCTGCGGGCCGAGGTGCTTGAGTTCCCGCTCCAGGCCGGACAGCCGTTGCGCGAGGGTTCCGAACCGCGTTGCGGCCGCTCTCTGCCAGCGCGCGCCGGTCCGGCCGAGGTGCTCGCGTTGCTGCACGAGTCGTGCGGCAGGATGAATGAGCCTTCGCGAGGCCATGTCGACACGCTGCATGCGCCGCTCGAGCGAGCGCTCAAGCGCGCGCGCCCAGCGCGTGCCTCGGCTATGGAGTTGCAAGAGAAGCTCCGCACGGTCGGGGACGACCAGCGCCGCCGCAGCGGTCGGCGTCGGCGCGCGCGCGTCGGCGACGAAATCGCAGATGGTGAAATCGGTTTCGTGGCCTACGCCGCTAACGATCGGCAAGCGCGATTCGAACACGGCCCGGGCGACGAGCTCTTCGTTGAATGCCCACAGATCCTCGATCGATCCGCCGCCGCGACACACGATCAGTACGTCGACCTTGGCGTGGGCGTTGGCAGCGGCGATCGCGGCCGCGATCTCCTGCGCCGCGCCCTCGCCCTGCACCGAGGCCGGATACAGAATCACGGGCAGCGACGGCATGCGCCGGCGAAGCGTGGTCAATACGTCGGAGAGCGCAGCGGCACGGAGCGAAGTCACCAGTCCGATTGCGCGCGGGAAAGAGGGCAGCGCGCGCTTGCGAGCAGCCGCGAACCAGCCGGCGGCTTCGAGCCGAACCTTCAACCTCGCAAAGCGCTCGTAGAGCGCGCCGAGCCCGGATCGGCGGATCGTTTCGACGGTCAACTGAAATTCGCCGCGCGGCTCGTAGATTGTCGCCGTCGCGCGCACTTCGACCTGTTCACCGTCCCGCAACACCACCCCAAGAAGCTGCGCCTTCTGGCGATACATGACGCAACGCACCTGTGCCTGATCGTCCTTGAGCACGAAGTAGCAGTGACCGGAGCTCGCGCGGCTGAAGTTGGAGACCTCTCCGCTAATCCAGGCGAGCGGGATGTGGCGCTCGACGATAAGGCGCGCGGAGCTCACGAAGAGCGACACCGGGAGTACCGGCGCACGCGAGGAAGGACCGTCTTCCGTCAACGCTTCGCCCGGTCGAAGGTTAGACATTGCAGTTGCAGCAACCGTGTTGTCCAGGACATCAGGCGAGGCGAAACAGTCCGTAGCACCTCAAGTTGCCAGCGCAGCGCGCACCGGAAGCCGGCCTGTGCGCACTGCGAAAGCAGCATTCAAGATCATGAAAGATAATGTGAAAAATGCGTAAAGAATTTGGGCATTGCAGAGAAAAGTCCTTTTGCCGCGCCACTTAGCGGTCCAATGTACAAGATATGCACACTATTATCCACAGATATTGTGGAAAACGGCTGCGTCTCGTCGCCAGAGGGTGGCCGCAAAGCCTTGCTGGATGCGGTTTGCAGAGCATCGGGCTCATGTGTCTGGCATAGCGGCGCATGACGGGGGATCGACCCGCGGTTAGAATACTTGTGTGATTGCGTTTGTTCATGAACAAACCGAGGTGAGTGCTGCAGTGCCGCAAAATCTGCCGATCGCGCCGGCGTCGAATTTCATTCGCCAGATCATCGCGGAGGACCAGCGTAGCGGCAAGTATGCGGGACGGGTGGTCACGCGTTTCCCGCCGGAGCCGAACGGCTACCTGCACATCGGACACGCCAAAGCGATCTGCCTCAACTTCGGGCTTGCCGCCGAGAACCGGGGGGCTTGTCACCTGCGCTTCGACGACACGAATCCGGTCAAGGAAGACGTCGAATACGAGGACTCGATCAAGGAGGCGGTGCGCTGGCTCGGCTACGACTGGGGAGCCCACCTGTATCACGCGTCGGATTATTTCGATCGCCTGTACGATTTCGCCCGGCACTTCATCAAGGCCGGGCTCGCCTACGTCGACAGCTCCACTGCCGATGAGCTGCGGCTACTGCGTGGCACGCTGACCGAAGGGGGGCGGGCGAGCCCGTATCGCGAGCGCTCGGTCGAGGAGAACCTCGACCTTTTCCGGCGCATGAAGGAAGGCGAGTTTCCCGACGGCGCGCACGTGCTGCGCCTGAAGATCGATCTTGCGAGCCCCAACATCAACCTGCGCGACCCGACGATCTACCGCATCCGCCATACCGCGCACCACCGCACGGGAAACAAGTGGTGTGTCTATCCGCTCTATGACTACACGCATTGCATCTCCGACGCGCTGGAGCGCATCACGCATTCGCTCTGCACGCTCGAATTCCAGGATCACCGGCCTCTGTACGACTGGGTGATCGAGCGTCTGGCCGAAGCCGGCCTACTGCAGAAGCCGCTGCCGCACCAGTACGAGTTCGCGCGGCTTAACCTCACCTACACGGTGATGAGCAAGCGCAAGCTCCTCGAGTTGATGCAGGGCGGGTACGTCGACGGCTGGGACGATCCGCGGATGCCCACGCTCGTCGGATTGCGCCGGCGCGGCTATACGCCGGAGGCCATCCGGCTGTTCGCCGAGCGGATCGGGGTGACCAAATCCGATTCGTGGATCGACATGAGCGTGCTGGAAGAGTGCCTGCGCGAGGATCTCAACGAGCGCGCCGAGCGGCGCACCGCCGTTCTCGATCCGGTCAAGCTCGTGATCGACAACTATCCCGAAGGCCGGGAGGAGGAGTGCATCGTGCCGAATCACCCGAAGAAGCCGGAGCTGGGGCGCCGCTCGCTCCCCTTCGGCCGCGAGCTGTGGATCGAGCGCGACGACTTCGAGGAGCATCCGCCCAAAGGCTATTTCCGGCTGACGCCCGGCGCGGAGGTGCGGCTGCGCTACGCCTTCATCGTCAAGTGCCTCGGCGCCGAGCGCGACGAGGAGGGCCGCGTCACCGTCGTTCACTGCAGTTACGATCCCGGGACCAAGAGCGGAACGGCTGGCGCCGATGCGCGCAAGGTGCGAGGCAACATCCATTGGCTCTCGGCGCGCCATGCATCCGCGTGCGAAGTGCGCCTCTACGACCGCTTGTTCTCGGTGCCGCAGCCCGGCCGCCTCGCAGCTGGCGCCGAGACGGCAGAGTCGGGAGCCCACGGTGAGAATCGCGGGAACCATCTGGCGCTCGCGGACGATGCGCCGTTCGACGAGCCGACGGAGCGCAATTACCTGGACGACTTGAATCGGGACTCCAAGCGCGTGATCAGCGCGTACGTCGAGCCGGCCCTGACGCGGGCTTCGCCCGGAGAGCGTTACCAGTTCGAGCGCCACGGCTACTTCATCGCCGACGCGATCGACCACGCCACCACGCACCCGGTGTTCAATCGCACCGTCACGCTGCGCGACTCTTTTGTGCGCGGCGCCTCGAAGTAGAATCGCGCGCGGGGTCTGCGGGAGGTCAATATGAAGCGAATCTTCCTGTTCCTCATCACCAACATCGCGGTGCTGCTCGTGCTCTCGACCGTGACGAGCCTGCTCGGGCTCAATCAGGTGCTCACGGCAAACGGCCTCGACCCGGGGGCGCTGCTCGTCTTCTCGGCCATCTTCGGTTTCGGCGGCGCAATTATCTCTTTGCTCATCTCGAAGCCGATGGCGAAGTGGTCGACCGGCGCGCAGGTGATCGAGGCTCCGCGCAACGAGTCCGAGGCCTGGCTCGTCGACACCGTGAAAAAACTCGCGGACAAGGCGGGCGTCGGCATGCCCGAGGTTGCGATGTACGAAGGCGAACCCAATGCCTTCGCAACCGGCGCGTTCCGCAACTCCGCGCTGGTCGCCGTCTCCACCGGACTCCTCGGCTCCATGTCGCGCGAGGAGATCGAGGCGGTGCTCGGGCACGAGATCGCACACGTCGCGAACGGCGACATGGTGACGCTGACCCTCATTCAGGGCGTGGTCAACACCTTCGTCGTCTTTCTTTCGCGGGTGGTCGCCTTTTTCGTCGACCGCATCGTGTTCCGCACCGAGCGCGGCACGGGGCCGGGCTACTTCATCACGATGATCGTGTGTCAGATCGTGCTAGGGATCCTCGCGAGCATCATCGTCGCCTGGTTCTCGCGGCGGCGCGAGTTCCGTGCCGACGCGGGCAGCGCGCAGTACCTGGGCACGCCGCAGCCGATGATCCATGCGCTCGGGCGGCTGGGCGGACTCCCCCCGGGCGAATTGCCCAAATCGCTCTCGGGCTTCGGAATCACCGATCGTAGCAGCATCGCTTCGCTCTTCGCGACGCATCCGCCGATCGAAGAGCGCATCCGCGCGCTGCAGGGCCGCGCGTAGGCAGCGAACTCGTTCGCGGGCGGACGGGCGACGCCCGCTACATCGGCGGTACGAGCCCGTCCTTGCCGACGGCGACGCCTGCCGCGGTGAGCGTCCCGTCCGGCTGCCGGGTCGCCGTGACGATGATGTGCGCGCCGGACACGAGCATGGCGCGCTCGCCCGGCTCGAAAGTCACGATCGGCGCCTCGGGCGGAATAACGACCGTCTTCTCGCCTTCCTTGTACTTGAGCGTCATCCTGCGGCCCTGTTCGACGGCGACCACCTCGGCGACGGTCGCGTTCGTCATCATGCTGCCCGGCTGCAGGTCCCAGGGATAGTGGCCTTCGCCGCTGCCGCGGCGTGCCTCCGGAAGCAACAGGACTTCGATCGCCCGCTCCGTGCCGTCGGGCTGCGGCATCGAAGCCGCGCCGACGAATGCACCGGGAACGATCCGCTCCACGCCGATCTTGACCACGGCGGTCACGGTATAAGCTTCGGCGAGCTTGACGGTGAGCGTTTCCCCGCTACGCGACTTCACCTGCAGGTTGAGGCCGTTGAGCGCGATCACATCGCCGCGGATGCGCTGCGTCGGCGCCGCCTGCGCGACGACCGTCGCAGCAAGAAAGAGCGAGAGCAAACCGACAAGAACCACTCGTTGCATCATGTTTCTCCTCCCGATCCGTGGCGTGCCCAAATACGAAACGGCCGGCCATCGCGACGCGATGGCCGGCCGTGGAAACGAGCGGGCGCGCTTTTTTAAGCGGCGCCGGCGAGCGAAGATGGGGTCTTTGGCGGACGGTTACTTGAGGTGATTCGAAACCAGCTTGGTCATCTCGAACATCGACACCTGCCGCTTGCCGCCGAAAACCGCTCGCAGCCTTTCATCGGCGTTAATGAGGCGCCTGTTGATCGAGTCCTGCAGCTTGTTCTTCTTGATGTAGTCCCAGATCTTCTTGGTAACTTCGGTGCGCGGGATGGGCATGCTCCCGACGACGGCCGCCAGCACTGCTGAAGGAGTCATCGCCCTCATGAACGCGGCGTTGGGTTTGCGCTTGCTGGCTGCCTTCTTCGCCTTCTTCGGCGCGGCTTTCTTCGCCTTCTTGGCCGGCTTCCTGGCCGACTTCTTGCCCGACTTCTTCGCGGACTTCTTGCTCTTCTTTGCTTTCCTGGCAGTAGCCATAGTTCTCCTTCCTGGTGGTTGATCGCTTGGATGCGAGGGCGGTGGGCATGGGGCCGGACCGATCTCCTGTCACCGATCCTAGTCCTCCATGCGAATAAATATACCGCATTCTCGTGCGCGGGGTGTGCAAATTATGCGTGATCGACGCGCGATGGACGCCGAGTGTTGCATCGGAGAGAATCGCCGCCGTGAGCCGCAGGTCCGTGATGATGCCCGGAGTGAGGATGGCGTTCATGCTGGCGCTCGCGTCCTCGGTATGCGTGGCAGCCGCGGAACCCTTCGACCGCGGCCTCCTATGGCGTCTCGACAAGCCAGGCGCCTCCCCTTCCTGGGTCTACGGGACGCTGCATTCGAGTGACCCGCGCGTCACCGCGCTGCCTCCGCCCGTGGCGAGCGCACTGGCGGCCGCGCGGACGTTCGCGATGGAGATCTATCTCACCGACGTCAAGGCCGCGGCCTTCTTCGAGGCTTCGCAGTTCGACGACGGGCGCCGGCTCGCTCCGCTCCTCGGAGAGGAGGCCTATGCTCGATTGCGCGAGGTACTGGGTCCGTCGGCGCCCCCGGAGGCAGTGCTCGCCACGACGAAGCCATGGGCGGCGCTGCTTAGGATCGATGCTGCTCTGGCCGCGAGCGACGGGGCGACTCTCGACCGTCGCCTCTACCTCGCTGCGCGCGAGCGCCGCATGACCATTCTCGGACTGGAAGATATCGACGAGCAGGTCGCCGCCTTCGACGGGATTCCGCTGCCCACCCAGGTCGCGGTTCTCAAGCATGCGCTTGCGCACCTGCCGGAGCTCGAGGCCCAGACGGAGCCGGCGATCCACGCGTGGCTCGATCGCGACCTGGGTGCCTTGGCGGGGATCAATGCCGGCATCGCCGGAGGAGATGCCGAACTGGCTCGTCATTACGCCGTGCTCACGAGGCAGCTCATCGAGAATCGCAGCGTGCTGATGGCGCATCGCTTGTTCCTGCCGCTCGCGCATGGCGGCGTGTTCGTTGCGGTGGGCGCTCTCCATTTATACGGCTCCAGTGGGCTGCTGGCGCTGCTACGTGCGCAGGGATACCGCATCCACCGCGTGTATTGAACCTCCCCGCCGCCGCGCCGGGACCGCGGAAGCCTTTACCGCCACGCTCGAGTGCTAGGCAAAAATTACCGGCAACGCTCGATCCGCAAGGATCGACAGCTGCGCAAGTCCCTGTATTTGACGCCCAAACAATCGTGGCATGGGCGTTGCTCGAACTTCCGCACTGATTCACGCATGCGTCGCGGCGCAGGTGCGCGGAGCAGCGACAGGGAGGCGCGTATGGAGGTGGTGGCGACGCCGGCAGAGTTGCAGCAGCGACGCAGTGCGGCCTCGGTGCGCCATGTCTGCCTGCATCTGCTGTTCGTTACATTTGTCGCGCTGGCAACGCTGGCGCACGGCGCCGAATATGGAACAGTGCGCGGCGGCAGGGTGCTGCTGCCGAGCGACGAGATCTCTCCCGCCGAGCGGTCGCGCATCAAGGCGACCATATCGCGCAACATCGACGCACTGCAGCGCTCCGGTCGGGTGACGCCCCAGCCCAAGGTCATGAGCAAGGCGGCGCCAGCCGTCCTTTTCCAATGGCCGCTGCAGCTCGTGCCCGGGCATCCGGAACACGTGCCGCGCACTGTGATCGCCTACGTGGATCACGATCCCAACTACCCCAATCAGGTGCTCGACTATGCCTGTGGGAACCGTTCCTACGACACTGCCAATGGTTACAACCATCAGGGGACCGACATCACATCCTTCCCGTTCATGCAGCGCAAGCAGAACAATGACGAGGCGATCGTAGTCGCTGCGGCCCCAGGCGTCATTGTGCTCAAGGAGGACGGGCAACCCGATCACAGCTGCAGCCTGAACATGAACGTCTGGAACGCCGTGTACGTGCGCCACGGCGACGGCTCCATGGCCTGGTATGGACACTTGAAGGCGAACTCGCTTACGACCAAGAACGTCGGCGACGCGGTCGACGTGGGCGAGTTCCTCGGAGTGATGGGCAGCTCGGGCGATTCGACCGGGCCGCATCTCCACTTCGAAGTCTACGACGCCGGCGGCAACTTGATCGATCCTTTCATCGGGGCGTGCAACGACTTCAACCAGTATTCGTGGTGGGCCGATCAACGCCCGTATGAGGAGCCGGCGATCGATCTGGTGATAACCGGCGACGCGCCGGTTGGTTTTCTCGCCTGTCCGGCGGCCGAGGTGGAACACCGCAGTTCGCATTTTCAGCCCGGCGAGACCTTCTATATCACCGCGTTTCTCACGGATCAGCGGCGCGCCAACGCGACGGCGTTCGCCGTCTACACACCCGACGGCAACCTCGTGGCGAGCACGACAGTGCCAAGCGATGCCGACTTCTACCCGGCGTCTTTCTGGGAGTGGTCCTTCCCGCTCGCGGCGACGGCCACTCCCGGCGTATGGACCGCGCAGGTCGCCTTCAACGGGAAGACGCAGAGCGTCGAGTTCGAAGTGGGCGCCACCGAGCCGCCTCGTGCCGATGCCGTCGAGTACTACAACGCGTCACTCGATCACTACTTCATGACCTCGTTCGCCAGCGAGATCGCCATCCTCGACGCCGGGACCAAGATCAAGGGATGGACGCGCACGGGCGAGTCGTTTCCGACCTACTCCGCAGCGGACCCGAATTTTGCCACGGTATGCCGCTTCTACGGCACGCCCGGCCTTGGCGAAAATACGCACTTCTACACGGGCTTCGATTCAGAGTGCACGACTCTGGAAGGCAGCCCCGACTGGATCTTCGAGGCTGACGCCTTCTACATCCCGACGCCTCAGAATGTGCAGTGTCCCCCCTCGACGCGTCCGGTCTTCCGCCTTTACAACAACGGCCTCGGCGGCACGCCCAATCATCGCTACACGACAAGCTGGCCCGTGGTCAACCTGATGCAGAGCAAGGGCTGGATCCTCGAGGGCGTGACAATGTGCACGCCGCTCTGAGTCGCTGAACCGGAGTTCGCTTCGCCACCCACCTGCCTCACGGGCGCGGCGAAAATCGCCGATAATGGCGGCGCTGCTCCATGTTGCCCGCCGCCGTGAACATCGCCGAACTGCGCCGCGAATATCGCCGCGCCGCGCTCACCGAGAAAGACGTCGATTCCGATGCGATGCGGCAGTTCGGCCGCTGGCTGGATGAGGCGGTCGCAGCCAAGCTGCCGGAGCCGACAGCGATGGCGCTCGCGACCGTCGATGCCGACGGCCGTCCCGACGCGCGCATCGTTCTGCTGAAGACTGCCGACGCGCGCGGCTTCGTCTTCTTCACCAACTACGAGAGCCGCAAAGGCGCCGAGCTTGCGCTGCGGCCCGCGGCGACGCTGCTCTTCTACTGGGTCGAGCTCGAGCGCCAGGTCCGCGTGGACGGTAGGGTTTCCAAGGCCAGCGCGGAAGAGTCGGACCGTTACTTCGCGACGCGCCCGCGCGATGCGCGGATCGGCGCGTGGGCCTCGCCGCAAAGCCGCGTGATCGCCGATCGCGCATGGCTCGAGCGCGAATTCGCCGCCGCGCGCGAGCGCTTCGCCGGCGCCGGCGAAAACGTGCCGCGCCCGCCGCACTGGGGCGGATATCGCGTCGCGCCCGAGGCGATCGAATTCTGGCAAGGGCGCGAATCGCGACTGCACGACCGGCTGCGCTATCGCCGCGAAGCTTCGCTCTGGCGCATCGAGCGGCTCGCGCCGTGAGCGCCCCTGCCGGGCACTCGCAGCGCACGCTGCTTGCGCTGATCTCGCTGGGCGTCCTCAATCACATCGTGCTGGCCGGCAGCCGGATCACGGTGTCGCTCTATGCGCTCTCGCTTTCGCAGTCGCCGTTCGTCGTCGGCACGCTGATGGGTCTTTACTCGTTCCTGCCGATGTGGCTCGCGGTCGGGGCGGGGCGTCTCTCCGATCGCATCGGCGTGCGCCGCCCGCTTGCGATCGGGTCGCTTGGCATCGCGATCGGGGCGGCGTTGCCCTGGGTTTTCCAGGGGGTGCCCGTGCTGTTCGCGACCACTGCGCTGATCGGGCTGTCGTTCATGGTTTTTCAGGTCGCGGCGCAGAACGCGACCGGCGCGCTCGGGCCGCCGTCGGAGCGGGCGAAGAATTTCGGCCTGCTCGCGCTCGGCTACTCGATCTCGGGCTTCACGGGGCCGCTCATGGCGGGCCTCCTCATCGATCACGCGGATTTCAAGTGGACATTCCTCGTGCTGGCGCTGCTCCCGCTCGTCCCCGTCATCGTTCTCGCGCGCGGGGGCCTCGCGCTGCCGCCGCCGCATCCGGCGCACCAGCGCGCGGTATCGGGCGGGGTGATCGAGCTCTTTCGCAATCGCCGCCTGCGACGGGTATTTACCATCAATGCCCTGTTCGCCGTGGCGTGGGACCTGCACTCGTTCTTCATCCCGGTCTACGGAGCACGGCTCGAATTGTCCGCATCGCGTATCGGGGTGATTCTCGCGGCGTTCGCCGCGGCGACGTTTGCGGTGCGACTGGCGATGCCGTGGATCGCGCGGCGCTTCGCCGAGTTCGAGGTGCTGACCGCGGCGCTCTTCGTCGCCGGCGCTGCCTACGCGCTCTTTCCCTTCGTGGCGAGCGTGGGCGCGCTGATGACGATCTCCTTCACGCTGGGACTCGCGCTCGGCAGCGGGCAGCCCATGGTGATGTCGCTGCTGCACGGGCTTGCGCCAGCGGGACGCATGGGCGAGGCCGCAGGCATGCGCATGTCGATCATCAATGCCTCGACCTTTGCGGTGCCGCTCATCTTCGGCGCGATCGGGTCCTCGCTCGGCATCGGCCCGGTGTTCTGGCTGGTCGGCGCCAGCCTTGCCGGCGGCGGTTTCTTCGCGCGCCGGCCTTCGCGTGACTAAGGTTCCCTAACGCCTGAGCCGATCCACGAATTCCTTGCGGAACTTCGCCACTTTCGGCGCGACGACGTACTGGCAATAAGGCTGCGCGGCGTTGCGCTCGAAATAGCGCTGGTGGTAGCCCTCGGCGGGATAGAACGGCGCGGCGTCGGCGATCTCCGTGACGATGGGACCCGGCCACAGTTTCGCGGCGGTGATCTCCGCGATGACCGCCTCGGCGTCGGCCCGCTGCTCGGGCGTCTGGCAGAAGATCACCGACCGGTATTGCGTGCCCACGTCGTTGCCCTGGCGATCCTTCGTGGTCGGATCGTGAATGGCGAAGAACACCTTGAGCAGATCGCGAAACGACAGCTCGCTCGGGTCGAAGCTGATGCGCACCACCTCGGCGTGACCGGTATCGCCGTTGCACACCTCGCGGTAGCTTGGATTCGGCGTATGCCCGCCTGCGTATCCCGACTCGATGGCCTGAACGCCGCGCAGCCGATCGAAGACCGCTTCGAGGCACCAGAAGCAGCCGCCGCCGAGCACGGCAGTGGCGGTCGTTGGGGCGGGAGCGCTGCTCACGGTGACGATTATAATCGGTCGGCGCCGATCGTTCTGTGAGGCGGTCTCGCCGACCGATCATGCTGGCCCATATCACCGCCTTCGTCGCGTTCGTGCGGCGCGTGTTCGAGCATCTCTCGGGCGTAGGCCTCGCGCGCGCTGCGGCGAGCCTCGCCTTCACCACACTGTTGGGGCTGGTGCCGCTGTTCACCGTCGCGTTCGCGTACCTGGCGCGGCTCCCGCTCTTCGACCGCACGCAGGATGCGCTCGAGACCTTCCTGCTACGGTTCTTTCTGCCGGGCAGCGGCACAGTGATCCATCGCTATCTCACCGAGTTCACGGCCAAGACCGCGGATCTCAAGGGTATCGGGATCGTATTCGTGATCGCTACAGCGTTCCTGCTCGTATGGCAGATCGAGAGCGAAATCAACGCCATCTGGGATGTTCAGGCGCCGCGCTCGCTCGCACGCCGAACCTTCATCATCCTGCTCGGGCTCACGGCCGGACCGGCGGCGATCGGCGCCGCGGTCTACTTCATGACTTGGCTCGTCGACGAGTCGGTCGCGCTTGTCCGCATACAGTCAGAAACGCTGGCGTTCTTCCTGCAACCCTTCGCCCTCGCGGTCGAGACCGCTGTGTTCACTTTCATCTACGGATTCGTGCCAGCGCAGCGCCCGCGCCTTCGCATCGCGCTCGTCGGCGGCGTGCTCGCTGCGGTGGCCTTCGAGGTGGCGAAGTACGGCTTTCGCTTCTACATCACGCACTTCCCGACCTACCAGGACGTCTACGGTGCGCTCGCTACACTGCCGTTGTTCCTGCTGTGGATCTATCTCGCCTGGATCATCGTGCTGGCCGGCGCCGCGGTGACGGCGACGCTTGCCGAGCGCGATCTCGTTCGTCGCGGGTGAGCGATCGATCTACCGCCGCTCTTTGCCCGCTTCTTGCCGAATGCGAGCCGCCAAGCTAGAGTGCACGCTTTGCTTGCGCGGGGTATCGGTCCGTGTGGTCGCTAATTCAGGCAGCGGGTTGGCCGATCTGGCCGCTCATCTTCGCGTCAGTGATCGCGCTGGCGCTGATCCTCGAGCGGCTATGGTCGCTGCGGGAAAGCGTCGTCTCGCCGGCCGGGATGGTCGACAAGGTGCTCGCGGAATACAAGCAGAACGGACTGTCGCCGGAACTCCTGACCAAGACTGCGCGTACCGGGCCGCTGGGACGCGTGCTCGCTTCGGGGCTCGCCAACGTGAAGAGCCCGCGGCCGGTGATGAAGGAGGCCATCGAGGAGGTCGGACACATCGTCGCGCACGACCTCGAGCGTTTTCTGACGACACTCGGCACGATCGCCGCGATGGCGCCGCTGCTTGGGCTGTTCGGCACCGTGGTCGGCATGATCGAGATCTTCGGCTCGCAAACCGCGGCCGGTTCAAACCCGATTCAGCTCGCGCATGGCATCTCGGTCGCGCTGTACAACACCGCGTTCGGGCTGATCGTCGCGATCCCGAGCATGATCTTCTACCGGCATTTCCGCGCCAAGGTGGACAGCCTTACGCTGGAGATGGAGCAGCAGGCGATCAAGCTCGTAGAGCTCGCGCACGGCGAGCGCAAGTAGAGGCGGAACGATCATGAATCTGCGCGCCGGCCGCTCGCGCGAGGAGCCCGAGATCAACTTCATTCCGTTGATCGACGTGCTGCTCGTCATCCTGATCTTCCTCATGGTGACGACGACCTACCAGCGCGTAGCGGAGCTGCAGATCACGCTGCCGGAGGCGAGCGCCGATCCGATGCAACAGCGCCCGAAGGAAATCGATGTTGGCGTGGACACCCAGGGCCGGTACGTGATCGACAAGCGCGTCTTCCAGTTCACAACCGTAGGCGCGCTGGCCGATGCGTTGAAGACTGCGGCGGGCGACGCCAAGGAGCCGGTCGTCGTGATCAACGCCGACGCCAATGCGACCCACCAGTCGGTCATCCACGTCATGGAAGCCGCGCGCCAGGCGGGGCTGATCCACATCACCTTCGCCACCCAGACGCCGGTGAAGTGACGCATCCGTCCAAGAGCGCCGCGCGAGAGCGCGAGCGCGATTGGAAACGGATGCGTCATCCTGAGCGAGCTAAGGGAGTCGAAAGATCTGCTGTGACGCCGCCAGCGAAGCAGATTCCTCGCTGCGCTCAGAATGACAAGAATGAGTCGTTGGGGAGCATGAATCTTTCCGACCGCCTTGCTGCAGCCTGGTATGCGCCTGCGCTGACCCCGCTCGCGGTCGCATTGCTCCCGCTATCGCTCTTGTTCGGCGCGGCTTCCGCGCTTAGACGCCTGGCGTACAGTACGGGCATCGCGTCGAGCGCGGCGCTGCCGGTGCCCGTGATCGTCATCGGCAACATCGCGGTCGCCGGCTCGGGGAAGACGCCTCTCACGCGCGCGCTTGCCGAAGCGCTCGCCGCGCGCGGCTGGCGGCCGGGGATCGTGAGCCGCGGCTACGGCGGTGTCGAAGCCGGGCCGCGCGCCGTTGCAGCCGGCGACGATCCGCGCCAGGTCGGCGACGAGCCGCCGCTGCTCGCTGCATCCGGGTTCCCCGTATGGATCGGTCGCGATCGCGCTGCGGCTGCGCGCGCGCTGCTCGCGGCGCATCCGGAATGCAACGTGGTGATCTCCGACGATGGCCTGCAGCATTACGCGCTTCGTCGGAACTTCGAGATCGCGGCGATCGATGCCGCGCGTGGCTTCGGCAACGGCTGGCTCCTTCCCGCCGGACCGCTGCGCGAATCGCGTTCGCGCCTGCGGGAAGTCGACGCGGTCGTGACGCTCGTTGCGTCGGCCTCGCAGGACTCGAGCGGCGACGGCAGTGAAACGAAGATGTGGCACGAGCCGCTGCCATGGCGGAATATCGTCGATGCGAATACCGTCGCTGATCTCTCGCGCTGGCGTACAGGCGAACTGCACGCGATCGCAGGCATCGCCAATCCGCAGCGCTTCTTCGATCTCGTGAAGAGCTTCGGACTCGATCTGGTCTGCCACGCTTTCCCCGACCACCATCGGTACCGCAGGGAGGAGATCGACTTTCCGCGCGCTACGGCGATCCTGATGACCGAGAAGGATGCGGTAAAATGCATGACATTCGCCGATGCGCGCTGCTGGTACCTTCCGATCCGAGCGCGCATCGATCCCGCGCTCGTCGCTCGCGTGGAAAGGAAGCTCCGTGGACGCCAAGCTGCTTGAGATCCTCGTCTGCCCGGTGACCAAGGGCCCGCTCGTCTACGACCGCGAGCGTCAGGAGCTGGTCTCGAAATCTGCGCGGCTCGCATACCCGATCCGCGACGGCATCCCGGTGATGCTCGAAGAGGAGGCGCGCAAGCTCGAGCCCGCCGAGTACGAGTGAGCTTCATCGTCCTCATCCCGGCGCGCTTCGCGTCGACTCGGCTGCCCGGCAAACCGCTATCCGACATCGTCGGCAAGCCGATGGTCGTGCGCGTGGCCGAGCGCGCGCGGGCGAGCGGGGCGGAGCGGGTGGTGATCGCCACCGACGACGAGCGCATCCTGGTCGCGGCGCAGGAATTCGGCGCGCGTGTCGTGCTCACCTCGCTGACCCATGTGTCCGGCACGGATCGGGTGGCCGAAGTGGCGCTGGGCGCAGGCTGGGCGGAGGACGATGTGGTCGTGAATCTGCAGGGCGATGAACCCATGATGCCGCCGCAGCTCATCGGACAGGTGGCTGAACTGCTGTTGCAGCATCCAGGTGCGGCGGCGGCGACGCT
>DATJWL010000190.1:0-57055 GCA_035501215.1 Casimicrobiaceae bacterium
CTGTGGGTGCGGATCGACAGGATGTAGTTCGGCCCGACGAAGATGTTGACCTCGCCGACGACGAGCTCTCCGTCCTTAGGCTCGACGGTCTGGACGACCGCGAAGAGCGAGTCGCCGTATTCCTCGATCTTGGGCCGCGAATGGCCCTGTCGCGCGTCCTCGACCGCCAGCTCGTGCAAGCCGAACTCGTCGCGCATCTCGTCCAGCTCGGAAGGGTCGGGGTCCTTCAGCGCTACCCACACGAAGCAGTTCGGCCGCTTGACGTACTCGCTGATGTCCTCCTTCGGGATGTCGGCGAGCTTGCGGCCTTCCTGATAAGCGGCGCAGTTGACGAGCATGATCCGTGGCTCCGGCTTCCCCGAGGCGCGATCATAGCCGCAGCCGCGGTGCGCTGCCACCGCGGGAGGCGGACAGCACGCGGCGCGTCCCGACTTCGGGCCGCATCGCCCGTGGCCGCCTGCGCCCCGGGCGCGTAACATGACATCTCCGCTGGCCTACCGTGTCCCTCCCGCATGATCATCGAGTCGCTGCTCGACACCGACCTCTACAAGTTCACGATGATGCAGGTCGTGCTGCACCATTTCCCGGGGGCGCAGGTCGAGTACCGCTTCAAGTGCCGTACGCCCAACGCCGACCTGACCCCCTACATCGCGCAGATCGAGCGCGAAGTCGCCGCCCTGTGCCGGCAGCGCTTCACCCAGCACGAGCTCGATTACCTGCGCTCGTGGCGCTTCTTCAAGAGCGATTTCATCGATCTGCTAGGGCTGTTCCGTCTCGACGAGCGGTTCATCCGCATCGGCCGGTCGGCGGCGGCTGCCAACGAGATCGACATCACGATCAAGGGACCGTGGCTGCACACGATCCTGTTCGAGGTGCCGGTGCTCGCCATCGTGAGCGAGGTTTATTTTCGCAATACGCAGCCCGCCCCCGACCTTGCCGAGGGGCGCAAGCGGCTCGCGGCCAAGGTCGCGCAGATCAACTCTGTCCCCGATCCGGCGTTCCGCGTTGCCGACTACGGCACGCGGCGTCGCTTCTCGAAGACGTGGCAGGACGAAGTCGTCCGGACGCTGAAGGAGGGGATCGGCGCGAAGTTCGTCGGCACCAGCAACGTCAAGTTCGCGCTCGATCACGGGCTGACCCCGCTCGGCACCATGGCCCACGAGTATCTGCAAGCGTGTCAGGCGGTGGGGCCGCGGCTGCGTGATTCGCAGGTGTTCGCGTTCAACACCTGGGCGCGCGAATATCGCGGCGACCTCGGCATCGCGCTGTCGGACGTCTGCGGCATGGATGCCTTCCTCCAGGACTTCGATCTTTTCTTCTGCAAGCTCTTCGACGGCGCGCGCCACGACTCGGGGGACCCCTTCGAATGGGGCGAGAAGCTGATCGCGCACTACCAGAAGATGCGCATCGATCCGCGGACGAAGGTGATGGTGTTCTCGGACTCGCTCAACGTGCCGCTCGCGATCCGGCTGTTCGAGTATTTCAAGGGACGCTGCCAGACGGCGTTCGGCGTCGGCACCAATCTCACCAACGATCTCGGCTACGAGGCGCTGCAGATCGTGATCAAGATGACCCGCTGCAACGGCCAGCCGGTGGCGAAGATCAGCGATGAGCCCTCGAAGACGATCGATTATGATCCGTCGTACGTGAAATACCTGCGCGAGGTGTTCAACGTGCCCGAGGCGCGCGCGCTGCAGGAAGCCGAGGGCATCGACGCGGATTGACTATCTCAACGCAGCTTCGTAGCGTGCCAGCAGATCGCGGCCGGCGCACGCGAAGATGACCTGCGCGAGGGCATCGAGCCGAGGAAAGGCGCGCACCGTGTCGACCGCGGTTGCGACCGCCAGATCCAGCGGATAGCCGTAGGCGCCGCAGCTGATGGCGGGAAAGGCGATCGAAGCGAACCCGTGCGCCACCGCAATCTCGAGCGAGCGCCGATAGCACGAGGCGAGGAGCTCGGGCTCCCCGTGGCGACCCCCGCGCCATACCGGACCGACCGTATGAATGACGCAACGCGCGGGCAGGCGATAGCCGGCCGTAAGCTTCGCGTCCCCGGTCGCGCACCCGCCGAGCGTCCGGCATTCCGCCAGTAGCTCCATCCCGGCCGCGCGGTGGATCGCGCCATCGACCCCGCCGCCGCCCAGAAGCGTCGTGTTGGCCGCATTGACGATCACGTCGACCGCGAGTGTAGTGATGTCGGCTTGAACGGCGGTGAGCAAGGTGGCCATCTGTCTCCGGGTCCTCTCTTGGGGTTATAGTAGCGCGATGGCCTCGCCCAATCCTACCCACGCCACGGCCACGCCGCCCGCGGGGCCCGAGCCTGCGGGAGGGCGAGCGAACCGGCCGCCGGATCGGCCTGCGGACCGCCGGCTGCGGCTGGACGACATCCTCAAGCTGATGGTGGCCGACGGCCTCGTCCCCGCCGCAGACGCGGAAAAGCTGCGCAGCTCGCGCACGCACCGCTTCGAGCACCCGCTGGAGATGATCGCCGACCAGAAGTGGCGCGCGCCGGGGGGCACGCGCCCGCTGATGACGCTCGAGTGGCTGGTCGAGTGGCTCGCCGGCAAGCTCGACGTGCCCTATCACCACATCGACCCGTTGAAGATCGATCTCGTCGCGGTGACGAGCACGATGTCCAACGCCTACGCCGAGCGCTATCGCATCCTGCCGGTCGCGCTCGTCAATGGCGAGCTGACGGTCGCGACCGGCGAGCCCTTCGTGCGCGCATGGGCGGACGAGCTCGAAAAGATTCTGCGGCTAAGGATCAAGCTCGTCTTCTCCAATCCGCAAGACATCAAGCGCTTCCTCGGAGAGTTCTTTTCCCTGGCGCGATCGATCAAAAAGGCCGGCGAGACTACGAAGGGCGAGGTCTCGCTCGCGCGCAACTTCGAGCAGCTTGTCGAGCTCGGTCGGCACGGCACGCTCGACGCTAACGATCAGCACGTCGTTCACATCGTCGACTGGCTGTGGCAGTACGCCTTCGAGCAGCGTGCCTCGGACATCCACGTCGAGCCGCGGCGCGACGCGGGGATGATCCGGTTCCGCATCGACGGTGTCCTGCATCAGGTCTACGCGATCCCGAACCCGGTCCTGCTCGCGATGACGAGCCGCATCAAGCTTCTAGCGCGCATGGAGATTGTCGAGAAGCGCCGCCCGCAGGACGGCCGCATCAAGACCGTCTCGCCGAACGGCGACGAGATCGAGCTGCGCATCTCGACCATGCCGACCGCTTTCGGCGAGAAGATCGTAATGCGCATCTTCACGCCGGAGGTGCTGATCCGCGACTTCACCGAACTCGGCTTCACCGGCGAGGATCGCGAGCGCTGGGAGCGGATGATCCACGAGCCGAACGGCATCATTCTGGTGACCGGCCCCACCGGCTCCGGCAAGACGACGACGCTGTACTCGACCATGAAGCTGCTTGCCACGCCCGAGGTCAACGTGTGCTCGGTCGAGGACCCGATCGAGATGATCGCGCCCGAGTTCAACCAAATGCAGGTCCAGCCAGTGATCGGCGTCGACTTCGCGGCCGGCGTGCGCACGCTGATGCGGCAGGACCCGGACATCATCATGGTCGGTGAGATCCGCGATCGCGACACCGCCGACATGGCGGTCCAGGCCGCGCTCACCGGGCACCTCGTGTTGTCGACGCTGCACACCAACGATGCGCCGACGGCAGTGACCCGGCTGCTCGATCTCGGCGTGCCGTCGTATCTCATCAACTCGACGCTGCTCGGCGTGATGGCGCAACGACTGGTCCGCACGCTGTGTCCGAACTGCAAGAAGCCCGCCGATCCTCCCGACGAGGAGACGTGGCGGATGCTGACCGCGCCGTTCCGCGCCGAGCAGCCGCAGCACACACACCAGCCGGTCGGATGTCTCGAATGCCGGATGACCGGCTACTTCGGTCGTCTCGGGCTCTACGAGATCATGACGCTTTCGCCGGCACTGCGGCGGTTGATCCACACCGAAGCCGAAGACGGCAAGATCCGCGATCAGGCGTACAAGGAAGGCATGAAGCCGCTGCGCGTCTCCGGTGCGATGAAGATCGCGAGTGGGCTCTCAACGGCCGAAGAAGTGGTGAAAGTCGCGCCGCTCGCCTGAGCTCCAGCGCCACCCTGTAGGATTTGCGGGAAACGAAATGTGCGCACGCGTCTTACGCGCGTGCGCATCTCGAGCGTGTCACGTATCAAGTTGCTGTAGTGATATCTGCGCCGCCGGAACTTCTTCGACGCCGCGCCCACTCAATTAATAGCGGGGATGCGAGCCTTCTCCGAGGAGGCTCAAATTTACCGCTTTACTGGAAAAGGAGTGGACATGCAACGACTAACCGTTTTTCTGGCGACTCTCGCCCTCGGTTCGGCCGCATCGGCAGGAGCGCAGACCGTCATCCAGGCCACGCCGGATGTACCGCCACCGAGCGGTGGCGATACGGTGCTCGTGGTGCCACCGCCACCGAGCGGCGGCGATACGCTGCTCGTGGTGCCGCCGACCGCGACGCCGGTGCCCGATCCGGCAGCCAACGCGAAATGCCGGGCGGTCATGCCCGCCGATTACTGGGATTGCATGAACAGCCACAACGGCGGACAGTAGTTTGTCAGTCCTGCAGTATCGAACAGAGGGGAGCGTCCGCGCTCCCTCTTTTCTTGCGGCAATCAAACTGTGATCGTGCAAGAGGGAACGTCGTACGGCAGAGGAGGAACTTCGGCTTAACTCACCAGCAATGCCTGTCGCGCCAGCCGCGAGAGCGTTGGCCGCAGCTTCGCCAGAGCCGCAGCTACGCTTTCCGCGGGTGAAGCCAGCGCGGCAAGCTTTTCGTGGGAGCGTGTTCCATCGAGCAGATTGAGTAGCCTGCGTGCGTCTTCGTCGAGATCGACGGCTTCGTGGCGCAGGTTTGTGACGCGCGCTCCGCGGGTCGCGTGGAGCCGCGCAAAGGCGCTCGCTCGCGGCTGATCGCCGGGCTCAACGACAAACGGCGACGCCATCGAGTGCAGCTCAACGACGCCAACGGAGAAACATTGGAGCAAATCGGATGCCAGGGTGGCCATTTCCACGGCGACAATCGGTCCCGGCGCACCGAGCCGTGCCTTTGCAAGGTGGCAAAGCTCGCCAAATGGGACGGCTGCGGGCGAATTCTGCGCGAGCGCCATCATGGCGGCTTTGGTAAGCGGCCGCTGTGTCGTCAAACGGCTGCCGTCCGGCGCGCGGAATTCCTCCATCGCCGTGGAGCGCTCGTCGGGCGCCTCGTTGAGCGGCTTGGCACGCGTTGCGACGCGGAGGGCGAACAGCCGTTCGGGCGAGAGGTTGCGTATCAAGGATCTTGCCTGCTGTACAAGCAGCGTCTGGCGAAAAGTCCGGTTGCGCAGAAAGTCCATTAGCTGCTCTCGCTGCATTAGGTCCAGCGCCACCCGCTCCAATGTCTGCTGCGCCTCCGGCGACAGATCGCCCGGCAACATGCTCTTGAACTCGGCTTCGGCGAGGTAACGCAGACCATGGCGTGTCGCACGCTCCATGAACTGATGGAAATAAAGCGGCTCGTTGATCTCCTCGAGATGATCGTGGAGGATGTAATAGTCGGGTTGTTGGCGCACGAAGTGCGCTTCTTCGCGTAGCATGGCGCAGTAGGGCGAAGTGCTTCCCTGTAGGGACTCGGCGAGAAAATCCAGCACCGCGCGCGCCTGCTGGACGCGCATCTTCGGATCCGACAACCGGCGCGACTGATATAGCATCACATCGCGAACCAAACCGCGCATCGCCCATCCAGGTAACGTGTTGTAGCTGACGTACGCGATGCCGTTAGGCGCGAGCTGCCGAGCGCAGATTTCGAGCAGCTTCTCCTGCACCTCATTCGGCACCCACGAATACACACCGTGGGCGATGATGTAATCGAACCTGCCGAAGGCGTCGCCGAACTCGCGGATATCCATCTTCAACAGGCGCACGTTGGCGAGACCCAGCGCGGAGACTTCAGCCGCAGCCTGACTGATCTGGACGGCCGAGAAATCGATGCCGATGAATTCCGAGTGCGGCAGCATCTCTGCCATGGGAATCACGTTCCCACCGAACGAGCAGCCGATCTCGAGCACGCGGCAGCGCTCAATCGGCGGCGGCTCGAGCCCGAAGAGCCTGCCCAGCGTCGCCAGAAGGTCGGGATGCGTCTGCGCGAGCGGAACACTTTGATACGGGAATTCATCGTAGCTTGTCCGCAGCGTTTCGCTCATAGCAGGAGGACACAACGGTGTTAAGGAGGTCGCGAGCGCCAGCGCGCCGCATCATTCGCCACATACGACTGCGAAGCGGGCGGTGGAACTGGCGGAAGGTGTGAGATTCGAACTCACGGTGCCGTTGCCGACACGCCGGATTTCAAGTCCGGTGCATTCAACCGCTCTGCCAACCTTCCGCGGGGTCGACCGTGGCGAAACCCGAAACCCATTGAAACTCGGGCAGTTTCTGTTAGTCTAACAGTTCGCGACCAAAACCGTCGCGCAGCTAGCCGAAGGGGGCTTCGATGGAACCGCAACTCAAACCCGTCCCGATTGACGAGACGCAGAACCGCTGGTCGACTTCGTTCGGCTCCGGCGCCGCGGCCGGCCCGGCCGGCGCGGAAACGATCGCCGCGCCGAACCAGGTTCTGCGCAACACCTACTGGCTGCTCGCGCTGTCGATGCTGCCGACAATCGCCGGCGCCTACGCCGGCATGGCGATCAACTTCGCGGCGTTCTACAAGGCCTATCCGATCATGGCGCCGCTCGCAATGTTCGGCGCGATGATCGCGTCACTGTTCGTGGTTGCGGCGCTTCGCAACAGCGGCTGGGGCGTGGCGGCGGTATTCGGCTTCACCTTCATCTCCGGCCTCTCGCTCACGCCGATCCTGTATTTCGCGGCCGGGCTGAAGAACGGCGGCCAGCTCGTCGCGCTCGCGGGAGCGATGACCGCCGCGGTGTTCTTCGTCATGGCGACGATCGCCACGGTATCGAAGCGCGATTTCAGCTTCCTGCGCAAATTCCTGTTCGTCGGGCTGGTGCTGCTCATTATCGCCTCGGTCGCCAACCTGTTCTTCCAGGTGCCCGCGCTCTCGGTCACGCTCTCGGCGATCGCCGTGCTGATCTTCTCGCTCTACATGCTCTACGACGTGAACGACATCGTGCGCGGGGGAGAGACCAATTACATCATGGCGACGATCCGACTCTTCCTCGACATCCTGAACCTCTTCGTCAATCTGCTGAACCTGCTCATGATCTTCTCGGGTCAGCGCGATTGACGACCCGGCTTCCTTCGCGGGGCGGCTCGAGGCCGCCCTTTTTCATTGCCGGGTGAAGAGCACGACCGATTCGACGTGCGTGGTGTGCGGGAACATGTTCGCCACACCGGCCGCACTCAGTGCGAACCCGCGCTGGTGGACGAGGACGGCCGCGTCGCGCGCGAGCGTCGCCGGGTTGCACGAGACGTAGACGAGCCGCCGGAGGCTGTCGGGCAGCGACTTCGCGAGCGCGATGGCGCCCTCGCGCGGCGGATCGAGGAGGGCGCTGGCGAGCGGCCCGAGCGCCGCGACGCTCTCGGCCGTCGCGTCGAAAAGATTCGCCACGACGAAGCGCGCCTGCGACGCGAGCCCGTTGCGCCCGGCATTCTCGCGCGCGCGCTCGACGAGCGCTGGGCTGCCTTCAACGCCGATCGCCTCGGCGCCGCGGCGCGCAATCGGCAGCGTGAAGTTTCCCACGCCGCAGAAGAAATCCGCGATGCGCTCGCCTGGCGCCGGATCGAGGAGCGCGATCGCGCGGCGTACGAGCACGCGATTGAGCGCAGCGTTGACCTGGGTGAAATCGGTCGGCCCGAATGCGAAGCGCACGTTGAAGTCGGGGAGCGAATAGGTCAGCTCGGGCGAATCGGCGTCGAGCGGCCTCACGCTGTCGATTCCGCCGGGTTGCAGATAGAGCCGCACGACGTGGCTCGACGCGAAGTCGGACAGTGTGTGGAGGTCCGTCTCGTCCGGAGCCGTGAGCACCCGCAGCACGAGCGCATCGACCGGCCCGACCGCGCCTTCGCCGATCGCCAGCTCGAGCTGCGGGACGCGATCGCGGATCGACAGGCTCTCGATCAGGGCGCGCAGCGCCGGCAGCAGCGCCGAGATGCGCGGCGGCACTACGAGGCAGCTCGTCATGTCGGCGACGAAGCTCGACTTACGCTCATGAAAGCCGACCAGTACCCCGCCCTTGCGAGGCACATGGCGGACGGAAAAGCGCGCGCGATGGCGGTAACCCCAGGGCATCCCGTGGATCGGCGCGAGCAGCTCGCCTGCGCGCACGCGCCCGATGTGCCACAGCGCATCCTCGAGCACGCGCTGCTTCATCGCCACCTGCGCCGCTGGGTCGAGATGTTGCAGGCTGCATCCGCCGCAGGTGCCGAAATGCGGACAGGCAGGTGCGACGCGAGCGGCGCTGGCGCGCTCGATTGCCACGGTCCGCGCGAGGGTGTAGCTCGATTTCTCGCGGGTAGCCTCGATCGCCACGCGCTCGCCGACGAGCGCACCTTCGACGAACGCGACCTTGCCGTCGCGGCGCGCAACGCCGCGGCCTTCCTGATCGAGCGCGGTGATGAGGACGGTATCCATCGTCGAGGGATTGTACCGGCCGCTGTGCGACGGCGTGCGGCGCACGCTCCGCGGTAGAATCGTGCATGCGCATTGTTGCCCTCGATGCTTCGACCGATCTCGCCAGCGTCGCCCTCGGCGATGGCGCAGCCTGGCGCGAACGCAGCGAGCGCGCCGGACAGCGGCACTCGGAGCTGATGTTGCCGATGCTCCGCGAGCTGCTCGCGGAAGCGCGGCTCGCGCTCCCCGACCTCGGTGGCATCGCCTTCGGCGCGGGGCCGGGATCGTTCACCGGGCTACGCATCGCCTGCGGCGTTGCGCAGGGACTGGCGCTCGGGGCAGGACTCACGGTCGTCGGCGTGTCGACGCTGGAGGCGATGGCTGAGAGCGCGCGTCGCCGCCACGGGGCCAAGCGCGTCGTCGCCGCGCTCGATGCCCGCATGCACGAGGTCTATATCGCCGCCTACGAATACGACGGCGCTCGCTGGCGGAGCGTGATCGAGCCCGTTGCCGCCAAAGCCGGCGCTGCGCCTTTGCCGCCCGGCGAAGGGTGGACCGGCGTGGGCGCCGGGTTCGCGGCCTATCCGGATCTCGCCCGCCGGCTCGCTCGCTCGCTCGCGGCATGCCACGAAGACATCGCTCCCAGCGCGGTGGCGATCGGCACGCTCGCGCTGCCGCGGTTCGCGGCGGGCGAAGGCGTCGCACCGCACGATGCGGCGCCGCTGTATGTGCGGCAGCGCGTGGCATTGACCGCGGCGGAGCGCGCGGCGGGGCTTCGCCTGTGAACGCATCGCTCGCCGCGACTTTCGATGACATGGCGCTCGTCTGGCGGCCGCTCCGGGTCGAAGACCTCGCCGGCGTGACGGCGCTGGAGCGCGAATCGCACCTCGCGCCGTGGACCTCGGGCAATTTCGTCGACGCGCTTGCCGCCGGATACAGCATGATGGTCGCCGTCGCCGCGGGTGCGATCGTCGCTTACGGCGTGCTGCTCCTCGCGCCCGGCGAGGCGCAGCTGCTCAATCTGACTGTCGCGCCGCGGGCGCGAAGACAGGGCCTGGGCCGCGCGCTGCTGCGACGCTTTCTCGCCGACGCGAGGCTGCGCGGGGCAGAGCAGTGCTTTCTCGAAGTGCGCGTCTCGAACAGCGCGGCAATCGCGCTCTACGCCGCCGAAGGCTTCGTGCCGGTGGCGCGGCGCGTGGCCTACTACCCACCCACATCGACCGGAGAGCGCGAGGACGCGCTGGTGATGCGGCGCGCGCTGAGGGCTTCGTAGCGTGGTCGATCGCACCGAGATGCTGCGCGAGCTCGGCCTCACGCCGATCTGGCGGCTGCGCGCGCGTGCAGTTGCGCCGGTCGTTCGTGATGCGGCCGTCGCCGAAGACGCGGCGCCTAAGTCGGTCCGCGAGGCTGCGCCTCCCGGGGACGAGCGCCTGCGCCGGATCGCGACGCTCGAATGGCGCGAGTTCGCGAGCGACGTCAGCGCGTGCACTGCATGCGCGCTGTGCCGCACACGCAACAAGGCGGTGCCGGGCGTGGGCGACGTACGCGCGCAGTGGCTTTTCGTCGGCGAGGCGCCAGGCGCCGAGGAAGACGCCAAGGGCGAGCCCTTTGTCGGGCAGGCGGGACGGCTCCTCGACAACATGCTCGCTGCGCTCGGCATGAAACGCGGGGAAAACGTCTACATCGCCAACGTGCTCAAGTGCCGGCCTCCGGGCAATCGCACGCCCGAGCCACTTGAAGTCGAGTCGTGCCGCCCCTATCTTGACCGGCAGATCGAGTTGATTCGTCCCGCGCTGATCATCGCCCTCGGAAAGAGCGCCGCGACCACACTGCTCAATGTCGACGCCACGATCGCGAGCCTGCGTGGACGGCTGCATCGCTATCGCGGCGTTCCACTTCTCGTGACCTACCATCCGGCATACCTGCTACGGAACTTGCCCGACAAAGCGAAGGCATGGGAAGATTTGTGTCTCGCGCGCGCGACGATGCAGCGTCTCACGACGGCCTGATCGCCGCCCTGCTCTCAAGAAGAGGAAAACACCAATGCGCAAGTCTTTCGGGTACTCCATGGGCGTGATCGTAGCTGTGCTCGCCGCCGTCCTGCTCAGCGGATGCGGTTACAACGACCTGCAGCGTCAGGACGAGCAAATCAAGTCCGCGTGGTCGGAAGTGCTCAATCAGTATCAGCGTCGCGCCGACCTCGTGCCGAATCTGGTCAATACGGTGAAGGGCTACGCCGCCCAGGAAGAGCGCGTGCTGACGGAAGTGACCAACGCGCGCGCGAGCGTTGGCAGCATCAAGGCCACGCCGGAGCTCATCAACGACCCGCAGGCTTTCGCCAAGTTCACCGCGGCGCAGAGCCAGCTGCAATCCGCCCTGTCGCGGCTGCTGCTGGTGGCGGAGAATTATCCGCAGCTCAAGTCGGACCAGAACTTCCGCGACCTGCAGGCGCAGCTCGAGGGCACCGAGAACCGCATCACCGTGGCGCGCAACCGCTACATCAAGGCGGTGCAGGAATACAACGTCACGGTGCGCTCCTTTCCGACCAACCTCACGGCGATGCTGTTCAAGATGGACGTGAAGCCCAACTTCTCGGTCGAGAACGAGAAAGCGATCAGCGCGCCGCCGACGGTGGACTTCAGCAAGCCCGCACCGGCCCCTGCGCCCGCGCCGAGCGGTACCGGCGACACCGCGAAGAAGGGCTCCTGATCTCCATCCGCGGCAAGCCTCCTTCGTGACCGATGTGCCTCGCGTCTGGCGCGGCGTCCTCGCCGCGTTCGCGTTCGTCGCGCTTGCCCCGGCGTCGGCGCAGGAGACGCCGCGCGACGCACTCCAGCCGGTCCCGCCGCTTACCGCTCGCGTCACCGATCTCACCGGGACGCTTTCCGCGCCAGAGCGGCAGGCGCTCGAGGCCAAGCTCGCGGCCTGGGAAACGCGAACGACCAATCAGCTCGCGGTGCTGATCGTTCCCACCACGCAACCCGAGACGATCGAGCAGTACGGCATTCGCGTCGCGGAAGCGTGGAAGCTCGGGCAGAAGGGCAAGGACAACGGGGTGCTGTTCCTCGTCGCGAAGAACGACAAGCGGATGCGCATCGAGGTGGGCTACGGCCTGGAGGGCGATCTGCCCGACGTGGCGGCGCGGCGCATCATCGGCGACACGGTGGCGCCGCTCTTCAGCAAGGGACAGTTCGCTGCCGGCATCGACGCTGGCGTGGAGCGCATCATGCGCGTGGCAAGCGGCGATGAGCCGCCGCCGAAAGAGCCGCGGCGGCGCGCGCCTTCCCACGGCCTCGACTTCGGAACGATTGCACTCATCTTTCTCGTGGCCGTGCCGGTGGTCGGCGCGGTGCTGCGCTCGATCCTCGGCAACGTCGGCGGAGGCCTCGCCGGCGCGGCTATCGCTGGCGGCGCGATCTGGCTGTTCGTCGGATCGCTCGTCTTCGCGGCGATCGCCGGCATCATCGCCTTCGTGCTGATCGCCTTCACAGGGTTCGGCGGCCGCGGCGGACCCGGCATGTGGATCCCCGGCGGAGGGGGTGGCTGGTCCGGCGGTGGCGGGGGATTCTCAGGCGGCGGAGGCGGCTTCGGCGGGGGCGGAGCCTCGGGGGGGTGGAACTGATGCGCGCCACCCGGGCTGGCCGCCTGTGGCGGCACCTCGTCACCGATCACTGGTCGGCGCGGCGCGCCTTTCCGCGCGCCGCGCTCGAGCACATCGAGAAGACGATCGCGGCGGGCGAGCGCGGTCACTCCGGCCAGGTGCGCTTCGTCGTCGAGGCGGCGCTTCAGCTGCACAGCGTTCTGCGCGGCGAGTCACCGCGCGAACGCGCGCTGCAAGTCTTCGGCCGCCTGCGGATCTGGGATACCGAAGATAATTGCGGCGTGCTCGTCTACCTCCTGCTCGCGGATCGGGCTGTGGAGATCGTCGCCGACCGCGGCATTCACCGTCGAGTGGGCGACGCATCTTGGCAGGCGATCTGCCGGCGCATGGAGCAGGCGTATCGTGAGCGGAAGTTCGAGGAAGGCGCGATCGCCGGCCTCGAGGCGATCAACGCGCTGCTCGCGCAGCATTTTCCGCGCACCGCGCCGGGAGAGAACGAACTACCGGATCGTCCGCTTGTGCTGTAAGCCTAGTCGTCCCCGCCCCCCGATTCCCCCACCCGGGGCCAGGCTCCAGCGGGGACCCAGCGACGTTTACGACGACTCTGGATTCCCGCCCTCGCGGGAATGACGCAAGTACTACGGTCGTCCCGGCTTCGCCTCGGTGCGCTCGACCGCGACGAGATGCAGGAGATCGCCGCTGGCGAGGTTCTTGCGGTGGCGCCACCATACCAGCGCCATCGCGCCCGACACGAACAGTCCGAAGAGCACGATCGCTGCGTTGATCGATAGCCCGACGTGCACCAGCACCGCGTAGAACGCGAGCATCACGATCACGCCCAGATTCTCGTTGAAGTTCTGCACCGCGATCGAGTGCCCTGCCCCCATCAGCACGTGACCACGATGCTGCAGCAGGGCATTCATGGGGACGACGAAGAAGCCCGCCAGCGCTCCGATGAGCGTCATCAGGATGATCGCCGTTTCGACGCGGTTGACAAAGACCATCACGATCACGACGACGCCCATCGCCACGCCCAGCGGCAGCACCTTGACGGCATTGCGCAGCGATACAAGCAGCGCGGCGAGCGCCGCCCCCAGCGCGATCCCCAAGGCGACGACTCCCTGCAGGTAAGCGGCGCGCGACAGGCTGTAGCACAGGTGCGTCGCCGCCCAGTCGATGACGATGAATTGCAGCGTTGCGCCCGCACCCCAGAAGAGCGTGGTCGTCGCGAGCGAGATCTGCCCCAGCTTGTCGCGCCACAGCAGCGCGCAGCAGTGGCCGAACTCGCGCACCAAGAACAGCGGACTCTTGCTCGGCACGCGCCGCTCCACGCCGGTATCGGGGATGTACCAGTTGATGATTGCCGCGATCGCGTAGCAGCCCATGATCACCGAGATCGCGGCTTCGGGAGCGGTGTCGACCCCCGTCTCTATTTTCGGAATGTCGATCGCGAGCAGCCACCCCGACACGGGCCCGCTGATGAGCACGCCGCCAAGCAGAAATCCGAGGATGATCGAGCCGACCGTGGTGCCTTCGATCCAGCCGTTAGCGATCACGAGCTGGCGCGGTGGCAGCAGCTCGGTGAGGATGCCGTACTTCGCGGGCGAGTACGCCGCGGCACCCAGTCCGACGATCGCATACGCGGCGAGCGGATGCACGGTGAACAGCATGAGGCCGCAGCCGATGATCTTGATCGCATTCGTGATCAGCATCACGCGGCCTTTCGGCATCGAATCGGCGAATGCGCCGACCACGGGCGCAAGCACGACGTACGAGATGACGAAGCATTGCTTGAGCGACGGCGTCATCCACGCCGGCGACTCGAGGTCCCTCAGCATCTGGATGGCGGCGACGAGCAGCGCATTGTCGGCGAGCGACGAGAAGAACTGCGCCGCCATGATCGTGTAGAACCCGGCCTGCATTGTCCTCACATTCGGCGCGAGCGCTCACGATAACCTTCCGCCCGGCGGCGGGGCCGGGGAGCGTTCGCTGCGCTCGTGTATGTATAATTGGGCAACTAGCCGGCGCATGCGGCTCGCGCCTTATACCACGTTTTTCTCCCGCCGACCAAACCCGCTCGCCCCGCGTTCATCTGCACGCGAGACTTTCGTCTGATTCACCGCCATGTCGCGACCGCTGCTCGCTCAGGTCAACCTTTCCGCGTTGCGTGCGAACCTGCGCATGGTGCGTGAGCGCGCGCCGGACGTGCAGGTGCTGGCGGTGGTGAAGGCGGATGCCTATGGGCACGGACTGATGCGAGTCCTGCCGGCGCTCTCCGACGCCGACGGCCTGGCGCTGCTCGAACTCGACGCCGCCGTCGCGCTGCGTGAGCACCATTACGCGCGCCGCATCCTGCTCCTCGAAGGATTCTTTACGCCAGACGAACTGGGCGAGATCGCCGCGCGGCGGTTTGCCGTTGTTGTGCACCACGAAGAGCAGGTCCGGATGCTCGAAGCGGCCGTGCTCCCGAGGCCGATCGAAGTCTTCGTGAAGATCAACACTGGAATGAACCGCCTCGGATTCCATCCCAACCTCGCGCACGCGATCGTGGACCGGCTGTCGCGCGCATCGAGCGTCGCGGTCATGCGCATGATGACGCATCTCGCGCGCGCGGACGAAGAAGAAGGCGTGCGCGAGCAACTCGAGCGGTTCGAGGAAGCCTGCCAGGGATTGCCGTACCCGCGCTCGATCGCGAACTCCGCGGGCGTGATCCGCTACAGCGACGTCGGTGGAGACTATGTGCGCCCCGGAATCATGCTCTACGGATCGTCGCCCTTCCCCTACGAGACCGCGGAGAAACTCGGTCTCGCTCCGGTGATGACGCTCAAGAGCGAATTGATCGCCATTCAGGACATCAAGGCGAACGAGAGCGTCGGCTACGGCGGAACTTACACCGCATCGCGCGCCCACCGCATCGGCGTGATCGCCTGCGGGTACGCCGACGGCTATCCTCGCCACGCTCCCAACGGCACGCCGGCGCTCGTCTGCGGGAGGAAAGTGCGCACGGCGGGCAGGGTGTCGATGGACATGATGACGGTCGACCTGACGGATGCGCCGCAGGCGGTGGTGGGGAGTCCGGTCGTGCTCTGGGGAGAAGGGCTCCCGGTCGACGATGTTGCCGCCGCGGCGAGCACCGTCGGCTATCAACTCTTCTGCGGCGTTTCGCGTCGCGTGCCGTTCCTCACCACCGAGATCGGCAAGGTTGACATCGAGCTCTGAGGGGAATCTCGTGCACATCGTCGTTACCGGCGCGGCAGGCTTCATCGGCTCGAATCTCGTCAAGGCGCTGAACGCGCGCGGCGAGCGCAGCATCCTCGCCGTCGACAATCTGACCAAGGGCGAGAAGTTCCGCAACCTCGTCGACTGCGAAATCGCCGATTACATCGACAAGGACGAGTTTCTCTCCCGCCTCGGAGAGGGCGACTTCGACGACGACATCGCCGCCGTGCTGCACCAGGGCGCGTGCTCCGACACGATGGCCACCGACGGCCGCTACATGCTCGCCAACAACTACCGCTATTCGGTGCAGCTGCTCCAGCATTGCCAGGACAACGACATCCCGTTCCTGTACGCCTCTTCGGCGGCGGTGTACGGCGCCGGTCCCCATTTCCGCGAGGAGCGCGCCTGCGAGGCGCCGCTCAACGTGTACGGCTATTCGAAGCTCCTGTTCGATCAGCATGTGCGGAGGATGCTGCCCGAGCGTGGCGCGCAGGTCGCGGGCTTTCGCTATTTCAACGTCTACGGACCGCGCGAGGCGCACAAGGGAAGGATGGCTTCGGTGGTCTGGCATTTCTTCAACGAGTATCGAAACGACGGGAAAGTCCGCCTCTTCGAAGGCTCGGACGGCTACGCCGCGGGCGAGCAGCGGCGCGACTTCGTGAGCGTCGAAGACGTCGTGCGCGTGAACCTCGAGTTCCTCGATCGACCGGATCGCTCGGGAATCTACAACCTCGGCACCGGCACCGCGGCGACCTTCAACGCGGTGGCCACGGCGACGATCAACGCCTGCCGCGAGGCCAACGGACAGCCGTCGCTCGCCTTCGCCGAGTTGCATCACGCCGGGGCGATCGAGTACGTCTCGTTTCCGCCGGCGCTCCGCGGCAAGTACCAGAGCTTCACGCAGGCTGACATTTCACGCTTGCGCTCGGCCGGCTTCGCCGCGCCAATGCTCTCCGTGGAGGAAGGCGTGCCGCGCTGCGTGCGTGCGCTTCTTGCCAGCCCGGCGAGCAAACCGTAACATTGGCGCGCGTCAAGGAAGGTACAACAACGCACCCGCTTCGCGCCAGACGAAGCACACTCGAACTTGCCCGCTGGGAGGCGATCATGAAGAAACTCGTGCTGCTTGTCGCGATGTTGCTGTTCTCGGCGTTCGCGCTGGCCGCGGTCAACATCAACACGGCAACGAAGGAAGAGCTCGACGCACTACCCGGCATCGGGCCGGTGAAGGCGCAGGCGATCGTCGACTACCGCAAGGCGAACGGCCCGTTCAAGAGCGTCGAGGACATCATGAAGGTGCCTGGCATCAAGGAAGGCACCTACGGGCCGCTCAAGGACAAGATCACGGTAAGCGGTCCATCGACGCCCGTGGCCGCGCCGGCGGCGAAGGAAACGAAGGCAGCCCCGGCGGCTGCGCCACCCGCAGCCAAGACGGCGGCGCCGGCGTCCGCACCCGCGCCGACGCCTGCACCACCCAAGGCTCCTGAAAAGGTGGCTGCGCCGGCTCCTGCCCCCGCGCCTGCCGCCGCGCCCGCGAAGTCGGAGCAGAAGGCGATGAAGAAGGACGAGAAGTCCGCGGCGAAGGACGACAAGGCTAAGAAGGCGGCCGACGAGAAGAAAGCGAAGGAAGACGAAAAGGCAGCGAAGAAGAAAGCGAAGGAAGACGCTGCCGCCGCAAAGAAGAAAGCCAAGGAGGACGAAGCCGCGGCGAAGAAGAAGGCGAAGGACGAAGCGGCCTCAAAGAAGAAGAGCGCGGACGACAAGGCGGGGAAGGACAAATCCGCCAAGGACGCGAGCAAGGACAAGGCCGCGGCGAAGTCGGAGAAGGACAGCAAGGCCGCCGACGACAAGACGAAGAAGTAATTCGCGTCCGGCATCGATACGAACCCCGCCCGCGTGGCGGGGTTTTTGTCGGCGCTACAATACGCGCTCGCTTTTCGCTCACCGACCTCGACGTGTACCACTCCATCGAAGACACCGTCGGCAACACGCCGCTCGTCAAGCTGCAGCGCCTGGCCGGCGCGACGAGCAACGTGCTGCTCGCCAAGCTCGAAGGCAACAATCCCGCGGGCTCGGTCAAGGACCGGCCTGCGCTGTCGATGGTCGTCGAAGCCGAGAAGCGCGGCACGATCAAGCCCGGCGACACGCTGATCGAGCCGACCTCGGGCAACACCGGCATTGCGCTCGCCATGGCCGCGGCGATGCGCGGCTACAAGATGGTGCTGGTGATGCCGGAGCACCTGTCGCTCGAGCGGCGCCACACCATGCGCGCCTTCGGCGCCGAGATCGTCCTCACGCCGAAGGCGGGCGGCATGGAAACCGCGCGCGACGTCGCGGAGAAGATGCGCGCCGAAGGCAAGGGCATCATCCTCGACCAGTTCGCCAACCCCGACAATCCGCTGTCGCACTACAAGGGGACCGGGCCGGAAATCTGGCGCGACACCGAGGGACGCATCACGCACTTCGTGTCGAGCATGGGCACCACCGGCACGATCATGGGCGCCGGAAAATTCCTGAAGGAGAAGAACCCGGCCATCGCGATCATCGGCTGCCAGCCCTCCGAGGGCTCGCAGATTCCGGGCATCCGCAAGTGGCCGGAAGCCTATTTGCCGAAGATCTACGATGCGAAACGCGTAGACCGGCTCGAGTACATTTCGCAGGCCGAGGCCGAGGACATGGCGCGGCGGCTCGCGGCCGAGGAAGGCATCTTCGCCGGCATCTCCTCGGGCGGGGCGTGCGCAGTGGCGCTGCGCATCGCGCGCGAGGTCGAGAACGCAACGATCGTCTTCATCGTCTGCGATCGCGGCGATCGTTACCTCTCGACCGGTGTCTTTCCGGGCTGATGACGCCAACGCTCGTCTTCGACATCGAAACGGTTCCCGATGTGGCCGGGCTGCGCCGTGTGCACGCGCTCCCGTCGAGCCTGACCGACGCCGACGTCCTCGATTGGGTGCTGCAGCAGCGCCGCGCCGCGACAGGAGGCGACTTCCTCCCGCCGCAGTTCCAGCGCATCGTCGCGATCGCCTGCGCGCTGCGGGAGGAGGGCGGCCTGCGCATCGCCTCAGTCGGCGCCATCGAAGACACCGAAGCCGAGCTGATCCGCCGTTTCTTCGATCTGATCGACAAGCACACTCCGCAGCTCGTGTCGTGGAACGGCGGCAGCTTCGACCTCCCAGTGCTCAATCATCGCGCGCTCATTCACGGTGTGAGCGCGTCGAGGTTCTGGGAATGGGGCGACGAGGATCGCGACTTCAGGTACAACAGCTACCTCGGGCGCTACCACACGCGCCACCTCGACCTGATGGACGTTCTCGCGATGTACCAGCCGCGCAACTACGCCAAGCTCGACGAGATGGCGCGCCTCTCCGGGTTTCCCGGCAAGCTCGGTTTCGACGGTTCGGAAGTTCGCGCGGCCTATGACGCGGGGCGCATCGAGGAGATCCGCCGCTATTGCGAGACCGACGTATTGAACACTTATCTCGTCTATCTGCGCTTCCAGCTTCTGCGCGGATGCTTCACTCCCGAGCAATATACGAGCGAAATCTCGCTCGCGCGCGAGAAGATCGCGGCCTCGAAAGAGCCGCACTGGCGGGAGTTCCTGGCGGCGTGGGACGCCGTTGCCGCGCCTGCGGTGCGGTAACTCCTCGCCTGTTCTCTCCTGCGAAGCGCGCTACGCGCGCAGGATCGGCAACGCATCGAACCGCCCGCCGAGCGGTCCCGAAGAGGCCACGCCCCACCAGCGATCGAGCACCGTCGCGTAGACGCTGCGGAAATCGATCGCGTAAGCAGGATTGCCGTCGCCCGACAACCGGTCGAGGCGCGGTTGCTCGCCGTAGAGTCCGCCGGCGACGCGTCCGCCGAGCGCGAAATGCACGCTGGCGGTCCCGTGATCGGTGCCGCTGGAGAGATTCTCCTTGGGCCGGCGGCCGAACTCGGCATAGGAAATGATGAGCGTGTCCTTCCACTTGCCGAGCTCCTCCAGCGCGCTCGCGAGCGCGACGATGCCGCCTGCGAGCTCGACGAGCAGCCGTGCCTGCGTGCCGAGCTGGCCGCTGTGCGTGTCGAAGCCGTTGAGCGTCACGCGCACGACCGCCACTCGGGCGCGATTGGCAATGACGTGGCACGCGCACTTGATGGCGTTGCCGAAGAGGCCTTGAGGAAATTCGGTCGTGAACGCGTAGTCGGCGTTGAGCTGCGCCGCCGCTTGCACGATGTCGGCCTCGACCTTCAGGATGTGCTGCAGCGCCTTGTTGTGGGACTGTCCTTCCGGGATGGCGAGCCGCGACTGGCGCAGGAACTGCTCGGTGTTGGCAAGCGCGATGGCACGCGTGCCGCCGCCGGCGAGCGGACCCAGATCAGGAGAGCCGACGATCACGCCGTCGGCGGCAAACGCAGCCGGCGTGGGCACCGCGGCGAAAGTGCGCGTGAGCCAGCCGTCCTGCAAGTATTCCTCGCTCTTCGAGGCCGTGTCCCAGATCTCGATCGAGCGGAAGTGCGAGAGATTCGGCTGCGGGTAGCCCACGCCCTGCAGCATCGCCAGCTCGCGCTTGTTCCAGAACGGCAGCAAGGGCGCGAGCGCGGGGTGCAGGCCAACCGTGTCGGAGAGCTGTACCACCTGGTCGCGCGCGATCGCGAGCTTCGGCCTGAGCGCGTAATACGCGCCGTCGGAGTAAGGCACGAGCGTGTTCAAGCCGTCGTTGCCGCCCTTCAACTCGATCAGCACCAGCAGGCGACGATAGTCCGCGCCGGCAGGCGCGCCCGCGAACGCAAGCGTCGGCGCGATCGGCAAGAGTGAGACGGACGAGAGCAGCTTCACGAATGCGCGGCGGTCCATGCGCGGCTCCACGCGTTTCACTTCAACTGGTACGCGGCATCGAGCACGACGTGGCGCACCAGGGCAAGCGGCTCGTCGGTGGGCTCGTGCGGGGTCTGCGGCGCGAGGGCGAGCAGCAGGCGCGTGGCGGCCTGCGCGCGGTCCCGCATGTCTTCGGGCCCGCCTTCGGCTCCGCTCAAGCGCGCAAGCCAGGCGTTGCCGTCGAACCGCACGCTCGCGAGCCCGCGCTCCATCGCCTGCATGAAGCGAAGCTGCCGCCCCATCTCAGTGTCCTGCGCGCCGTTGGGTGCCGCGGTCTGTTTTGGGACGGCGGCGATCGCCAAAGGCTGATTCACGGCTTGCATCCGCCCTGCGGGGTCGTCGGCACGGAACAGGCGGTCGAGAAAAGCTTTGCGCGCGAGGAGCGTGCTCGCGTTGATCCACGCTTCGCCGCCCGGCCAGCCTTTCACGTTCGGCGGCGAGAAGAGGTTCTGGCCCATCGCCGCCGCGGTGACCGCGAACGGGATCGGCTGTCCCGGCCGCAAATCGAATTGCCGCAGAGTGCCCGCGACGAGGTCGATCGGGGACTTGACCAGGACGCCGCGGTTCTCGGCGGCGTAGAACGCGTCCGAAGTGAGGAGCGCGAACAACGCGGCCTTGACGTCGTAGCCGGAAACGCGGAAGCGCGCGGCGATGCGCTTCACCTCGGCGTCGTCGGGATCGGGCGAGACGAACTCGCGCCACAGCTTGCGGGTGACGAACTCCGCGGTCTCGGCCCTAGCGAGGAGGATGTCGAGCACCTCGTCGCCGTCGAAATGGCCGGTCTTGCCCAGCACGGTCTTGCTGCCATAATCGTGAATGAAGCGGCGGAACACGAAGGTGCCGGTGTCGCGATCGAGGCTCCAGCCGGTGAAGGCGCGCGCGGCTTCCTTGATGTCCTGCTCGCGGTAGTGCCCTTCGCCGAGCGTGAAGAGTTCCATCACTTCGCGAGCGAAATTCTCGTTCGGTGTGCCTTTCCGGTTCTGCGCGCTGTCCAGATAGATGACCATCGCCGGATCGCGCGCGATTGCGTGCAGCAGCGCGCCGAAGTTGCCGAGCGCGTTGGCGCGCAGCGTGACGTTCTGCCGGTACATGAGCTCGGCGATACGCACCTTCTGCTGGCTCGAGACGAAATGGTTGTGCCAGAAGAGGGTCATCTTCTCGGTGAGCGGCGAGGACGTGGTCACCATCTCCTCGAGCCACCAGCCGCGCAGCTCCAGCCCTTCGCGCAGCTGCTCCTGCTGGAAGGCCTTGCGCTCGGCTTCCGTGGCCTTGTCGCCGCCACGGGGATAGCGCAAGGGACCCGGCGCCGAGGTCCACGCCGGCGCAGGCGTGGCAGCCTGCGTGCGCGTCTCGACGAGGAGCCTGCGCGCCGCGTCCTCGCGCGTCATGCCGACGTAGCGGCGAATCTCCGCGTCGGTGGCGCCGAAGCCGGCGCGATTCAGCAGGTGCCGCGCGTCATCGTAGGACAGTGGGGCCGACGCGCCCGCCGGCGGCGTGAGCGCGGCGAGCAAGCAGAGTGAAGCAAGGACGAGCGCGATTCGCATGGACGCAACTGGGCGTTTGCCACCCACAACGCTCGAGTCTAGCCGAGTGTTGACGCTGGCACCGTTGCAATGTGTAACGGCACGTTGCGGCGGCGGCAGAGTGAAACCTACAACTCGATCGCGCCGCGTCCCAGCTCGATCACGCGGCCGCTGACGAAGATCGCGCCGCCTTCGTCGACCGTGAGGCCGAGCCTGCAGGGGCGTCCGACCGCTTCGCCCTGATCGAGCGTCAGCGCGCACGGACGCTTCGCGCCGGTGGCGACAAGCCATCCGCCGAGATTCGCGCAGGCCGATCCGGTCCCCGGGTCCTCGACCACGGCGCCGTATTTCAGGAAGAAGAAGCGGCATAGCACCCGTCCGGGCGCGCTCTCCGCCCAGACGTAGGCCATGGAGCGCGACGTTCCACCCGGGAGCGTGGTGCTCGCGTGCCGGGCGAGCAACTCCGCACGCGGGGAAACGCGGCGCACCGCGTCGGCACTCGCGAGTGGAATGACGAGTTGCTCGCTGCCCGTGTCGACCCACAGTGCATCGGCTCCCAGATCGCTCACCTCGAGCCCGAGCATCGCGGCAAGCTCCGCGCGCGAAGCGGCGACCGGGCGGGTGCGCGGCGCGTTCGCTCCAAGCGTCCAGCGACTCTCCTCCGCCCGCACCGCGATCACGCCGGCCTGCATTTCGAGCGTTACCGCATCGCCGGCTTCCCTCAGTGCGCGCACGACGTGCGCCGTGCCGAGCGTGGGATGTCCCGCGAACGGCATCTCGAAGCTCGGCGTGAAGATGCGCACTCGCGCCGTTGCTCGCGTCGAGGGCAGGATGAAAGTCGTCTCGGAGAGATTGAATTGCAGCGCGAGCGCCTGCATGGTCGCGTCGTCGAGGTTGCGTCCGTCCTCGAAAACGGCGAGCGGGTTTCCCGCGAGCGGCGCCTCGGCGAAGACGTTGACGATGCGGAAGGCGCAGCGCGACATCGTTCAGCTCGAAACGGCCGCGCCGGCTTCCACGCCGGCGCGCAGCTCGCGCGCGAGTGCGCGGAAGCCCTCGCGCGAAGTCCGCTGCAGCTCGATTGTCAAGGCGTTCGCGCCGGGAGGGAAATTGCGCTCGAGCGCGCGCGTGTAGGTCGGATCGTAATGCGCTTCGAGCAGCTCCGCGATCAGTGGATCCCATTCGCCGGCGGCGGCCATCGCGCTCCAGCGCGCGACCGTCGCCTTGCCGCGCAGCTCGGTGAGCGCGGCGAGGCGCTGCGTGAGCTGTTCCGGCGCGCTGAAGAAATGCGCATACTCTTCCTTGAGCAGCGCCACGCGCTGCGCGCGTGGCGTGACGAGCGTGGCGCGGCGGCCCTCGTGCATGCGCGCCACGACCGTCTCCGGCAACTGCAGTGCGCCGATCCTCCGGCTCTCCGACTCGACGTACACCGGCCGCGCGGGATCGAGCCTCGCCAGTGCATCGTGGAGCTGGCTCTCGAACCACTTCTGCGACGGCTGCGGGTCACCGGGGAGGTCGCCGAGGAGCGAGCCGCGATGCCGCGCGATGCCTTCGAGGTCGAGCGTCTGCCCACTCTCGTCGGCGAGCGCCGCAAGGAGCCGGCTCTTGCCCGAGCCGGTGAGCCCGCAGATGACGACGAAGTCGAAGCGCGATGGCATGCGTGCAAGCTCCGCGACGACATGCCGCCGGTAGGCGCGGTAGCCGCCCTCGAGCTGCGCGGCGCGCCAGCCGACTTCGAGCAGCACTTGCGTGAGCGCGCGGCTGCGCTGGCCGCCGCGCCAGCAATACACGAGCGGCCGCCACTCGCGGGGGCGCGTCATGAACGCCGTCTCGAGCATCCTCGCGATGTTGCGCGCAACAATGGCCGCACCGAGCTTGCGCGCTTCGAACGGCGAGCGCGCATAAAGCGTGCCGATGCGCGCACGCTCCGCGTCGTCGAGCACCGGATGATTCTCCGCGCCGGGCGCGTGATCGAGCGCGAACTCCGCGGGGCTGCGCACGTCGACGCGGTCCGGATAGTCGGCTAGCGCCGCGACGCTCACGCGGCGGACGCCAGGATCCGGTGCGCTCATTTCTCTTTCGCGGGCGCGCCGAGCATCGGCTTCAGCGCGCTCCATACGTTGTCGAGGAGCTTCGTCTGCGCGGCGGCGACCGGGTGGATGCGATCGGGCTGGAACATGGCATTGTCGTCGCCGAAGCCCTCGAAGAGAAACGGGACGAGCGCGGTCTTGCGCCTGGCGGCGACTTCGCCGTAGATCGCAGCGAAGCGGCGCACGTAATCGGCGCCGTAGTTCGGCGGCAGGCGGATTCCGACGATCAGCACGCGCGAGCCCGCCTTCTGCGCGGCGACGGTCATCGCATCGAGATTGCTCGCCATCGCGTCGAGACTGCCACCGCGCAAGCCGTCGTTGCCGCCCAGCTCGATCACGCTGATCGCGGGATGGTTCGCCTCGAGCAGGCCTGGCAATCGCGCGCGGCCGCCGGCGGTCGTATCGCCGCTGATGCTCGCGTTCACGACGCGATGCGGGTAATGCTCCGCCGCGAGCTGTTGCTGCAACAGCGTGGCCCAGCCCGCGCCTGCCGGCAGGCCGTAGCCCGCGGAGATGCTGTCGCCGACGACGAGGATCACCGGCGGCGCCGCTTGCGCGGCGAGCGTCCAGAGGAACAACGCGAGGAAGACAGCCGCGGCGCGGACGGCGGGACGGAGCAAACGCAACGACAAGTCCACGCGGCATTGTAAACTGTCCGGCCAATGCCCGAATTCGTCATCCGCGCCCGCGATCTCGGCAAGACCGTGATGAGTGGCGAGACCCCGCTCACGATTCTCGATGGGGTGAGCTTCGAGGTCGAGCGCGGCGCGACGGTGGCAATCCTCGGCGCCTCCGGCTCGGGGAAGACGACGCTGCTGGGACTGCTCGCGGGCCTCGACCGTCCGAGCACGGGCGAAGTGTGGCTCGGCGATCGCGCCTTGAACGGATTGTCGGAGGACGCGCGCGCCGCATTGCGCCAGCGCTGGGTCGGCTTCGTGTTCCAATCGTTTCAATTGTTGCCTGCGCTTACCGCGCTCGAGAACGTGATGCTTCCGCTGGAGCTGGCCGGTGCGCGCGACGCGCCCGCGCGGGCGCGCAACTGGCTCGAGCGAGTCGGGCTCGCCGGGCGCCTGACGCATTATCCGAAGCAACTCTCCGGGGGCGAGCAGCAGCGCGTGGCGATCGCGCGCGCCTTCTCCGGCGAGCCGCAGGTCCTGATGGCCGACGAGCCGACGGGCAATCTCGATCGCGCGACCGGCGCCGAGGTGGCCGAAGTGATGTTTCGCCTGAACCGCGAGCGGGGAACGACGCTGCTCCTCGTGACGCACGACGCCGACATCGCCTCGCGCTGCGCACGACGGCTCTCGCTCGCCGCGGGCAAGCTGGTCAGCGACGAGCGAGGCGAGGCATGAACATCGCCAACACTTTCCGGCTGGCGTTGCGGCTCCTGTCACGCGACTGGCGCGCCGGCGAGCTCTCGGTGCTGATCGCGGCGCTTGTGCTCGCCGCGGCGAGCGTGGGAACGGTGGGCTTCTTCACCGATCGCGTGAAGGGCGCGTTGACCTCGCAAGCCAATCTGCTCCTCGGCGCCGACCTCATGGTGTCGGCCGATCGACCGCTGCCGCCGGAATTCGCCAGCGAGGCGCACACGCGTGGACTGGCCGTCGTCAATGCGATCCGCTTCAACAGCATGGTGCAGCCGAGCGAGGCGAAGACGAACGACGCCGTGCTCACCGACGTGAAGGCAGTCGGCGCAGGCTATCCGCTGCGCGGCACGATCACGCTGGTCGATCCGACGACGCCCGACGGGCGTCCCGCGACCGGCGTCCCTGCGCGCGGCGAAGCCTGGGTCGACCAGCGGCTCGCGGCGCGCCTCGGCGTGGAGAAGGGTTCGCGGCTCGCGGTCGGAGAATCGACGCTGACCGTTGGCGCGATCGTGCAGCAGGACCCGGAGGTCGTGGGTGGACTGCTGAGTCTCGGTCCGCGGCTGCTGATGAATCTCGACGACGTGCCGGCGACAAAGCTGCTGCAACCCGGCAATCGCGCGTCGTACCGGCTGCTCGTCGCCGGCCGCGACGTGAACGCATTTCGTGATTGGGCCGCCGCGCGCCTGGCGCGCGGTCAGCGGCTGGAGTCGATCCGTGATCTGCGTCCGGAATTGAGGCAGACGCTCGAGCGCGCCGACAGCTTTCTCGGGCTCGCCGCGCTGGTCGCCGTGATTCTCGCCGCCGTCGCGGTCGCGCTCGCCGCATCGCGTTATCTGCGCCGGCATCTCGATGCGGCGGCGATGATGCGCTGTCTCGGGGCGCCGCAGGGACAGGCGCTCGCGCTCTTCGCATTGCAGTTCCTCGTGCTGGGTCTGGGCGCGAGCATCGCGGGCGTCTTGATCGCGCTTGCCGGACAGCAGCTGCTGGTCTTCTTCCTCGGTGCGCTGATCCGCAGCGAGCTGCCGCCGCCGGGATGGACACCGGCGCTGGGCGCCACACTCACGGCATTGGCGCTGCTCTTCGGCTTCGCGCTGCCGCCGCTCATCGCGCTCTCGCGCGTGCCGCCGCTGCGCGTGCTGCGGCGCGACCTGGGGATGCCGCGCACGGGAGGAAGTCTCGCCTACGTCGTCGGCGCGGCCACCATCGCCGCGCTGATCGCGGGACAGGCCCCGGACCTGAAGACCGGCGCGATCATGATCGGCGGCATCGCGGGACTCCTCGCCGCATCCGCCGGCGCCGCGTGGCTCGCCATCGCGCTTCTGCGACTCTTGCCGCAGCGCGGCTACAGCTGGCGCTATGGGCTCGCCAACCTGCGCCGGAGGCCGCTCGGCTCGAGCCTGCAGATCGGAGCGCTGGGGATGGGCGTGATGGCGCTGCTGCTCCTCACCATGGTGCGCGCGGACCTGCTCTCCAACTGGCGCGCGAGCCTGCCGCCGGATGCGCCGAACACCTTTCTCGTCAACGTGCTGCCCGATCAGATCGACGGCGTGCGCGCGCTGCTCCAGCGCGAGTTGAAGCTCGACGCAACCATGCTGCCGATGGTGCGCGGACGGCTCGTCGCGATCAACGACAAGCCCTTCGATACCTCGAAGCTCCCCGAGGGTCGCGCGCGGGCGCTCGGCGAGCGCGAGTTCAATCTCTCCTGGGCCGAGGCGGTTCCTCGCGGCAACCGCGTGGTTGCCGGCGCGTGGTGGAAGCCGGGCGCAACGGGTGAAGCCTCGCTCGAGGACGGCATCGCCGGGACGCTCGGCATCAAGCTTGGCGACACGCTCAGCTACGACGTGACCGGCACGCGGGTGAGCGCGAAGGTCACGAGCCTGCGCAAGATCGACTGGGACAGCTTCCGCGTGAACTTCTTCGCGCTCATGCCGCCGGGGATGCTGGAAGCGCTGCCCAAGACCTACATCGCCGCGCTGCGCGTGGAGAGCGGCAACGCCGCCTGGCTCACTGCGCTCGTGCGCGAGTTTCCGAACGTGCTCGTGATCGACGTGGGCGAGCTGCTGCACCAGGTGCAGTCGATCATGGACGATGTCGCGCGTGCGATTGAGTTCGTGTTCCTGTTCACGCTCGCGGGCGGCGTGCTCGTGCTCGAAGCGGCGATCGCCGCCACACAGGACGAGCGCCGATTCGACGCGGCGGTGCTGCGCACGCTGGGCGCGAGCCGCCGCCAGCTCTCCGCCGCGCAGGTGGCGGAATTTCTCGCGCTCGGTACGCTCGCCGGGCTCCTCGCCGCCACGGGCGCGACGATCGTCGGCTACGTGCTGGCGGATCGCGTGTTCCAGATCCCGTTTACGTGGAGCCTGCGCCTGTGGCTCGTAGGCATCGTGGGCGCGGCCGCGTGCGTGGCCGTCGCGGGGTGGCTGGGCACGCGCAGCACCGTGCGTCAGCCGCCGCTTGCCGTGCTGCGGCAGCTCGGCTGATATCCTGTCCGCTTCGCATCGCATCGCCCACCGAACATGAGCACGGACCGCCTCGAACCGGGCATCGTCACCGACTTTCGCGACCGGCTGAGCTACGCCGGCTACCTGCGCCTCGACCTGCTGCTCTCCGCGCAGCAGCCGCTGTCCGGCTCGGCCGATACTCCGCCGCGGCACGACGAGATGCTCTTCATCATCCAGCACCAGACCTCCGAGCTGTGGATGAAGCTCATGATCCACGAGCTCAAGGCCGCCGTGCGCCAGGTCAGGGCGGACCAGCTCGCGGCGAACTTCAAGATTCTCTCGCGCGTGAAGCTCATCCAGAAGCAGCTCTTCGAGCAATGGGCGGTGCTGGAGACGCTCACGCCGTCCGAATACGAGGCGTTCCGCCCGGTGCTCGGAAGCTCCTCGGGTTTTCAGTCGGCGCAATATCGCGCCATCGAGTTTCTGCTCGGCAACAAGAGCGCGCAGATGCTCGACGTGTTCCGGCACGACGCCGCCGCATTCGCGGAACTCGATGCGCTGCTGCACGCACCCTCGCTCTACGACGAATTCCTGCGCCATCTCGCGCGGCGCGGGCTGCCGGTGCCGCGCGAGTGCGTGGAGCGAGATTTCAGAGAGCCGTATCGACGCAACGCCGACCTCGTTGCCGTGTTCAAGACGATCTATGACGATCCGAAAGCTTGGTGGGACGCCTACGACATGTGCGAGAAGCTCGTCGACGTTGAGGAAAGCTTCCAGCTCTGGCGCTTCCGGCACCTGAAGACGGTGGAGCGCATCATCGGCCACAAGCCGGGCACGGGCGGGTCTTCGGGTGCGCCGTTTCTCAAGCGCGTGCTCGACCACAGCTTCTTCCCGGAGCTGATCGACGTGCGTACGGCGATCGGAGCAGGCCCCAAGTGATCGAGCGCGCGGTCGCCGCGCTGGGCGCGGGCCCGCTGACCGAGGTGGGCATCGCGGCGCACATCGCGCCGCTCTTTTCGCGCGTGCTCGAGCGCCGGCGATCCGCGATCGATCTCGCCAATCATTCGCTCGGCCGGCCTCTCGACGTCACTGCGGCGGACGTGGCGGAAGCGATTGCGCTGTGGCAGACGCGTCTGGGCGACGCCTGGGAACAGTGGTCGGCGGAAATGGAGGCGTATCGCTCGCGCCTCGCGCGGCTCCTCGGCGCGCCGCGCACCGATTGCATCGTTCCCAAGACGAGCGCGGGGCAGGGTCTGCGCGCGATCCTTAACAGTTACGCCACGGTGCCGAGGGTCGTCGCCACGCGTGGGGAGTTCGACTCGATCGACGTGATCCTGCGCCAGTACGCGCGGCGCGGACGCATCGCGCTCAGTTTCGTCGAAGCGCGCGGGGACGGGCTCTTCGCCCAGGAGGACCTGCTGGCGGCGATCAGCAAGCGTGTGGATCTCCTGGTCGTGTCGCAGGTCGTGTTCAACAGCGGACAGGTCCTGCCCGCGCTGCCCGCACTCATCGAGGCGGCGCACGCGCAGGGCGGCCGCGTGCTCCTGGACGTCTATCACTCGGCCGGTGTGTTTCCAATCGACCTTCATGGGCTCGACGTCGATTTCGCGATCGGCGGGAGCTACAAGTATCTGCGCGGAGGACCGGGCGCGTGCTATCTGTATCTCCATCCGCGGCATCTCGACGGCTCGCTCGTCACGCTCGACATCGGCTGGTTCGCCAAGCGCGAGCCGTTTCGTTACGAGCGACCCGAACCCATCGCTTTTGCCGAAGGCGGCGACGCCTTCCTCGAATCCACGCCTCCGATCCTGACCTGGTATCAGGCGCGCGCCGGACAGGTGTTCACGCTCGAGATTGGTGTCGCGCGCCTGCGCGCGTATTCGCTCGCGCAGCAGAAGCGGCTGGTGAGCCTGCTCGCCGAGCGCGGCGTCGAGGCGGAGGGCGGCAGTGAAGATCGCGGGGCGTTCCTTGTCGTCCGCGACCGCGACCCGTCCGCGCTCGTGCAGGCGCTCGAGCGCATGGGCATCCACGGCGACGCGCGCGGCGATTACCTGCGGCTGTGCCCGGACGTGCTTACCACGGACACCGAGCTCGCCGCGGCAGCGGAGCAGGTCGCGCTCGTCCGCGCGGAGCTTCGGCGCTAGCGTCATCCCGAGCGCAGCGAGGGATCCGCTGTTACATCAACCTGAAGCTCCCGGCAGCAGATCCCTCGTCGCCGTGCTCCTCGGGATGACAACCACCCACCAGTAGACTCCTCGTCGGTTCGCTTCTCGGAATGACAATCGCAGGAGTTATCCCTTGCGGGTGATGAAAGCCACCAGCGTCGCCACGGCGGCAACCAGCATGGCCGCACCGAGCAGCCCGGCGATGATCACGTGATGGAGCTTGATACTGACCTCGTCGCGCTCGCCGGCCGAGCGCTTGCGCACTCCGAAGAAGCTTGAGAAGACGGCGCCCAGCACCTTGAGGAAGCTCGCCGGCGGCGGGGACTTGGCATCGCGTTCTTGAAACGGTGTTTCGGAACGGTCCGGCTTCATGGCTCTCTTCTCCGATGCTAGCACGGCGACGCGGCCAGAGAGCCCGTCCGCCATGATGCGCATCCGGCCGGCGCCGTGGTCCGTATAAGGGGATGCAGGACAACCTGACCCACCACCCGCAACAAGAGGAGAACCGCATGAACGCCGTGCTACGAAGGATCGCATTCCCGCTCGCCCTGATCGCTGCGCTCGCGCTCGGCGCGTGCCAGCAAATGGGCATGACGCCGCAGAAATCGCTCTACGACCGGCTCGGCGGGAAGGGCGCCATCACTGCCGTGGTCGACGATTTCGTCGGCAACGTCGCTGCCGACAAGCGCATCAACGGCTTCTTCGCCAAGGCCAACATCCCCAACCTCAAGCGCAACCTGGTCGACCAGATCTGCCAGGCGAGCGGCGGCCCGTGCGCCTACACCGGCAAGGACATGCGCACCGCGCACAAGGGCATGGGCATCACCGACGCCGATTTCAACGCGCTGGTCGAGGACCTGGTCAAGTCGCTCGACAAGTTCAAGGTTCCGGAAAAGGAGAAGGGCGAGCTGCTCGCGACGCTGGGCTCGCTCAAGCCGCAGATCGTCGGGCAGTAGCCCGATCCAGGTTGACCGGCCGCCGCCCTTGGCGCCCGCGCCTGAAAGCCGCTCGTGCCCGGGTGCGCGCCTCAGCCGTTCTCAGACGCCATCCGGGCCGGGCTTTTTCCCGCTCCCGAAACGCCGGTAGATGTCGTCTTCGTCCAGATGGCCGAACGCATAGGATGCTTCGAGCCACATGACGTTGATGATGCCGAACGCCAGCGCCGCTCCGACGCCGAGAATCCAGGTGAAGTACCACATGCGGCGTCGCTCCTAGTAATGCCCGCTTTCGCGGACCGCCTTTTCGGTGACCGTGCCCCGCATCACGCGATAAACCCAGGCGGTGTAGGCGATCACGATCGGCAGGAAGAGGAGCACCACCCAGAACATGATCTGCAGCGTGCGGTAGCTCGAAACCGCATCGTAGACCGTCAGGCTGCTCCGGGGGTCGCTCGATGAAGGCATGATGAATGGGAAGAGCGCCAATCCTGCCGTGAACACGACGCCGGCCACGCCGACGCACGACAGCACGAACGCGGCCCCGGCGCGCCGCGCCCACGACGCCGCGAGCGCGAGCAGCGTTCCGGCAAATGCAAGCACCGGCGCCAGAATCATCCACGGATACTGGCCATAGTTGCCGAGCCAGCCGCCGGGGACGCGCTCCACCGTCTTGGCCAGCGGAGTGAACGCACTGTCGGCGGTAGGCATCGTTACGATACGAAAGCCGTCGATGCCGCTGGCGATCCACCCGCCGCCGATCGCGAACGCGACCAGGAACACGGCGCCGCACATGAGCGCTGCGCGCCGCGCGCGCGCCTGCAGATCGCCCTCGGTGCGCAGCTGCACGTAAACCGCGCCGTGCATGGCCAGCATGGCGACGCTCACGAGCCCTGCGAGCAGGCCGAACGGGTTCAGCAGGCCGAAAAACGAACCCGTGTAGAAGACGCGCTGATCGCCGTCGAAGTGGAACGGCACGCCCTGCAGGAGGTTGCCGAAGGCCACGCCGAAGATCAGCGCCGGCACCAGCCCGCCGACGAACAGCCCCCAATCCCACGCGTTGCGCCAGCGCGGGTCGGCGAGCTTGCTGCGATACTCGAGCCCCACCGGACGAAAGAACAGAGCGAACAGTGTCAGGAGCAGCGCCACGTAAAACCCGGAGAAGGCGGTCGCATAGACGAGCGGCCAGGCCGCGAAGGTGGCTCCGCCCGCGGTGATGAACCAGACCTGATTGCCTTCCCAGGTCGGGCCGATCGCGTTGAGCATGACGCGCCGCTCATCGTCGCTGCGTCCGATGAAGCGCAACACCACGCCCACGCCGAGATCGAAGCCGTCGAGTATGGCAAAGCCGACGAGCAGCAAGCCGATGAACAGCCACCAGATGAGCTTGAGCGTGGCGTAATCGAAGACGTAGATCATGGCGCGGCCCCCGCGGCGGCCTGGTGGGCGTGATGCCCGTCCGACCCGGACGGACCCTCGCGAGCGTATTTGAACATCAGGTACAGCTCGACGATGAGAAGCGCGGTGTAAAAGAAGATGAATCCCGCGAGGCTGAAGTAGAGCTCACCCACGGAAACCGACGATACCGAAAGATGCGTCGGCAGCACCTCGCTGATCGACCAGGGCTGACGGCCGTATTCGGCCACGATCCAGCCGAGCTCGGCGGCGAGCCACGGCAGCGGAATGCTCCACAGCGCCAGGTGCATGAGCCAGCGGCTGCGATACAGGCGGCGGCGCGCCAGCACGTAGAACGACGCGGCGAACACGAAAAGGAGCCAGAACCCGAGGCCCACCATCAGGCGGAACGACCAGAACAGCGGCGCGACGAGCGGGATCGTATCGTCGACTGCTTGCTTGATCTGCTCGGGGCTGGCATCGACCACCTTTGCGGTGTACTTCCGCAGGAGCAGCCCGTAGCCAAGGTCCGCCTTGGTGCGCTCGAATTCCGCTTTCGTCTCCGGCGTGACATCGCCGGCGCGGAGCTTCTGCAGCGCGGCGTAGGCTTTCATCCCGCCGCGGATGCGCGCCTCGTGATCGCGCTTGAGTTCCTTGATGCCCTTCACCGGCGTGTCGACCGAGCGCGTTGCGATGAGGCCCATGAGCCAGGGAATCCTGATCGCGTAGCGCGTCGTCGCGCTCGCCTGGTCCGGAAAGCCGAACGCGGTGAACGAGGCCGGGGGAGGCTGTGTGTCCCACTCGGCCTCGATCGCGGCGAGCTTCACCTTCTGCACCTCGCCCGTGGTATAGCCCGACTCGTCGCCGAGTACGATGACCGACAGCGCGGACGCGAGGCCGAACCCCGCTGCAACCGCGAACGAGCGCACCGCGAAAGGCAGATCGCGCATCCGGAGCAGGTAATAGGACGAGATCCCGAGGACGAACATCGCCGCCGTGACGTAGCCGGCGGCGACCGTGTGCACGAACTTCACGCCGGCGACGGGGTTGAACAAAAGGTCGGCGAAGCTCGAGAGCTCCATCCGCATCGTGTCGACATTGAACTCCGCCCCGACCGGATTCTGCATCCACGCATTGGCGATCAGGATCCACACCGCGGAAAGGTTCGAGCCGAGCGCCACCAGGAAAGTGACGAGTAGGTGCGTCACCTTTCCCAGGCGCTCCCAGCCGAAGAAGAACAGTCCGACGAAGGTGGACTCGAGGAAAAATGCCATCAATCCCTCGATCGCTAGCGGCGCCCCGAAGATGTCGCCGACGTAGTGCGAGTAGTAAGCCCAGTTGGTCCCGAATTGAAATTCCAGCGTGAGCCCCGTCGTCACCCCCATGACGAAGTTGATGCCGAAGAGCTTGCCCCAGAATTTGGTCATGTCGCGATAGATTTCCTTGCCGGTCATCACGTACACCGATTCCATGATGACCAGGATCCACGACAGGCCGAGCGTGAGCGGGACGAACAGGAAGTGGTACAGGGCCGTGACGGCGAACTGCAGGCGAGAAAGCTCGACGACCTCAATGGGTGGCACGCGTGGGCTCCTCGGGACTCGCGAAAGGAATGACGTGCGCTTCGACGCGCGACGCCTCGACCGACATGTGCGGGGCGACGGGGTGGCTGAAGAAAGCCCACCACAGCAATCCGAGCGCGGCGAACTTCACGATCAGGATCAGCGCGATGTCGCGGCCGAGCGGGCTCAACCGTACCCACCGCGTCCGCAATCGCACCGGTCCCTTGCTCAGGTTCCCCTCGCCAGGCATAGCGGCTAGGATGGTAACGGGCCGGTGCCAGCCAGCGCAATCCTGCCGTCTGAGCGGATCCAGCCAGCGCGCCGCTGCGCAGGCCTTGAAAGTACGGCGAAAAACCCCATTTCGACATAGGCTTCTCGAACGGATCGCACCATGCGCCTCGACAAACTGACGACCAAGCTCCAGCAGGCGCTCGCCGATGCGCAGAGCATGGCGCTCGGCAACGACAACGGCTTCATCGAGCCGCAACACCTGCTCGCGGCGCTCCTCGCTCAGGAGGACGGCGGCAGCGCTTCGCTGCTCGCCCGCGCCGGGGTCAACGTCGCGGCGCTCAAGGGCGCGCTCACCAAGGCGATCGGCCGGCTGCCGAAAGTCGAAGGACAGGGCGGCGAGATCTCGATCTCGCGCGACCTCAACAATCTCCTCAACCTGACCGACAGGGAAGCGACCAAGCGCGGGGACCAGTTCATCGCCAGCGAGCTGTTCCTGCTGGCGCTGGCCGACGACAAGAGCGAAACGGGCCGCCTTGCCAAGGAATACGGGCTCACGCGCAAGTCGCTGGAGAAGGCGATCGAGGCCGTGCGCGGCGGGGCCGCCGTCGACTCCCAGGAAGCCGAGGGCCAGCGGCAGGCGCTCGAGAAATACACTATTGACCTCACCGAGCGCGCGCGCCACGGCAAGCTCGATCCCGTCATCGGCCGCGACGACGAAATCCGCCGCGTGATCCAGGTCCTGCAGCGGCGCACCAAGAACAATCCCGTGCTGATCGGCGAGCCCGGTGTCGGCAAGACCGCCATCGTCGAAGGCCTCGCGCAGCGCATCGTCAACGGAGAGGTTCCGGAGGGTTTGAAGAACAAGCGCGTGCTCTCGCTCGACATGGCGCAGCTCCTCGCCGGCGCGAAGTACCGCGGCGAGTTCGAGGAGCGACTGAAGGCGGTATTGAAGGACATCGCCGCCGACGAGGGTCGCACGATCGTCTTCATCGACGAGCTGCACACGATGGTCGGCGCCGGCAAGGCGGAAGGGGCGATCGACGCCGGCAACATGCTCAAGCCCGCGCTCGCGCGCGGCGAGCTGCACTGCGTGGGCGCGACCACCCTCGACGAATACCGCAAGTACATCGAGAAGGACGCCGCGCTCGAGCGCCGTTTCCAGAAAGTGCTGGTCGAGGAGCCTTCGGTCGAGGCGACGATCGCGATCCTGCGCGGGTTGCAAGAGCGCTACGAGATCCACCACGGCGTCGAGATCACCGACCCGGCGATCGTCGCCGCGGCGGAGCTCTCGCATCGCTACATCACTGACCGCTTCCTTCCCGACAAGGCGATCGATCTCATCGACGAGGCCGCGGCGCGGATCAAGATGGAGATCGACTCCAAGCCGGAGGCGATGGACCGGCTCGACCGGCGGATGATCCAGCTCAAGATCGAGCGCGAAGCGGTCAAGAAGGAAAAGGACGAAGCCTCGAAGAAGCGCCTCGCCGCGATCGAGGAAGAGATCAAGCGGCTCGAGCGCGAGTACGCCGATCTCGACGAGATCTGGCAGGCCGAGAAGGCTCAGGTCCAGGGAGCGCAGCACATCAAGGAAGAGATCGACAAGATCAAGCTCCAGATGGAAGAGGCGCGGCGCAAGGGCGACTGGCAGAAGATGTCGGAGCTCCAGTATGGGAAGCTTCCGGCGCTCGAGGCGCAACTCAAGAAGGCGGACAGCAAGCTCGCGAAGGAGCAGGCGAAGAAGCCGCAGCTGCTGCGTACGCAGGTCGGCGCCGAGGAGATCGCCGAGGTCGTGTCGCGCGCCACCGGCATTCCCGTCTCCAAGATGATGCAGGGCGAGCGCGACAAGCTGCTGCACATGGAAGAGGCGCTGCACAAGCGCGTGGTCGGCCAGGACGAGGCGGTGCGGCTCGTCTCCGACGCGATCCGCCGTTCACGCTCAGGATTGTCCGACCCCAACCGGCCCTATGGCTCGTTCCTTTTCCTGGGGCCCACGGGTGTGGGCAAGACAGAGCTGTGCAAGGCGCTCGCCGAATTCCTGTTCGATTCGGAACAGCACCTGATCCGCATCGACATGTCGGAATTCATGGAAAAGCATTCGGTCGCGCGGCTGATCGGTGCGCCGCCGGGCTACGTCGGCTACGAGGAAGGTGGCTATCTCACCGAAGCGGTGCGGCGCAAGCCCTACAGCGTGATCCTGCTCGACGAGGTCGAGAAGGCGCATCCCGACGTGTTCAACGTGCTGCTCCAGGTGCTCGACGACGGTCGCATGACCGATGGTCAGGGACGCACCGTCGACTTCAAGAATACGGTGATCGTGATGACGTCCAACCTCGGGTCGCAGATGATCCAGCAGATGGCGGGCGACGACTACGGCATGATCAAGATGGCGGTCATGGCGGAGGTAAAGACGACGTTCCGGCCCGAGTTCATCAACCGCATCGACGAGATCGTCGTCTTCCACGCGCTGTCCGAGAAGAACATCGAGTCGATTGCCAAGATCCAGCTCGGCTCGCTCGAAGCGCGGCTCGCCAAGCTCGAGATCAGGCTCGACGTCGCTCCCGCGGCGCTCGCCACCGTCGCGAAGGAGGGCTTCGACCCCGTCTACGGGGCGCGGCCGCTCAAGCGCGCGATCCAGCAGCAGATCGAGAACCCACTCGCGCGGGAGATCCTCGCCGGTAACTTTGTGCCGGGCGACACCATCAAGGTGGGCGCGAGCGGCAGCGCGATCACGTTCGCGAAGCGCTGAAGCGATATCGCATTCGCGCGCTTTTCGGCATCCGCATAGCAGCTCGGAGCCGGATCACGCGTAGGGAACGAAGCGCCGCGCCGGCATCGAGCCACGCATCTGCCGACCCCAGGCGGTCAGGGCACGTCGCAACCAGGCCTGTGCGCGCTCGCGCAGCGTCAGCGGTGAGAGCAAGCGCAGTCTGGTGTCCGCCTCCGCAGCGACGATCGTGCGTCCGCGCCGATCGATCTGGAATCGCATGCCGCGGGCGAGGATGACATCGCGCAAGTCGTGTTCGAGCGTCACCCAGGCGCAACCCCTGTCCACGGCAATCAGCGTGCCCTGCGCGTCGTCGAGCACGAGTGTTTCGCGCGCCTTCAGGAACGCGTGCCGGGTGCGCCGGGTACGGGAAGTGTTTGCGGTCATGGCATTTTCCTTTCGAATGCGTATAATGCATGCAGGCAATCGACTCGGGATTCGTGCGTGTTGTGGTTGCCTGTAGAGCGATTCTCGATTGATCACCGCTTCGCTTCAAACGAATTTCTCGCATCGAGTGCATGAGTAAATGGAATGCATGATGCGCAGGGGAAGGCGTCGGGGCGCAAACCGAGGCTGCCTTCGCTCGATCTGCTGAAGGGCTTCGAGGCCGCGGCGCGGCACCTGAGCTTCACGCGCGCTGCCGAGGAGATGTTCCTCACCCAGTCGGCGCTGTCGCGCCAGGTGCTCGCCCTCGAAGAGCAGCTCGGCACGGCGCTTTTCGAGCGCCGCCATCGCGAGCTGCGCCTGACCGATGCCGGCCAGGCGCTCCACGTTACCGCCAAGAGCGTGCTCGAGCAGCTGGCGCACACCGTCGCCAGAATCCGCCGCGACGAAGCGGCGCACCCACTGACCGTGTCGACCAACCTGCCGTTCGCCTCGGTGTGGCTGGTTCCGCGCTTGTCGCGATTCCGGGCGCTCCATCCCGCGATCGACGTATTCATCTCGGCCGACAACCGGATCGTCGACCTCGAGCGCGAGCAGATCGATCTCGCTGTGCGCTACTGCAACGAGGCGATGGCGCCGCCGGGCTCGCCGCGGCTCTTCGGCGAGCGCCTGCTGCCGGTCTGCGCGCCGTCGCTCGCGCGCGATCCGGCGCGGCCGCTCCGGCGTCCCGAGGATCTCGCCCGCCACGTGCTGCTGCACATCGACGACGATCGCGGGCGTTTCGCGTGGCTCAACTGGTCCGCCTGGCTCGCCGCGATCGGCATTCACGAGCTCAAGCCGGCGGGGTCGCTGCGCTTCAATCAGTTCGATCAGGTGTTGCAGGCTGCGCTCGACGGCCAGGGTGTCGCGCTTGGCCGCGTCCCGCTGATCAACAGTTTCTTGCGCCAGAAAAGGCTCGTCACCCCCTTTCGCGACAACAAGTACACGACCACACGGGCCTATTACGTCATCCGCCCGGCGCACGCCGCGAAGCGGCCTGGCGCGCAGGCCTTCGTCGACTGGCTGCTCGAGGAAGCTCGCAACGACGCGAGCGAGCTGGAACCTGCTCCGGGAGGGCGTCCGCCTTCGCGCCCGGTGCGCAGGAAGGCGAGCCGATGAGCGCTTCCTCGAGGCTCGACGCGGATCTCGCACCTTCGCCGTGGATCGTTCGCTTCGCCCCGCTCGTTCCTCCCGGCGCGAGGGTCCTCGACCTCGCGGCAGGTCGCGGCCGGCACGCGCTCTTCCTCGCGGCGCGCGGCGCGCACGTGCTCGCCGTCGATCGCGATGCCGCTGCGCTCGCAAGCCTCGCATCGACCAAGGGCGTCGAGACTCGCGTCGTGGATCTGGAGACCGGGACGTGGCCCTTCGCCGGCGAGCGCTTCGACGCCATCGTGGCGGTCAGGTATCTGCATCGCCCGTTGTTCCCGCATCTCATCGCGTCGCTCGCCGACGACGGCGTTGTGCTGTACGAAACCTTCGCTGCCGGCAACGAAGCTTTCGGCAAGCCGGGCAATCCCGATTTTCTGCTGGCGCGCGACGAGCTGCTCGACCTCGCGCGCGATCGCCTGACGGTGATCGCATTCGAGCAAGGCGTCATCGAGGGAGAGCGCACGGCTGTCGTGCAGCGCCTTGCCGCAGTCGGCCGCGCTCGCAGCTGGCCGCCCGCGCTGCCGGCCTGAACTTCGCTTGCGCGAACACAGTCTCAAGCCCGGCCGCGGGACGTGAGGAGTCCGGCGCCCCGCGCGCGTCAATCGGGTAAAATGACGCCTTTTTCGGACGGTGTGGATGCTCAAAGGGAGTCTCGTCGCGATCGTGACGCCGATGCAGCCCGGCGGGGCGCTCGATCTCGCGGGGCTTCGCAAGCTCATCGACTGGCACGTCGCGAACGGCACCAGCGGCATCGTCGTCGTCGGCACCACGGGCGAGTCGCCAACGGTCGACGTCGAAGAGCATTGCCTGCTGATCAAGACCGCGGTCGAGCACGCGGCCCGGCGTATCCCGGTGATCGCCGGCACCGGCGGCAACGCCACTGCGGAAGCGATCGAGCTTGCCGCCTACGCGAAGAAGGTGGGCGCGACGAGCTCGCTGTCGGTCGTTCCCTACTACAACAAGCCTTCGCAGGAAGGTCTGTACCGGCACTTCCGCGCGATCGCGGAGAAGGTCGATCTGCCGCTCATCCTCTACAACGTTCCCAGCCGCACCGTTGCCGATCTCGCCAACGATACGGTGCTGCGCCTGGCGCAAGTGCCGGGGATCATCGGGCTCAAGGATGCCACGTCGGATCTCGGACGCTGCAGCGAGCTGCTGCGCGGGCTCGCCGCGGCGGGCAAGTCCGATTTCACCGTCTACAGCGGCGACGACATCGTAGGGCTGCCGTTGATGCTGATCGGCGGCCACGGCGTGATCTCGGTGACCGCCAACGTCGCGCCGAAGCTCATGGCGCGGATGTGCCAGAGCGCGCTGTCGGGCGATATCGCCGGCGCAAGAGAAGCGAACGATCGCCTGTTGCCCCTGCACCGGAAGCTTTTCGTCGAAGCGAATCCGATTCCGGTGAAATGGGCGCTGGCGGAGATGAAGCTCATTGGAGGCGATTTGCGGCTGCCACTGACGCCGCTCGCCGCTCAATACCACGATGTGCTCCGCGCTGCGCTGCGCGAAGCCGGTTGTCTCTGACGGAGAATCTCGTATGTGGCATTTGAAATCTATCGAACGTCTCGGCTTGGCCGGGTTGTGCGCAACGCTGATCGCCGTGCTCGTCTCGGGCTGCGAAACCACCACCTCGATCGGCAAGAAGATCGATTACAAGTCGGCGTCGAGCTCGCCGGCGCTCGAGGTCCCGCCCGATCTGACGGCGCCGAGCTACGACGACCGCTACGCCACGCAAACCGCCTCGGGCGCCGCTGCGGCGCGCGCCGCGGGCAAGACGACCGAGCTGCTGCCGCGCAGTGCCGAGGTGCGCCTGGCCCGAGCCGGTTCCGAGCGCTGGATCGTCGCGAAGATGTCGCCCGAATCAGCGTGGACCCAGGTGCACGAGTTCTGGACGGCCAACGGCTTCGCCATCGCGACCGAGCAGCCCGCGCTCGGCATCATGGAGACCGACTGGGCCGAGAACCGCGCCAACGCTCCGCAGGAAGGGCTGGCGAAGTACACGTCCAAGTATCTGGAATTCCTGACCGATACCTATCGGCGGGACAAGTTCCGCACGCGCATCGAGCGCGGCGCCGATCCGGGCACGGTCGAGGTCTACATCAGCCACCGCGGGGCCCAGCAGCTGCCGACCAAGACCAAGGGCGGCTCGCCGGAGGATTGGCAATGGCAGCCTACCCCGCCCGATCCGGAGCTCGAGGCCGAGTTCCTGCAGCGGATGATGGTGAAACTCGGCGCTCCGCCGGCGCAGGCTGCATCCGCAGCGGCAACGCTCGCGCAGCAGCCTCCGCGAGCGCGGATCGAGAAGGCCGGCGACGGGGCGAGCAAGCTCGTCGTCGACGATTCCTTCGACCGTGCCTGGCGGCGCGTGGGTCTCGCGCTCGACCGCACCGGATTCACGGTCGTCGACAGGGACCGCTCGAAGGGTCTGTACTTCGTGCGCTATTCCAATCCCGATCTCGATCCGACGAAAAGCAAGAGCTGGGTCGAGACGCTTCAGTTCTGGAAGAGCAGCGAGAAGGGCAAGCCCGAGCAGTACCGTGTCGTCGTCACGCAGGTCGATCCCAGCAGCGTCGTCACGGTGCAGGATCCGTCCGGCGCGGCGGACCGGTCTCCGAACGGCGACAAGATCCTCGCGTTGTTGCAGGATCAGCTCAAGTGAGTGCGGCGACGCGCTGCCCCACCGATCCAACGCGCTGACCGACTGTGCGCTTCACGTCGCTCGGGAGCGGAAGCGAGGGCAACGCGCTCCTGGTCGAGGCAGGCGCGACGCGGATCCTGATCGATTGCGGATTCGGCATTCGAGATTCGATCGCGCGCCTGCAGCGCGCGGGCGTGGAGCCGGAGACGGTCACCGCGATCATGATCACGCATGAGCATGGTGATCACATCGGCGGTGTGGCGGCGTTTGCTTCGCGATTCGGCACTGCGGTGTGGCTAACCTTCGGAACGCTGACGGTCGTTGCCGATGAGTTCGCCGATCTCCCGTCGGTGAGGAGCTTCGACAGCCACGAAGCGCTGGCGATCGGCGACATCGAAGTGCGGCCCTTCCCGGTCCCGCACGACGCACGCGAGCCCGTGCAGTTCGTGTGTTCGGACGGGCGATGGCGGCTCGGCGTGCTGACCGATCTCGGCACCAGCACGGCGCACGTCGAAGCGAGCCTGTCGGGCTGCGACGCGCTCGTGCTCGAGTGCAATCACGATCTCGACCTCTTGGCGGCGGGCGACTATCCGCTTTCGCTCAAGCAGCGCATCGCGGGCCGCTTCGGCCATCTCGACAACGCGGCGGCGGGTGAGCTTCTGGCGCGCATCGATACCTCGCGGCTCAAGCATCTCATCGCGGCGCATCTCTCCCGCGAGAACAACCGCCCAGACCTGGCGCGCGCGGCGCTGGCGCGGGCCGTGCACTGCGATCCGGAGTGGATCGGCGTGGCCGATCAGGAGCAGGGCTTCGAATGGCGCGAATTCGTCTAGGGCCTGTTAACGCTATGGACACGAACGCGTTGCACCGCCGAAAACGCTCAGCGCAAGGCGCAAAGGCGAAGGCGGGTTGGGGACCCGGCGAGCTTTTGCAACGTAGCGCTGGACGTTTTCGGCAGCAACCCGGAGGGAACGGGTGGTCTGGGGCGCCACTCTTTGTTGCCCTCCTCGCCAAGACCGCGAGTCTTGGCTTCGTCGGCTGCCGCGATTGGCGCCCCAGGCCACCCGTTCGCGTTTGCGCCCATAGCGTTAACAGGCCCTAATGGAGATTTCGATGGAAAAACGGCAGGAGCTCTATCGCGGCAAGGCCAAGACGGTTTATGCCACCGACGACCCGCATCTGCTCGTGATGGATTATCGCGACGACGTCTCGGCGTTCGACGGCGCGAAGCTCGCCAAGCTCGACCGCAAGGGCGAGACCAACAACAAGATCAACGCTTACGTCATGGGCAAGCTCGCCGCCGCGGGCGTGGCCACGCACTTCGTGCGCATGCTGAACGAGCGCGAATCGCTGGTGAAGGCGATGAAGATGGTCCCGATCGAGTGCGTCGTGCGCAACATCTGCGCGGGCTCGATGGCCAAGCGCTACGGCATCGAGGAGGGAACGCGGCTGCCCGAGCCGATTTTCGAGTTCTTTCTGAAGAGCGACGCGCTGCACGACCCGCTGGTGAACGACGACCACATTCGCGTGCTCGGCTGGGCCACTGTGGACGAGATCGCGCAGATGAAGGCGCTCACGCACAAGGTGAACGGCGTGCTGAAGCCACTCTTTGCCGATGCCGGCATCGATCTCGTCGATTACAAGCTCGAGTTCGGGCATCCTTTGAGCGATCCGAAGGGACCGCTCGTGCTCGGCGACGAGTTCACGCCCGACGGCTGCCGGCTATGGGACCACGGCACGCACGAGAAGCTCGACAAGGACCGCTTCCGGCGCGATCTCGGCACCGTGATCGAAAAGTATCGCGAGGTGGCGCAGCGCATCGGTGCGCCGCTGTAGGGCCGGCCGCTCGTGGTGGGCTTGTCGAACCACAGCGGCCGTCCGTCCTTCGAACAGGCTCAGGACGAACGGCAAGTGTGAATGAAAAAGCCGGCCCGCGGGCCGGCTCTTTTTTCGACAGATTCCGACTGGCTACTTCTTGGTCGTATCCTCGGGTGGCGTCGCGGGAGCCGGTGCAGGTGCTGCGCCAGGCGCCGCGGGCGCGGGCGCGGGCATCGCGGATTTCATGGCGTCCGACGCCTTGTCCGCAGCTTCCTTGGTTGCTTGCGCGGCCTTGTCCGCAGCTTCCTTGGTTGCTGTCGCTGCCTTCTCGGCGGCGGCCTTCGCGTCTGCGGCGGCCTTGTCGGCCGCTGCCTTGTTGCTGTCGCTGCAGCCCACGAGCGCGAGCGCCAGCGCGGCAGCGATGAGAACAGACTTGGTCATAGGTTTTCCCTTGCTCGAATATGAAATGAGTCGTACGAATTCAGCGAACCATCGGCGAACCCGCCCTTCGCGGTTCGGTAAGCGCTTCAAAGTCTGCGATCACACGGCCCTGTGCCCGGGGACGCAGCAATAAAGTCTCCTCCCGAAGTTAATATTGTAGCACACGGTCGCCGTGCGAACCTCGCCTCACTACAGCCCGAGCACGGTCGCGTTGAGTCCCGGCTCGCCGGTAGCCCAGATTTCCTCGAAGCGCGTCGCGAGCGGCCGCGTCTGATCGGGCTGGTTGACGCCCATCGCCGCGCGCAACTGCTCGAAGTGAAAGCGGTGCAGGTAATGCCGGTCGTCGACGATGACGAGCGGATCGGTGGCGAGCTTCGCTTCGGTTCCCGTGCGATAAATCGTTACGGCGAAGCTGTAGGTTCGCAGCAAGCCGAGCAGGCGCGGGCACGCGCTCTCGAGGTAATGCGTGTCGTGCACGATGATGTCGAGCCGCCGGCCGCGCCTCTCGCGCAGGAAGGTGGCCAGCCGATCGACGCGCGCGGCCTCGTTCCAGGCGGTCTGCGAGAGATCCTGATCGAAAACGCGGATCCGCCGCTGCGCCAGTCCGATCAGCTCATCGATCGCCGCGATCTGCTCGGCCAGGCTCGCAAGCTCGGCTATGCGCGGCGGCACCGGCGATTCAATCGAGGTGGAGGCAGCCATCGCAGTACCAATCGTAGAGGATGGAGAGCGGTGCGGAGCGTGGAAGCTCCGCACCCGCGAGATGGCGCTCGTTGGCGAGCTTCTTCAGCGCGCCACCGGTGGAGTCAGCAGGCCACTGCATCGCTTCGCCGTTGATGAAGAGATGCCGCTCATCGTAGAGCAACTGCGTGCGGGCGTCCAAGCGTACGCCGCGCCGCTTCGCCTCGCGATTGAATGAAGCCCTACTAACCGGACGCGCCGGCGGCTCGAAGCGCACGAGGGATTTGGGCTCGGTGAGATAGCTTCCGAGAAAGCGCGCGGCATCGCGTTCGTTCCAGCGAACGCGGAAGAGCGTTGCGGTGGCGTAGCGCTGCAGCGTGGCGCCGATTCGCGCCGGTTCGCGGCTCGCCGCGAGACCCGAATCGGCGTAACGGCCGTCCACCGCGATGCGATCGCGCAGCCAGTCGACAAACGCGGTTGCAAGCTCCTGTGCCGCGGGAGCGCGGAAGCCTATCGAGTAGGTCATGCACGCATCGACCGCGGTACCCTCGTGCGCGATCTGCGGCGGCAGGTAGAGCATGTCCCCGGCATCAAGCACCCACGCGCGTTGCGGCCGGAAGCGCTTGAGGATCTTGAGCGGCAATCCCGGCTGGAGCGCGAGATCGCGCTGCCGGCTTACGCGCCATCGCCGCCGGCCCGGGCCCTGCAGGAGAAAGACGTCGTAGGAATCCACGTGGGGACCGACGCCGCCGCCGGGCACGGCGAAGGTCACCATCAGGTCGTCGAGCCTCGCGTAGGGGATGAAATCGAAACGGCGCAGCAGCGCATCGGCTGCCGCGACGTGGTTATTCACGCCCTGTACGAGCAAGGTCCAGTTGCGCGCCGGCAACGCGCGTCGCTGCGCTTTCGTGAACGGTCCGTGCTCGAGCGACCAGCGGCCGCGCTCGCGCAAGACGAGGCGCGACTCGACGTCGTCGCGCGCCGCCAGCGCGAAGAGCGCGTCCACCGACAGTGCGCCGGCGAACCCGGCGATCGCCTGTGCGACGAAGAGCGGTTTCTTCTGCCAATGACGGCGCAGGAATTGCGCTGCCGTCAGGCTGCCGAGCAGAGCACGCTGCATCTGCAGATTGTAGGACTTCGGGCGACGGAAGGGGTCCCCGTGCGCGCGGCGCCGCAGGGTAGAATGCGCGCAGGCCCATCAAGGATCGCATCGTGAACATCTCCGCCGACAGTGTCGTCACGCTCAGCTACAAGCTCTATTCCACACAGGGAAAGCTGATCGAGGAATCCGCGCAGCCGATCGTCTACATTCACGGCAGTCATCACGGCATCTTTCCCAAGATCGAAGCTGCCCTCGCGGAGAAGGGCCCCGGCGATCGCTGCTCGGTCACGCTCGACCCGGACGATGCCTTCGGCGAATACGACGCGGATCTGGTGCGCGTCGAAAATGAGGACCGCTTTCCCGACGACGTGAAAGTCGGGATGCAGTTCGAGGAAGCCGAGGGCGAAGGCGAAGAGAGCGGCGAGCTCCGCGTATTCGTCGTGACCGACGTCGCCGACGGGAAAGTCGTCGTCGACGGCAACCATCCGCTCGCGGGACAGCGCCTGCGCTTCGACTGCACCGTGCTCGACGTGCGCCCGGCCACGGCCGAGGAGCTCGCGCACGGGCACGTGCATGGGCCGGGCGGGCATCATCATTGACGGTCATTCCGAGCGCGAAGCGCGAGGAATCTGCTGTGCTGGCTTCCACCGAGAAGCAGATCCCTCGGGTCCTCGGGATGACAACCTATTCGAGCAGTCGCTTCAGCTCGTAGAGCGCCGCCTGCGCCTCGCGCGGCGAGAGCGCATCCGGATCGAGCGCCGCGAGCTTTTCGCGCAACGCCGATTCCGCCGGCGATGCGGCCGGGGGCGAATCGCCCGAAGCGAAGAGATCGCCGTGCGCATCTCGCCGCGCGCTGAAGCGGTCGAGCCGCGCGAGATAGCTCCGCGCCTGGCGCACCGCCTCGGCGGGCACGCCGGCGAGCCGCGCGACCTGCAAGCCGTAGCTCTTGTTCGCCGGTCCTTCCGCGACTTCGTGCAGGAAGACGATCCCATCCTTGTGCTCGACCGCGTCGAAATGCACGTTGGCGCATCCCTCCATCTCCGAGGGCAACGCGGTCAGCTCGAAGTAGTGCGTCGCGAAGAGCGTCAGGCTCCGGTTCTTCAGCGCGAGGTCGCGTGCGATTGCCCAGGCCAGCGCGAGTCCGTCGAAGGTCGATGTGCCGCGGCCGATCTCGTCGATGAGGACGAGGCTCTCCGGCGTTGCGCGATTCAAAATGTGCGCCGCCTCGGTCATCTCCACCATGAAGGTCGAGCGCCCGCCGGCGAGATCGTCGGCCGCACCGATGCGAGTGTAGACCGCATCGAGCGGACCGATCTCCGCGGCGCGCGCGGGGACGTAGAGTCCGCAGCAGGCCAGCAGCGCGATCACTGCCGCCTGCCGCATGTAGGTCGACTTGCCGCCCATGTTCGGGCCGGTCACGATCAGCAGGCGCCGTGAAGGATCGAGCGCCAGGTCGTTGGGGATGAAGTGCTCGACCTGCGTCTCGACGACAGGATGCCGGCCTGCCTGGATCGATAGTCCGGGCGATTCGCGGAACTTCGGTTGCGACCAGCCCAGCCCCTGCGCCTGCTCGGCGTGCGCGGCGAGGAGATCGAGCGTAGCGAGCGCGAGCGCTGCGTCCTGCAGCGCCGGGATCGCGGGGCTGAGCTCGCGCAACAGCGCATCGAAGAGGGTTTTCTCGCGCGCGAGGGCGCGCTCCTCGGCGGAGAGCGCCTTGTCCTCGAAGGCTCTCAGCTCGGGCGTGATGTAGCGCTCGGCGTTCTTTAGCGTCTGCCGCCGCCGGTAATCGTCGGGGACGCGCTGCGCGTTGGCGTTCGTCACCTCGATGTAGAAGCCGTGCACACGGTTGTACTCGACCTTGAGGTTGGCGATGCCGGTGCGCGTGCGCTCGCGGCTCTCCAGCTCGACGAGAAACTCGCCGCAACCGTCCTGGATCGATCGCAGCTCGTCGAGATCGGCGTCGTAGCCGCGTGCGATGACCTTGCCGTCGCGAAGGATCGCCGCGGGCTCCTCGTCGATGGCGCGCTCGAGGAGTGCGAGCCAGGCCTTGTCGATGGCCAACGCATGCGCACAGTGCGCCAGCAGCGGTGCAGTAACGCCCGCGATCGACTCGAGGATCGCAGGCAGGCGCCGCAAGGTATCGCGCAATCCCGAGAGATCGCGCGGCCGCGCGGTACCGAGCGCAACCCGCGCCGCGATGCGCTCGAGATCGACCGTACGCTTCAGCTCCGCAGCGAGATGGCGGCGCGGCACGGGCGAGGCGATCAGCTCCGCGATTGCAGCGTGGCGCGCGGCTGCCGTATCGCGCGCGCGCAGTGGCGCGCCGAGCCACTGTCGTAGCAGCCGGCTTCCGGCCGGCGTCGCACAGCCGTCGAGCAGCGACAGCAGCGTTGGGGCAGGCTCGCCGCGCAAGGTCTCGGTGATCTCGAGGTTGCGCCGCGTTGCGGCGTCCATGGCGAGATGATCGTCCGAGCGCTCCACGACGAGCGAGCGCACGTGGCGAAGAGCCGCCTGCTGCGTCGACTGCGCGTACTGCAGCAGCGCGCCCGCGGCCTGCACAGCGAGCGGCGCATCGGAGGCGCCGAACGCCGAGAGGTCGAGCGTGCCGAGCTGCTCGACGAGCCGGCGCTTCGCCGCGTCGGAGTCGAATTGCCACGGCGGCAGCGCGCGCGCCGGCACGCCCGCGGGCAGCGCGACGCCATTGCCGTCGGGATACAGCAGCTCGCTCGGCGCGATGCGCTCCAGCTCGGCGCCGAGCTCGCCTGCCGCAAGATCGCGCAGCCGCAACTGGCCGCCGGCGAGATTGAGCCAGGCCAATCCGACGCGCTGCCGCGCCGGGTGCAGCGCGACGAGCAGCGAATCGCGCCGTGCATCGAGCAGCGCCGCATCGGTCAGCGTGCCTGGCGTCACGATGCGCGTGACCTTGCGCTCGACCGGTCCCTTCGAAGTAGCGGGATCTCCGACCTGCTCGCAGATGGCAACCGATTCGCCGAGCCGCACCAGCTTCGCGAGATACTGCTCGACGGCGTGGTATGGGACGCCCGCCATCGGGATCGGCGCGCCTGCGGAAGCTCCGCGCGAGGTCAAGGTGACGTCGAGCAGCGGCGCCGCGCGCTCGGCATCGCCGTAGAACAACTCGTAGAAATCGCCCATGCGATAGAAGACGAGCTTGTCTGGGTGCTCGGCCTTCACGCGAAGGTACTGCTGCATCATCGGCGTGTGCGCGCCGAGGTTCGCCGATGTCGTACCCATGGGACTAAGCCACCAATCTGAACCCGACCACCGCAAAGTGATGATCGAATGTATAGGCAAGCCTAATTCGTGCCCGCTTCATGATGGCAAAACTCGTGGCGTCGACGGCTGAGAGCTTGTGCAAGTTGATGCGCCGGAAGAATTCCCACGCCTGCTCGAGATCGCGCAGCTCGCAGGGCAGAATCTTCACAGCGCCAGGCTTATAGATCGATTCTTTCCATGTCAACGCTACGTCCCGGTTGGCATTGCGTTCGAGGAAGGTGAAGGTCTCGATGACGACCGGGACAGACGTATGAAGTCTCGCGCCGGCTCCGCGCAGCATTTCCCATTGCTCGCGAGCCTGAGCATGGAGTGGATCGCGGGAAAGCGCGAGAGCGATCCAAGCGCCGCTATCTACGAAAGCGGCTTCGCTTTGGCGGATCACGTTTCGTCGTGGACACTGTCATGGTCCGTGGAAGAGCGCTTTGGCTCCCCATCCCAGATTGCAACGGGCCCGACGGCCTCGGGCTTCAATACAACCTTGCGGATCGCTTCGCGCACGAGTTGGGCTACGCTGCGTCCCGACCGCTTGGCGGCTGTGCGCAACGCGGCGAGCTCTTCCTTGCGCAGATAAACCTGGGTCTTTTCCATATGTGTCAGTTTATCTATTAGAGTGACATACGTCAAGGCAACCAAAGAGGAAGCTGCCGACAGTTGCAGGGTGGAATCGACATCGAGTATCTGCGCAAGCTGACAAATGCCGGGAAGTGACGAAGAAGCGATTGACTGGACCCTGACGACCTGGGAGGGTGCCGGGCGCGAGCAGCTGCGCCGTTGGGCGCGGCTTTCCCTGGAGGAGATCGTGCGCGCCCAGGAAGAGATGCAGAGCCTCGCAGAAAGGCTTGGGCAACCGGCGCCGTTGCCGAGCTTTCCCCCGGAGCGCTGACGCTCAATCTGCTGCACAGCGTCTGGCTAGGGCCGCCCGCGCGCCGCGCTCGATGCGGCGGCCCGCCTGCGGAAGCTCCACGCGCGGTCAGGGTGATGTCGAGCAGCGGCGCCGCGCGCTACGCTATCGCTCGAATCGATACGCCAGTTCCGGGCCGCCCTTTCCCTCGTACGCGAGCTGAGCGACAAGCAGCGCGAACGGCTCGGTGTATCGGGCGATCCGCAGCGGGCCGGCGTCCACGGGATCGAAGCCGACGTCGCGGATCAGCGCAGCGGCGACGCGTTTGCTGCGCGAATCGTCGCCGCAGTACACCAGACTTGGCCGTTTGGTTTTGCGCCTGCCTTCGTACACGCCGAACAGGACTTCGCTGGGCACAGTGTTGAAAGCGGAGACGACCTTCGCGTTTTGAAGCCTCTTTGCGAGCTCCTCCGCGCCCGAAGAAGTGTGGGCAACGACAAGATCGGTGTCGTCATCATTCATCGGCAGTGAGCACGTGATGATGACCTTGCGCGCCAGGTCACCCGTCTGCTTCAGCACGTCGTCGAATCGCGACCAATGCACCGCGAGGAGCAATGCGTCCGCTTCCTGCGCTGCCTCGGCCGGAGTGCCTGCCCGCGCTCGAGCGTCGGCTTTTCGCGCCAGCGCCTCCAGCTTCTTCTCGCTGCGCGCATAGCTGAATACGACGTCGTGCCCGGCACGCGCGAAGATTGTGCCGAGCTTGCCGCCCATCAACCCCGAGCCCAAGATGCCGACTCGCATGCTGCTCTTCCTCAGTTTGGTTGCTCAGAGGCCCGTCCTCTTTTCCAGGGCTTCGGGATACCGCGCTCCTTGCACCGTGATCTTCGAGGCGGCGCTCTCGATGTCGCGCAGATCGCCGGACGTGAGCTCGACGGCAGCGGCTCCGATGTTCTCTTCCAGGCGATGCAGCTTCGTGGTGCCCGGGATGGGAACGATCCACGGTTTCTGCGCGAGCAGCCAGGCGAGCGCGATCTGAGCCGGTGTCGCCTTCTTTCGTGTTGCGATGGTGCTCAGCACGTCGACCAATGCCCTGTTCGCCTTCCGAGCGTCCGGCGTGAAGCGGGGAACGATGTTGCGGAAGTCCGAGCTGTCGAACGTCGTGTTCTCGTCGATCTTTCCCGTGAGAAAGCCTTTGCCGAGAGGACTGAATGGAACGAACCCGATTCCGAGCTCCTCGAGTGCGGGCAGCAATTCCTCTTCAGGGCGTCTCCACCACAACGAGTATTCGCTCTGGACCGCGGTAACCGGCTGGACGGCGTGCGCGCGTCGGATCGTCTGCACTCCCGCTTCGGAAAGGCCGAAGTACTTGACCTTGCCTTCCTGGATCAGATCCTTCAGCGCTCCGGCGACGTCTTCGATCGGAACGTTGGGATCGACGCGATGTTGATAGTACAGATCGATGGCGTCGACCTTTAGCCGCTTGAGAGACCCCTCGAGGCTCTGCCTGATGCACTCGGGCCGACTGTCCTGGAGCTGCTGCCCGCTCGAATCCAGCTTGATTCCGAACTTGGTCGCTATCACAACCTTTCCGCGGAACGGAGCCAAAGCTTCGCCGACGAGCTCTTCGTTCGTGAACGGACCGTAAATTTCGGCGGTGTCGAAGAATGTGATGCCGCGATCGACGGCCTTGCCTATGAGAGCATTCATCTCCCGCTTGTCTGCCGGCGGCCCGTAGGCGGTGCTCATTCCCATGCAGCCGAGTCCGATGGCCGAGACTTCCAGGTTGCTGTTTCCAAGTTTGCGTTTCTGCATTGTCTTTCCTTCGAGGTGCGATCAGTATTGAAGCAGTCGCGAAACACCTGATCTGATGACGAAAATGTAGCACTTGCGGCGGTGGGCGATTAGATGGTGGATTTCGCATGAGCACATGAGAGGCGTTCATAAATGCAGCGCGAAAACGTCAATGATCTCCTCGCCTTCCTTGCGGTCGCGCGAGAGCGGAGCTTCACCCGGGCGGCTGCAAAGCTCGGGGTTTCCCAGTCGGCGTTGAGCCACACCGTCCGGGGGCTCGAGGCCAGACTGAAGCTTCGGCTCCTGACTCGCACGACCCGGAGCGTCTCGCCAACGGAAGCGGGCGAGCGTCTGCTGGAGACGGTGGGTCCGCGCTTTGAGGAAATCGAGGCCGAGCTCGAGGCCCTGAGCGAGCTTCGGGAGAAACCCGCGGGCACGATTCGCATTACGGCGACCGACTACGCAGCCAACGCGATCCTCTGGCCGAGACTCGCGAAATTCCTGCTGGCATATCCGGACATCAAGGTCGAGATCATCATCGACAATGCATTGACCGACATCGTCGCCCAACGCTATGACGCCGGCGTGCGATCCGGCGAGCAAGTGGCGAAGGACATGATCGCAGTCCGTATCGGCCCGGACATGCGCATGGCGGTCGTCGGAGCGCCTTCGTATTTCGCGAACCGATCGCCACCCAGGAAGCCGCAGGACCTGACCGATCACAATTGCATCAATCTGCGGCTGCCGACTTATGGCGGGCTCTACGCGTGGGAGTTCGAAAAAGGCGGCCGCGAGCTGAAGGTGCGTGTCGAAGGCCAGCTCGTCTTCAACAGCACGGGCCAGATGCTCAACGCTGCGCTGGACGGTTTCGGTCTGGCCTATTTGCCGGAGGATCTCGCGAAGCCCCATCTCTCCCAAGGCCGTCTCAAGCGGGTGCTCGAGGACTGGTGCCAGCCGTATTCGGGCCACCACCTCTACTACCCGAGCCGGCGCCAGTCCAAACCGGCGTTTACGCTGCTGGTGGATGCACTGCGGTATCGGAGTTAACACTGCGGCGCAGTCACGTTTCACAGTTCCTGGCGCGTAGGCCGGAACAGGATCTCGTTCACGTCGATGTCCTCGGGCTGGCTGATTGCGAAGGCGACCGCACGCGCGAACGATTCGGCGGGAATCGCGATCTCGTAGACCTTGCGCATGTTCTCGGCGATGTCCGGCTCGGTCACGCTGTCCGGCAATTCGGTGGCGACCGCGCCCGGCGAGATCACCGTCGTGCGGATGTTGTAGGGCTTCACTTCGAGGCGCAGCCCTTCGGACAGCGCCCGCACGGCGTGCTTGGTCGCCGCATAGACGGCGCCGCCGGCGCGGACCTTGTGACCGGCGACCGAGGAGACATTGATGAAATGCCCGGCCTTCTGCTGCTTCATGTACGGCAGCGCCGCGGCAATGCCGTAGAGCACCCCCTTGATGTTCACGTCGATCATCTGATTCCAGTCGTCGATCTTGAGGCGTTCGAGCGGCGAACTCGGCATCAGCCCGGCGTTGTTGATCATCACATCGATGCGCCCGCAGGCCTGCACGGCTGCGTCGACCAATCGTTTAACCTGTCCGTAATCGGTGACATCGGTCGCTACAGCGATTGCCTTGCCCCCTTTGCCGGTCAGCTCTCCTGCCAACGACTGGATGCGATCGGCGCGCCTCGCGCCCAGCACAACAGTTGCGCCCTGCGCGGAGAGAAACCGTGCCGTCGCCTCGCCGAGCCCGCTGCTCGCACCGGTGATGACGACGACTTTGCCTTCGATGTTATTCGTCATAGGAAGCCTCGTATTGTTCGTCGGTGACCTTCTCCATCCAGTCGACGACCTTGCCGTCGAGCTCTTCCTGGATGGCGATGTGGCTCATCGCTGTGGCGGGCATGGCGCCGTGCCAGTGCTTCTCGCCCGGCGGACACGAGATCACGTCACCGGGTCGAATCACCTTGATCGGACCGTCCCAGCTCTGTACCAGCCCGCAGCCTGACGTCACGATGAGCGTCTGACCCAGTGGATGCGTGTGCCAATTGCTCCGGGCGCAGGGCTCGAACGTGACGCTCGCGCCGCGCGCGCGTGCCGGATCGGGCGCCTGGAACAGCGGGTCGACGCGCACGGTGCCCGTGAAATACTCCGTCGGTCCCTTTGCGGAGGGCTGTGAACCGCTTCGTTGGATGTTCATTTGCAACTCCTCTGTTGGGTCTGTCTCATGATGGCCAACAGGTTAGCAAGCGCACAGCCGTCGATTAAGTGGGACAATTCGCACGGGCTCATGAGATGAATTCATGAATGCGCCAGGACATCGCATGACCGTTCTCGATCTCTCTCCCGGAGCCCTGACGCTCGACCTGCTGCGAAGCGTCTGGAGAGGATCGGTGCGCGTAAAGCTCGATTCCGCGGCACGCGCCCGAATCGATGCTTCGGCGGCCGCGATCACCCGCGTGATCGCCGAAGGTCGCGTCGTCTACGGCGTCAACACCGGCTTCGGTTCGCTCGCCCGGACGCACATCGATGCAGCTCGACTCACCGAGCTGCAGCGCGCGCTGGTGCTCTCGCACTCCGCGGGCACCGGCCCCTTGCTCGACAATGCGGTGGTGCGCCTCGTGCTCGTTCTCAAGATCGCCTCGCTCGCGCGCGGTTATTCCGGCGTGCGCTTCGAGGTTGTCGATGCATTGACGCGCGTGTTCAACGCTGGGCTCATCCCCTGCATCCCGAGCCAGGGATCGGTCGGCGCGTCGGGCGACCTCGCGCCGCTCGCGCATCTTGCCGGCGTGTTGATCGGCGAAGGCGAAGCGCGACTGAAGGGGAAAGCGATTTCCGCCGCGGAGGGGCTCCGCAAGGCGGGACTCGAGCCACTTCGCCTGGGACCGAAGGAGGGTCTCGCGCTGCTCAACGGCACGCAGGTTTCCACTGCGCTCGCTCTCTCTGCGCTGTTTGCCGCGGAGCGTGCGATGGCTGCCGCTTTCGTCGGCGGGGCGCTCGCGGTCGACGCATGTCTGGGCAGCGACACGCCGTTCGACGCGCGCATCCAGGAGGTGCGCGGGCATCGTGGCCAGAGCGACGCAGCGCGCATCTATCGGGAGCTTCTCGCGGGCAGCGCGATTCGCGACTCGCACCGTGATTGCCCGCGGGTGCAGGACCCGTACAGCTTGCGCTGCCAGCCGCAGGTGATGGGCGCGTGCCTCGATCAATTGCGTCACTCAGGCGCCATTCTGCTTACCGAAGCAAATGCGGTATCGGACAACCCGCTCGTGTTTGCAATGAACGGAGGCGCAAGCGCCGACGTGCTCTCCGGCGGCAACTTTCACGCCGAGCCGGTCGCGTTCGCGGCCGACGCCATGGCGCTTGCCATCGCCGAGATCGGGGCGCTCTCCGAGCGGCGCATCGCGCTGATGATGGATGCGAACCTCTCGGGACTGCCCCCGTTCCTGGTGCGCGAGAGCGGCGTCAACTCGGGCTTCATGATCGCGCAGGTCACCGCCGCGGCCCTCGCCTCCGAGAACAAGGCGCTCGCCGTGCCGCGCAGCGTCGACTCGCTGCCGACCTCAGCCAATCAGGAGGATCACGTGAGCATGGCGACCAATGCGGCGCTTCGCCTCGCGCCGATGGCGACGAACACCGCGACCATTGCCGCGATCGAATTGCTCGCCGCGGCGCAGGGCGTGGAATTGCGCGCGCCGCTTGCGACGTCGCCGCGCTTGCAGGAGGCGATGCGCCTGATCCGCGCCGAGATCGCGTTCTGGGACCGCGACCGCGCCTTCGCACCCGATCTCGCTCGCGCCAGGGCCATGGTCGAGGCGGGTGCGTTCGAGCCTTTTGTCGGCGCATCGCTCGTCGCGTGACGCGGACGCGCCGCTGCGCGAGAATGACGCACCGGAGTAACGGAGCCGATCATGCATCGAGACGATCCTGAGAACCTGGCGCGGGCGCGTCACGCCGAACGCGTAATCCGCGCGCCGCGCGGCAGCGCGCGCACGGCAAAGAGCTGGCTCACCGAGGCGGCGCTCCGCATGCTGATGAACAATCTCGATCCCGAGGTCGCCGAGCGGCCGCAGGATCTCGTCGTCTACGGCGGCATCGGACGTGCCGCGCGCAACTGGGAATGCTACGACGCGATCGTCGCTGCGCTCACCGCGCTCGAGGACGACGAGTCGCTCCTCATCCAGTCGGGCAAGCCGGTGGGCGTGTTCAAGACGCACCCCGACGCGCCGCGGGTGCTGATCGCCAACTCGAACCTCGTGCCGAAATGGGCGACCTGGGAGCATTTCAACGAGCTCGATCGCAAGGGCCTGATGATGTTCGGGCAGATGACCGCTGGCTCGTGGATCTACATCGCGAGCCAGGGCATCGTGCAGGGCACCTATGAGACCTTCACGGAGGCCGGGCGCCAGCACTACGGCGACGATCTCGCCGACAAGTGGATCCTCACCGCCGGCCTGGGCGGCATGGGCGGCGCGCAACCGCTCGCTGCGACGATGGCGGGAGCGTCGCTCCTCGCGATCGAGTGCCAGCGCTCGCGCATCGACATGCGTCTCAAGACGCGCTACCTCGATCGCGCCGCGAAGGATCTTGACGAGGCGCTGGCGATCATCGACGAGGCCTGCACCGCTGGGCGGCCGACCTCGGTCGGCTTGCTCGGCAATGCCGCGGAGATTCTGCCGGACCTTGTGCGGCGAAAAGTGCGCCCGCATCTCGTCACCGATCAGACCTCGGCGCACGATCTCATCTATGGCTATCTTCCCGCGGGCTGGACGGTGGAGCGCTGGCGCGCGGCGCAGGCCGAACCCGCGCAGCACGCCGCACTGACCGAGGCCGCGCGCGCATCGATCAAAACGCACGTCGAGGCGATGCTCGCGTTCCACGCGCAGGACGTCCCGACGGTCGACTACGGCAACAACATCCGCCAGGTCGCGTTCGATGCGGGTGTGGCGAATGCGTTCGCATTCCCGGGCTTCGTGCCCGCGTACATCCGGCCGCTGTTCTGCGAAGCGAAGGGACCGTTCCGCTGGGTCGCGCTTTCCGGCGATCCGGAAGACATCCATCGCACCGATCGCAAGGTGAAGGAGCTCTTCCCCGACAATGCGTCGCTCCATCGCTGGCTCGACCTCGCCTCCGAGCGCATCGCGTTCCAGGGATTGCCGGCGCGCATCTGCTGGCTTGGATTAGGAGAGCGGCATCGCGCCGGTCTCGCCTTCAACGAAATGGTCGCAAGTGGCGAGCTGAAGGCGCCGATCGTGATCGGCCGCGATCATCTCGATGCGGGCTCGGTGGCAAGCCCCAATCGCGAAACGGAAGCGATGGCCGATGGCTCCGACGCGGTGTCGGACTGGCCGTTGCTGAATGCGTTATTGAATACCGCGAGCGGAGCGACCTGGGTCTCGATCCATCACGGCGGCGGCGTCGGCATGGGCTATTCGCAGCATGCCGGGGTCGTCATCGTGTGCGACGGAAGCGCCGCCGCGGCGAAGCGCATCGAGCGCGTGCTGTGGAACGATCCGGCGTCGGGAGTGATGCGGCATGCCGACGCTGGCTATGCGCGAGCGATCGCGGCCGCGAAAACGAAGGGATTGAAGTTGCCGATGCTCGGCGGCTGAGTTGCGCGAGGGCTGTGCACCGCGCGCATCAACCACCAGAACTTCAAAGCTCGGGACGGTTATCCCTGCCGCAAAGCGGATTCGCTCCATACCGGATTGCTTCGCTCTTGCCGCAGCTTCAGCACAGTTATTCCTGCACCAAGCCACAGTCCGCAAAAGATACCAGTCCAAACTCCGTACCACAGGCTCAGATCCATCATCGTCTCCTTGTTCGTCGCTCTTGCCTCTATTCGGATCGCGGTCGCCGCCTGTCGTTGTCGCTATGTGACGGGCAGCGTCAGCGGGGTCAATTTCGATGCAAGTAAAACCACCGCCTGAGACAACAATGAGCAAGGGGTGTGCCAAGGTGAAAGGCGGCCGAGGCTAATGTTCGACTGGTCTGAGTCGCGCTGCAGCCGCCACTCGTAGTACTGTACAAATTTTCGGTCGACCGACACGGGTGCGATGCTCGATCCATTGGATCCCACCGCCTTTGTGACCGAAGTAACTTTCACAGTGGCGGGGCAATTTACCGGAGCAATGACGACG
>DATJWL010000191.1:0-53385 GCA_035501215.1 Casimicrobiaceae bacterium
GAACCAACCGAGCAGATCGTTCGCCTGCCACCCGAATGACGGTGCCGTTCCAAACAGCGAGAACGCCTTGTTCTTCCCGTACCAGTAAGCACACACGCCATGGCCCCCGTCGAGGATGCCGCTGCTAACAGCATCCTGCATACCGAACGCCCCGACCACGGCACCGGCGGGCAGCACGTCCAACCTCATCCGGTTGCCTGACATCTCGTTGACGCGGCGCGCGTAGTCCTGCGCGTATTCATGAAAGATGTCCTTCGCCGGCCAGGTGCTCTGGAAGCGCCAGACAATTTGTGTCTGCGACGTTGCGATCGCCGGGAAGCCGAGTGCAGCTCCGGCAACGGTTGCACCGGTCGCGGCCTTCAGAAACTTGCGCCGAGCACTAGTGGAATTGTTGGATCCGGCTTTCGCCGGCGCGAGCGCTTTGCGTTTCATCGTTCCTCCTAGATCGAGAAGCAGCGTGAGAGAACGCGGGGTTCGTGACCAGCGCCCCCCGCCGATGCCTGCCGCGGTCGATACAAGCCGATGACCCCTCGCCGCGATCTGGCCGTGATTATCACGCAGGCGCACCCAGCCGTCCACAGGTGCCGCGCTCACCGGGTAATACGAATGATTCGCGCCTGCGAGACCAGGCTCAACCCGCAAGAGCGCGCCGCTCGCGCAATGCCTGCGCCAGCGTCCCGCTGTCGACGTATTCCAGCTCTCCACCGACGGGCACACCTCGAGCAAGGCGGGTCACTGTAAGCCCGCGCGTGGCCAGCATCTCGCCGATGTAGTGCGCAGTCGCCTCACCCTCGTTGGTGAAGTTGGTCGCCAGCACGACCTCGCGCACGATCCCGTCCTGCGCCCGCTTGAGGAGGCGATCGAGGCGGATCTCCTTTGGCCCGATGCCGTCGAGCGGAGACAGTCGGCCCATCAAGACGAAATAGAGTCCGGAGTACGCCTGCGTCTGCTCCATCATCATCAGGTCGGCCGGCGTCTCGACGACGCACAGCACCGATCCATCGCGCTTCGCCGAGCGGCAAAGCGTGCACAGTTCGCCCTCGGTGAAGGTGTTACAGCGCTCGCAGTGCCGGATCGCCTGTGCCGCCCCTTCCAGCGCGCGCGCCAGCCGCTGCGCTCCTTCGCGATCGTGCTGCAGCAGGTGCAACGCCATCCGCTGGGCCGACTTCGGCCCGACGCTGGGTAAACAGCGCAGCGCCTGCGTCAATTCCTCGAGGCTGCCGAGTGGCTCCATGGCCGATTGCTTCAGAACGGCAGCTTGAAGCCCGGCGGCAGCGAGAGCCCTCCGGCCACTTCGGCCATCTTCGCTTGCGAAGCGGCTTCAACCTTGCGCACGGCATCGTTGATCGCGGCAGCCACGAGGTCCTCGAGCATGTCCTTGTCCTCGCCGAGAAGCGAAGGGTCGATCGCGACGCGCTTCACATCATGGCGGCCGGTCATCGTGACCTTGATCAGGCCCGCTCCCGCCTGCCCCTCCACTTCGAGCGCAGCGATCGCCTCCTGCGCCTTCTTCACGTTGTCCTGCATCGCCTGCGCCTGCTTCATCAGCCCGGAAAGCTGGTTCTTCATGATGTTCACGAACGCGTCCTCAGAGGGGTTTGATCGAATCCGGCTTGATCCGCGCATCGAAGCGCGACAGCACGTCCTGCACGAAGGGATCGTCACGGAACGCCGCTTCGGTCTTCGCCTGACGCGCGGCGCGCTCGCGTTTCTCCTGCGCGGAAAGCGTCTCGCCGTTCTCGGTTCCGAATTCGAAGCTGATTCGCACCCGCTTGCCCAGCGTCTGCTCGAGCGCCGCCTTGAGCTTGTCGGCGTAAGCCTTGTCGGTGAGATGCCGCGCCGCCTCCGGCACGGCCAGCCTGAATTCGTTGCCGTTGATCGCTTTCAATTCGGTCTGGCCTGCGAGCTGCAGCGCGATGCCCGTGAGCTTCATCGAGGCGACGAACGCGGGCCAGTCGGTGATCTCCGGTGTTGTCGCCTCAGCCGCACGCGGTGCCGTTGACTCCGAAGCTACCGTTGATGTCGCGGGCGCGCCGCTTCGTGCAGGGGCGGCGCGCGTCGTGCCGGTCGGTTTGGCTTCCCCGCTGTCGCCGGGCTCGAACGCGAGAAGACGCAGCAAGGTCATCGCAAAGCCGGTCTGCTCGTCGGGCGCGAGCGCGAGGTCTTCGCGTCCCTGCACGCAGATCTGGTAGGCGAGCTGCACGGTTTCGGGCGTGAGTGAACGCGCATAGGCGGCGACGCGTGCCGCATCGGGCAGCGTATCGACGGCGGCGGGAACCGCCTGCGCGATGGCGATGCGATGAAAGAGCCCGGCCAGCTCGTCGAGCGCCGAAGGCATGGAGACACTGCGCTCGGCGAGCGCGCGCGCCTCCGCGAGCAACGCCGGTCCGTCCCCCGCAAGAAGCGCATCGGCGATGCGGTAGCAGTAGTCGGCATCGACAGCGCCGAGCATCGCGCGCACCGCAGCCTCGCGCACCTCGCCCGCGCCGTAGGCGATCGCCTGGTCGAGCACCGAAAGCGCGTCGCGCATCGACCCGTGCGCCACGCGCGCGACCAGGGCCACTGCTGTCTCGTCGAAAACGATACTCTCCGCACGCAGGATTTCAGTGAGCCTGGCGGCGATGACTTGAGCCGGCAGCAGCTTCAGATTGAATTGCAGGCAACGCGACAGCACGGTCACCGGGATCTTCTGCGGGTCGGTCGTCGCCAGCACGAACTTGACGTGCTCGGGCGGCTCCTCGAGCGTCTTCAGCATGGAGTTGAAGGCGGCCTTCGAGAGCATGTGCACTTCGTCGATGAGATAGACCTTGTAGCGCCCCACCGTGGGCGCGTAACGCGCGTTGTCGAGGATCTCGCGCATGTTGTCGATGCCGGTGTTCGAGGCAGCATCGAGCTCGAGCAGGTCGACGAAGCGCCCCGCGTCGATGTCGACGCAGGCCGCGCACGTGCCGCAAGGGGTCGCCGTCACGCCGTTCGTGATGCAGTTGAGGCTCTTGGCGAGGATGCGCGCGATCGTCGTCTTGCCCACGCCGCGCGTTCCGGTGAGCAGATATGCGTGATGCAGCCGCCCGCGCTCGAGCGCATTCGTGAGCGCGCGCACGACATGCTCCTGCCCGGAGAGCTCGGCAAAGCTCTTCGGGCGCCACTTGCGGGCGAGGGCTTGATACGTCATAGCGACATAAAGTTACCAACGAAGCGTGGCCTATTTGCCGTCAGATCGGGCCATAGAGAATATTTCGCGTCGCGTTCGGCTTCAGGCGAGGCGCGAGGACGGCGCAGGCGCGCCGTGTACAAGTGAAGTACACAAGCGTCTGCGACGGACGAGCAACGAAGCATCAGGCCGAACTGACGCGAAAGAGAGGGAGGCGAGCCGTTCCCCCGGCACTTGCTAAGATTGGCTATGGCTGCTTCCTTCCGGACCTGACCAGGTTCACCACCAGGCAATGCGGGGCGGCCCGCCGTTGATCGTTGCAATGCGAGCGTGCATGCGGACTTCATTATAATCGGTTCCGGCGCATCATCCATCGGGGTTGGATCGTCGACGAGACTCATCCGCATCCGTGGAATCGAAAAGACTGATCCTGTGGAGTGCTCTCGCTTCACTTGCCGCGTGCGGGCCGGAACCACCGCCGCCGTCACCGCCTCAAAAGCCGGCGCACGAGCTGACGGTCGCCATTCGCCCGGGTCCGACGACCTGGGTCCTCGACGGCGACAGCCTCGCCGCTGGACTGGATCGCGATCTTGCGGTGCTCTTCGCGCGCGAGCGAGGACTCGCGCTCAGAATCATCGCTGCCGACAATCCGGCACAGGCGCTCGCCGACGTGGCGGGCAATAACGTCAACATCGCTGCGGGCGGACTCTATCGACCCGTCGCGAGCGCACCGCCCGGCACCGCGGATCGCTTGCTCTACACCACGGGCTACTATTCGGTCGAGCCGGTGCTGGTCTACAACGCCGACGGATTCAAGCCCGAATCGTGGGCCGATCTCGCCGGAGAAACAGTCGGCATCGTCGATGGCACCGGTCTGGAGAGCGGTCTCGCCAGGATCCGATCCGATCATCCCGACGTGCAATGGCGCCCGTTGGCACTGGCCGGGGCGGAAGGGCTGATCGAGCAGGTCTCCGAGGGCACGCTTAACTATGCGGTCGTCGGCTCCAACGACGCGGCGGTCGCGCGCAATGTCTTTCTCAACGTCGAGACCGCGTTCGCGGTCGGCCCGAAACAGGATCTCGTCTGGGTCCTGCCCGCAGCGGAGGCTGCGCTGCGCGACGCGATCAACGCCTTTTTCGATCGCGTGCGCAAGGACGGCACGCTGCAGCGGCTCATCGACCGCTACTTCGGCTACTCGCAGCGCGTCGAGCGCATCGACGCCGGAGTCTTCCAGGAGCGCATCCACAGCACGCTCCCCGCCTTTGCCGGTCTCTTCCAGCAGGCTCAGCAGGAAACCGGAATCGAGTGGCGGCTCATCGCCGCCATCGCCTATCAGGAATCGCACTGGAATCCCTCTGCCACGAGCGAGACCAACGTGCGCGGCATGATGATGCTGACCGAGGAGACGGCGCGGCGGATGCGCGTCGATGATCGGCTCGATCCGCGGCAGAGCGTCATGGCGGGCGCGCGCTACATCGCCGATCTCAAGCATGCGTTGCCCGAGCGCATCCACGAGCCCGAACGCACCTGGCTCGCGCTGGCGGCGTTCAATATCGGCATCGGACATCTCGAGGACGCCCGCGTGCTCGCGGCCAAGCGCAAGCTCAACCCCGACTCGTGGAGCGATCTCAAGAAGACGCTGCCGCTGCTTGCGCAAGCTGATGCAGTCGACGGCACCAAGTACGGCTTCGCGCGCGGTGGCGGGGCCGTCGTCTTCGTCGAAACGGTGCGTGCCTACTACGACGTATTGCTGCGCCTGCAGGCACCCTACTACGGCATCCGCCTGAAGGTCGTGCAGTGACCTTCGGGCGGGGTCAGGGCTGCGGCACGATGCGCGTGAGCCCGTTCATGTACGGCTGCAGCGCGGCCGGCACGTCGATCCCGCCGTCGGCGCGCTGATAATTCTCCATCACCGCGACGAGCGCCCGCCCGACCGCCACGCCCGAGCCGTTCAGCGTGTGCACGAGCTCCGGCTTGCCCTGCGCGTTGCGGAAGCGAGCCTGCATGCGCCGCGCCTGGAACGCCTCGCAGTTCGAGCACGACGAGATCTCGCGGTACTTGCCTTGCCCTGGCAGCCACGCCTCGAGGTCGTAGGTCTTCGCTGACGCGAAGCTCGTGTCTGCAGTGCACAACGTCATCACGCGGTACGGCAGCTCGAGCTTCTGCAGAATCTTCTCCGCGTCCCCGGTCATCTCCTCGAGCGCGGCCCATGACTTTTCCGGATGGACGATCTGCACCAGCTCCACCTTGTCGAACTGGTGCACGCGGATCATGCCGCGGGTGTCCTTGCCGTAGCTCCCCGCCTCGGAGCGGAAGCTCGGCGTGTGCGCGGTGAGCCTTAGCGGCAGCTTGTCTGCAGGAAGGATCTGATCGCGAACGAAGTTGGTGAGCGAAACCTCCGCCGTGGGAATCAGATACATCCGGGCCTCGTCGGGAGAGCCGCCTTTGGTCACCCAGAAGAGATCGTCCTCGAATTTCGGCAACTGCCCGGTGCCGGTCAGCGTGGCCGCGTTGACGATGTATGGCGGGTAGCACTCGGTGTAACCGTGCTCGCTCGTGTGCGTGTCGAGCATCATTTGCGCGAGCGCACGATGCAGCCGCGCCACGCTTCCGCGCAGGGTGTAAAAGCGTGCGCCGGACAACTTCGCGGAGATCTCGAACTCGAGCCCGCCGACTGCGGCGCCGATGTCGACATGATCCCGCGCCGCGAAGGCGAAGCTTCGAGGCGTTCCCCAGCGCCGCTGCTCGACGTTGTCGGCTTCGGACTTCCCGACCGGAACGCTCGCGTGCGGCAGGTTCGGCATTGCCAGCATCCAGTCGCGCAATCCCGCCTGTATGTCGGCAAGCTGGCGCTCGAGCGCGCCAACCTCATCGGCGATTCCGGAGCTTTCGGCGAGCAGCGCGGACGCGTCCTGTCCTTTGGACTTGGCCGCACCGATTTCCTTGGACAGCGTGTTGCGCTTCGCCTGCAATGCCTGCGTGCGCATCTGGATCGCCTTGCGCTCGGCTTCCGCGCTTTCGAACCGAGAGGTGTCTAGCGCGTAGCCGCGCGTTGCAAGACGCGCGGCGACACCGGCGAGATCGCTGCGCAATAGCTGAACGTCGAGCATGCGCGGATTCTAGCAGGCGATCCCGCCGGCCCTCCCTCCCATCAGCCGCACACTATCGACTGCCTGGAGCGCGCGCCTCGCGCGACGCGAATGTGTCGCACTGCCGGATGTCACCGGACTCGAGTCCGATCCTGAACCAGCGAGCGCGCTGCTCGGAGGAGCCGTGCGTGAACTGTTCGGGCACGACGTAGCCTCGCGCACGCTGCTGCAGGCGATCGTCGCCGACCGCCATCGCGGCGGCGATGCCCTGCTCGACGTCGCGCTGGTCGATCAGGCCACGCTTCGCCGCCGAGTGCCCCCAAACGCCGGCAAGACAATCTGCCTGCAGCTCCTGGCGTACCGACAACTGGTTGCGCACGCGCTCGGGCGCGCCCGCTACCCGGCGCTGCACTTCATCCATCAAACCGAGCTGGTTCTGCACGTGATGCCCGACCTCGTGCGCGATGACGTAGGCGCGGGCGAAATCGCCAGGCGCGCCGAAGCGTTGCGAGAGCTCTTGAAAGAAGCTCAGGTCGAGATATACGTCGCGGTCGCCGGGGCAGTAGAACGGTCCCACGGCCGCGCTGCTGAGTCCGCATGCCGAAGCGACCTGCCCGTGGAAGAGCACGAGCTTCGGCCGCTGATAACGACTGCCGAGCTGTCGAAAGATGCCGTCCCACACATCTTCGGTGTCGCCGAGCACCCGAGCGACGAATTCGCGCTGCGGATCCGGCGGTTGATGCGGACCCGGCCTCGGCACCGGCGGCTGCACCGATTCGGTCTGCACACTCGGTGCGCCACCGCCGCTTAGCAACGCCAGCACGTCCAGCGGGTTCTTGCCAAATAGCAGACTGATCACGATGATGACGATGATGGCGCCCCCGCCGAGGCGCAGCGGACCGCCGAAGCCGATTCCAGGCCCGCCAGACCGTTCCTCGACGTTTTCGCTCTCCCGCATGTCTTCCCAACGCATGATCGATTCCTTGTGCTATTTCTTCGTTTCGCCGCGGGTTTGGCCGTTCCTCGAAACTTCGCCCTTTGGGCTCGTTTTCGCGTCGCGCCCGCGGAGCGAAGCGAGTTTCTCGGCGATCTTCGCTTCCAGACCGCGGTCCGTCGGACGGTACCATTCTACGTCGGGCATGCCGTCGGGAAGATAACGCTCCCCCGCCGCGTAAGCACCCTCCTCGTCGTGCGCGTAGCGATAGTCCTTGCCGTAGCCAAGCTGCTTCATCAGCCGCGTCGGCGCGTTGCGAATGTGCAGCGGCACGGGGCGCGAGCCATCCTCGACGATGAATGCGCGCGCCTGACCGTACGCGGTGTAGACGGCGTTGCTCTTCGGCGCGCACGCAAGATAGATCGCGGCCTCGGCCAGCGCGAGTTCTCCTTCCGGCGTGCCGAGCCGCTCGTAGGTTTCGACCGCATCCAGCGCCATCCGCAACGCTCGCGGATCGGCGAGCCCGATGTCTTCGGTGGCCATGCGGATCATGCGCCGTCCGACGTAGAGCGGATCGGCGCCGCCGTCGAGCATGCGGCAAAGCCAGTATAGCGAAGCGTTGGGGTCCGAGCCGCGCACCGACTTGTGTAGCGCCGAGATCTGGTCGTAGAAGGCGTCACCTCCCTTGTCGAAGCGGCGCAGGCTCCGCGCGATGGTCGCTTCGACGAAGGCGAGATCGATGTCGCGGCGTCCCGCTTCGGCGGCTGCGGTGGCGAGCTGCTCGACCAGGTTGATGAGCCGCCGGCCGTCGCCGTCGGAATAGCCGATCACCGCATCGCGCGCCGGTGAAGCGAGTGTGGCCTCCGGCATCGCGCTCGCAAGCGCCCGGTCGAGCAGCACCGCAAGCTCGTCCGGCTTGAGCGCTTCGAGCACGTAAACCGCAGCCCGCGAGAGCAGCGCGCTGTTGACCTCGAACGAAGGGTTCTCGGTCGTCGCGCCGATGAACGTCAAGAGGCCCCGCTCGACGAAGGGGAGGAACGCATCCTGCTGCGCCTTGTTGAACCGGTGCACTTCGTCGACGAAGAGAATCGTGTGCCGCCCCGACTGCGCGAGCACCGCCTCGGCATGCGCGACCGCGTCGCGGATGTCTTTCACGCCGGCGAGCACGGCCGAGATGGCGATGAAGTCCGCGTTGAAGGCATCCGCCATCAGCCGCGCAAGCGTGGTCTTGCCGGAGCCCGGCGGCCCCCACAGGATCATCGAATGCGGCTTGCGCGAGCTGAACGCGACCTCGAGCGGCTTCCCGGACGCGAGCAGATGCCGCTGCCCGACGAATTCTCCGAGCGTCTTCGGCCGCAGCCGTTCCGCGAGCGGCGTCGCCGGGTTCGCGACTGCGAAGAGATCACTCGCCGACGACATCGGCGCCCTTGGGCGGCGTGAACTTGAAGAGATCGGGGCTGAGCTTCGGATTGCGCTCGAGATTGAACAGGCTCACCAGCGTGTGCTGTCCGAAATTGTCGGTGACCTCGAGCGCGGCGAGGCTGCCCGCATTGAAGCCGAGACGAATTTCCGTGAACGAGGATTCCTTGTCCTTGGGCTTGGCCGCGAGCCAGTCGAGCCCGTTCGCGGCCGGGAGATCCTTCCAGTCGAAGGCGCGCTCGACGTCTTCCTTGCCGGCGAGGAGCGCTGCGGGCGTCGAGCCGAGCGCGCGGTCGTTGCGCCGGACGACTACCTGGTTCAGATCCGGGTCGAAAACCCAGACGCGCTCGCCGTCGCCGACGAGGATCTGCTGGTACGGTTTCTCCAGCGTCCAGCGGAAGTGGCCCGGTCGCGCGATCGCAAGCTCGCCCGTCGCGCGCTGAACCATGCGGCCGTTGCGGTCGGTCACCGTCTGGATGAAGCTCACGCGCGCCGTCTGCGTCTCGCGCACGAACTCGCGCAAACGTTCGAGCGAAGCCGCGTCGGTGAGTGGCGCGACGAAGACCAAGGCAAGAAGCGCCAAGCGCGTCCGCACGTTCAATCCTTCCCGGCGGGAACGAGCACCTCGCGATTGCCGTTCGCCTGCATCGCCGAGACGAGGCCCGCGCGCTCCATCTGCTCGATCAATCGCGCCGCGCGGTTGTAGCCGATGCGCAGATGCCGCTGCACGAGCGAAATGGAGGGACGCCGCGTCTTCAGTACGATGGAGACCGCCTGGTCGTACATCGGATCGGCTTCGGCATCGCCCGCGTCGAGGCTCACGCCCTCCTCGCCTTCGCCGGTCAAGCCACCCTCGAGCACGTCGTTGAGATACTGCGGCCCGCCCTGCGCCTTCAGGTGCTCGACGACGCGGTGCACTTCCCCGTCCGAGACGAACGCGCCATGAACGCGCTGTGGATGGCCGACGCCGGCGGGAAGATAGAGCATGTCGCCCTGACCCAGTAGATTCTCCGCGCCCATCTGGTCGAGGATCGTGCGCGAATCGACCTTGCTCGCCACCTGGAAGGCGATGCGGCACGGAATGTTCGCCTTGATCAGTCCCGTGATCACGTCGACCGACGGCCGCTGCGTGGCGAGAATAAGATGGATGCCCGCTGCGCGAGCCTTCTGGGCGATCCGCGCGATCAGCTCCTCGATCTTCTTGCCGGTGACCATCATCAGATCGGCCAGCTCGTCGATCACGACGACGATGAGCGGCAGCTCCTCGATCGGTTCCGGATGGTCCGGCGTAAGCGAAAATGGATTGGTCAAGGGCTTGCCGGCCTTGCGTGCCTCGGCAACGCGCGCGTTGTAGCTAGAGAGGTTGCGCACGCCCAGCGTCGAGATCAGGCGATAGCGCCGTTCCATCTCGGCGAGGCACCAGCCGAGCGCGTTGGCAGCAAGCTTCATGTCGGTCACAACGGGAGCAAGCAGATGTGGGATGCCCTCGTAGACCGAGAGTTCCAGCATCTTGGGATCGATCAGAATCAGGCGAACCTGCCGCGGCTCGGCCTTGTAGATGAGCGACAGGATCATCGCGTTGACCGCCACGGATTTGCCCGAGCCGGTCGTTCCGGCAACGAGCAGGTGCGGCATGCGCGCGAGATCCGCGATCACCGCCTTCCCCGCGATGTCCTTGCCAAGCGCGAGCGAGAGCGGGCTCGGCGTGTCGTTGTATGCGGCCGAGGACAACAGCTCGACCAGCCGCACGAGCTGCCGGCGCGGATTCGGGAGCTCGAGCCCCATGCACGATTTGCCGGGGATCGTCTCGACCACGCGGATGCTCACCACCGAGAGGGCGCGCGCGAGGTCTTTCATCAGGCTCACGACCTGGGCGCCCTTCACTCCGATGGCAGGCTCGACCTCGAAGCGCGTGATCACCGGACCGGGGTAGGCGGCGAGGACCTTGACCGAGACGCCGAAGTCGGCGAGCTTGCGCTCGATCAGCCGCGAGGTGAATTCGAGCGTCTCAGCGCTCACCAGCTCCTGCGCGGGCGGCGCGTCCTCGAGCAGCGCGAGGGGCGGCAGCGGCGAGTCGGGAAGCTCCTGGAACAGCGGCTTCTGCCTCTCCTTCACGACGCGCTCGGACTTCGGCAGCTCGGCCACCGGCGCGACGACAATCACCGGCTCGTGTGTTTCCACGTCACGCGCGACTTCCACGGCGTGCTCGCGTTGCTCGAGCGCGGCCGCCCCGAGCAGCCGGTCGCGGCGCTCTTCACGCCGCGCGCGAAGCCGCGCCGCGATCGCTTCGAGCGCGGCGCCGATGCGCTCCATCAGTCGCAGCCAGGACATCCCCGTGAGGAGCGACCATCCGACCGCAAGCAAGGCGATCAGAAACAACGTGGCGCCGTTGAAGCCCAGCGCCTTCGAAAGCCAGCCTCCGAAAAACTGTCCGATCGCGCCGCCCGGCCCTTGCGGCAGGGTTGCGGGCATGCGGTACAGACGCAGCGCCTCGAGCGCCGCGCTCGCAAGCAGCACGCAGGCGAAGCCGGGAACCGCGAGCCAGGGATGGTGACGAGGCTCGAAATCGCGGTCGTGACCGCGCGAGGTAAGCCGGTGAAATCCCGCCACCACCAGGATCGCGCCGGCAAAGACCCACCACCACGCCGAGGCGCCGAAGAGATAAAGCAGGACATCGGCAATCCACGCGCCGACCACGCCGCCCTTGTTGACGATCGCGTTTCCGCTCCCCGAATAGGACCATCCGGCGTCGCTGCGCGCGTAGGTGGCGAGGACGAGCGCAAGGTAGGCGAGCAAGGCGACGACCAACAGCCACCATGACTCGCGAAGCAGCGCCGTAAAGCGCGGCGAGAGCGGGCGTCCCGGCGCTGCGATGCGGCGGTTCATCGAGTTATAATTCTATTGAAAATCATGCATCTGTACCGCATATCTCAGACGACACATTATACACGAGACAGCGGCGGAGCGCGGGTAGGCTTGGGCGCCCGGGAACGATCCCCACATCAGTTAGAATCGAACGGCTCCTGCTCCTGAGAAGACCCTCCGATCGGCCTTCATGACTGCCAAGCACACGCGCCTGCTGATCCTCGGTTCCGGTCCCGCCGGGTTCACGGCGGCAGTATACGCTGCGCGCGCCAACCTGCGCCCGACGCTCATCACCGGTCTCGCGCAGGGCGGACAGCTCATGACGACCACCGACGTCGACAACTGGCCGGCCGATGCCGAAGGCGTTCAGGGGCCCGATCTGATGGCGCGTTTTCAGAAGCACGCCGAGCGATTCGAGACCGAAGTCATCTTCGATCAGATCCACACCGTGAAGCTCGAGGAGCGGCCGTTCCGCCTCAGCGGCGACGCCGGCGAGTACACCTGCGATGCGCTCATCATCGCGACGGGGGCTTCGGCCCGCTACCTCGGTCTGGCTTCGGAGAAGGCGCACATGGGCAAGGGTGTCTCGGCGTGCGCAACCTGCGACGGCTTCTTCTACAAGGGCCAGGACGTTGTCGTCGTGGGCGGCGGCAATACCGCCGTCGAGGAAGCGCTCTACCTCTCCAACATCGCCCGCAAAGTGACCGTCGTGCATCGGCGCAACAAGTTCCGCGCCGAAGCGATTCTGGTCGACCGTCTCATGGCGAGGACTCGCAACGGCGGCAACGTGCGTGTGCTCTGGGACCATGTGCTCGACGAGGTCAAGGGCGACGAATCGGGCGTGAGCGGTGTGCGCGTCAAGCACGTGGGCAATGGCGCGACGCAGGAACTCCCCGTTCATGGCGTGTTCATTGCGATCGGGCACACGCCGAACACCCAGCTCTTCGAGGGACAGCTCGAGATGCGAAACGGCTACATCCAGGTCGTGGGCGGCGGCGAAGGCAACGCCACGGCGACCAGCGTTCCCGGCGTCTTTGCCGCGGGTGACGTCGCAGATCACGTCTACCGCCAGGCCGTGACGAGCGCCGGCACGGGTTGCATGGCCGCGCTCGACGCCGAAGCGTTTCTCGAAACGGTCGTCACATAGCCGGATCTGCTTCGGACCGGCGCGATGGCCAAGCTCTCCGAGTTAAAGGCGTTGCTCGCCGCCGCCAGGCAAACTTCACCGCGGCGCAAAGCACCGCCTGCGGCCGCCGAGCGCAAGATCGAGGGCAACCCTGGTGCAGATGACGTGGACCTCAAGAAAGTCTTCGCCGACGTGCAGCCGCTGGGCCGGCACAACCGCGCGGCAAGACCTGCACCGAGTGCCGGAACGACGCCTCGCCAGCGCCTTGCCGACGAAGCGGATGCGCTCGCCGCGAGCCGCTTCGGCGTCGAGCCGTCACCCGCGCACTGGGACGTAGGTCAGGAAATCGAAGCCGAGCAGACGTTCGTCCGCAAGGGGCTCGGCATCGACGTGCTTGCGCGATTGCGACGCGGTCACTGGTCGGTGCAGGGCGAGATCGATCTGCACCGGCTGAACCGTGACGAAGCGCGCGACGCGCTCGCAGATTTCCTTTTCGAAGCGCGCAACAACGGTTGGCGCTGCGTGCGCGTCGTGCACGGCAAGGGGCTCGGGTCGCCGAACCGCGAGCCGGTACTCAAGAACAAGGTCCGCCGCTGGCTTGCGCAGCGAGACGAAGTCCTCGCCTACTGTGAAGCTCCGCGCCACGAGGGCGGCGGCGGGGCCGTGCTGGTCCTCCTCAAGTCGCCGGGCGGCGCGTCGCGCTGAGACGACGCGCCTAGTCGCGCGCTCGCAAGCGGCGATGTGAAAGCGCGGGCAGCTCGCGGCGCACCTGAGCGATGCGCTCCGGATCGATGTCGCCGACGATCACGCCGGGCCCTTCGTCGCGCTCGGCAAGAACCTCGCCCCACGGGTCGATCAACACGCTGTGCCCGTAGGTCCGCCGTCCATTGGCGTGCAGTCCACCCTGCGCCGCGGCGAGAACGTAGCACTGATTCTCGATGGCGCGCGCCTTGAGCAGCACATGCCAGTGCGCGGCGCCGGTGACCGCGGTGAACGATGACGGCACGACGATCAGCGCGAGATCGCCGAAGCTCCGGTAAAGCTCCGGAAAGCGCAGGTCGTAGCACACGGATAGCGCGACGCGCCCGCACGGCGCGTCGAAGGAGACCGGCTGAGTCCCAGGCTCGATCGTCTTACCCTCGTCGTAGCGCTCGGCGCCCTGGCTGAACGCGAACAGGTGCATCTTGTCGTAGCGCGCGACGCGCCGGCCGCCTGGCCCATAAACTAACGACGCACTGCGTACGCGCGCCGGGTCGCCAGTCGCGATGGGCACGGTGCCACCGATCATCCATGCGGCATGCTCGCGTGCCATGCGTTCGAGAAAATCCTGCTGCGGCCCGTGACCGTCCACCTCGCGCACTGCGATCTTGTCGGTTGCTCTCGCGCCGAGGATGCCGAAGTACTCGGGCAGCAGGACGAGTTGCGCGCCCTGGCGCGCCGCTTCGCCGACCAGCGGCTCGATCGAACGCAGGTTTTCCGCGACGTCGCTTCCGGAGACCGTTTGCACCCCCGCCACACGAAAGCGTTGTGCCGTCATTGCACTTTGTTTCCGGCTGCGCCCGACGGCACGGCCGGCCCCGCCGCCGCGGCCCGCGATGCGCGCTCGACGGTAGGCTCCGACCAGGTGCCGCCGACCACGTAGTCGTTGGAGAAGATCTGCTCGAGCGGATCCTGCATGATCTTCTGTGCGAGAAGCGTGCCGGCGCCGACGGCGGCGCCGATGATCGGATTGGCGAGCAGCAGCGCGGCCGCGCCCACCGAGACGCTGCCCGACAGCGTGGGCTGCACGTGAATCTTGAGCTGCTGCGTCTCGCGGGAGAGGTTCGTTTCGCCGGCGATGGTGACGTTCGCCGCGGGGCCTACGATCCGCACGTTGTCGCTCTTCATCACGCCGTTCTCGATCGACACGTCCCCGGTGATCTCGTCGAAGGCGAAACCCTCGCCGAACAGATCCTGATAGTCGAAGGTGAGCCGCCGCCGCAGCGACTGCAGCGAGAGTACGCCGAGCAGCTTCCCGGCGCCCGGGTCGAGCTTGATGAAGGAGCCGGGGCCGGCTTCGATGCCGAGCTTGCCGGAAAGCGTCGGATAGTCGAACGCCTCCGGGCCGCCGTCCCAGGCGAGGTTGCCGCGCACCTTCGTCGGTGCGCCACGGATCGCGCCGGGCAGGCCGAAGCGCGCCAGGTATTTGCCCGCATCGCTGATGTCGAGCGTTGCATCGAGCTTGGTCTGCTGCGTGCGTCCGGCCCGCCACCAGCCTTCGGCGGCGAGCTTGCCGTCATCGTTGACGAGTTGCAGACGCTCGACCTGCCAGTCGGCGCCGCGAGGTTGTGCTATCAGCTCAAGCTTGCCGAGATCGCGCTCCTTGAGCACGAAGCTATCGGCAACAATGTCGATTTCCGGCCAGCTGTTCGCCACGCTCGCGCTCACCGGGCGGTTTGCCGGCGCTTCGGCCGGCTTCTCCTGCGCCGGTGCGGCACCGGGCGTCGCGAACCTCTGGAGACGCGCGCTCACGTATCCGTTCGGATGCGCAGGCGCTGCGCCCTGCCAGCGCGCCGTGCCAGCCAGCTCGCGTCCGCGCAGATCCATCTGCCAGCCGGCCGGGTTGCGCGTGGCCCCGATGTGCAGCTCGTTGAAGCGCCGCCCGAAGACGTCGAGCGCTTGTACCCCGAGATCGACGCCGTTGATCGGCGGCGCCTCGGCGAGCCCCGAGGCCTCCCCCTCCTGCTTGAGCGCGAGCCAACCGTCGACATTCAGCGCATCCAAGTTGCCGCGCACCCAAACGCCCGGGCGATCGGGCTCGCCCTGCGCTCCGCCCAGCGCGAGCAGGCCCCTCTCGATGGTGGCTTGGCCGCCGCTCAGCTTGCGCTGAAGAACGAGGCGCCCGATGCTGCCGTAGCGAATCGCGATGGTGTCGTAGCCACTCTCGTTGGCGCGCCGTTCGATTTGTAGCGGCACCGTCTCGGCGGAGAGCTTTGCCATCGGTGAAGGAAGATCGATCGCCGCGCCCTTGAGGTTGGTCTCCAGCACCCAGGTCGACAACGCTGGCCGCGCGACCACCGCCATCTGCCAGGCCGTCGTGCCAGAAATGTGCCTCGCCGACACCTGTTTCGGATATTCGACCCGCAGCTGCGCGAGGTCTGCACTGCCCTGCCCCGCGATGTGCACATCCCCGCCGCGGCTCTCGATGTTGAATCGCGCCGGTCCGCCGAGCAGTTCGGCGGTGAGTTGTTGCGCATGCAGGTCGTGATTGGTGAACGCGAGCTTTCCGTTGAGCTCCCTCAGCGACGGCAGGTCGCTCGCGAGCCTCAGACGATTGGCGGCGAAGGTGTATTCGCCAGCCGCCTTGCTCGCAGACCATTTCCCCAGCGGCAGATCGAGCTGCAATGCGAGCTTGCCGCTGCCGCTCGCTTCCGCGCCCGCCGTGAAATCGTCGGTCCAGGCGCCGATCGGACTCTCGCGGATGTACTGCAGCATGTCCTCGGTCGGTCCGGCTGCGTCGCCTTCGACGTGCAGCACCGGCGCGGGTGCGCGCAGATCGGCGATCGTGGCCTTGGCGCGATCCAGATTGAAGCTGAAGACGCGGCCGCGCCGCGCCTCGACGCTCATGCGCGTGCCTTCGAAGCGCACTTCGCCTTCGACGTCCGAGAACGCCGGCCAGTGCTCGGCATAATCGAAGGTCACACCCTGCCCCTTGCTCGTCACCAGAAACTGTCCGCCCTTGCCGTTGGCGAAGGGGAAGTCCGCGAGGTCGCCGGAGATCCTGAGCCGCGACTCCGTCGCCGTGCCGCCGACGAGGCTCCGCTTCACCCAATCGCGGACCCCAGCCGAGAGCGTGAGCGGCAGGTAGCGATAGACCTGGGCGACATCGGCGCGTGAAAGCTGCACGCTCAAATCGAGCCTGCCCGGTCCGTCTGCGGCGGTTCGATACGTTCCGTTCGCGCTGCCCGAAACATGCGGATTGGAGAAAACGAGCTGCTCGAAGCTGATCGCGTACTCTCCACGCTCGAGCGACCAACCGATGCGGGCCTGCGCGTTATCGAAGGCGATCGGCTCTGCGAACAAGCGCGGCATCGCGAAGCCGAGCGCACGGCTTTGCACGCGCACCGTGCCGCCGAGCTGGGTGGCGTCGAAGCTTCCGGTCAGGCCGGCGATGCCCGGCATCTCCTCCTGCGCCGCGAGGCCGAGGTCGACGAAGCGCCCCCGGGCGGCAAAACTCGCCAGCTCGGTCGCTTCGCCGCGCCATTCCAGCAATCCCTGGGAGAGGGTGCCGCGCGGCGAGTAAGCGGCAAGCTTCTTGCGCCAGGTCTCCGGCAGCGGCAAATGCGCCGCCATCGCGGTGAGCGGACCGAGCTGGAGATTGTTGAATTCCATCCTGCCGCCCGGTGTTTTCCCATTGACCGCCTCCTGCAGCGTCAGGTGGAAGTCGGTAGGGTCGACGCGAACGTCGCCCGGCGCCGTGAGTGCGAGCTGCTCGGTGAAGTACTCGCTCTGCGACGCGTCGCTTCGCCACCCGACGCGCCCCTCGAGTCGCGAGAGCACCAGGTCCGGAACATCCGGCGCGAGCTTCGCTTGCACGTCGGTCAGCACGAGGTCCGCAATGACCTGACGCGGCTCGCCGTGTGCAAAGTCGAACCAGGTGCGCAAAGCGCCCTTACCGCTTTTGATCGGCACAGGCAGTGGCAGCCATCGGCGCCATGCGTCGACGTCGGCGTAATCGAGCCGCACATAGAGACGGCCCGACGCGGCGCGCCACTCGGAAACCGAAGAGGCCATCAGCTCCCCGCGAAGATCGAGCGGCGCGGACATCTCCGCCGGCGGCGTTCCCGTGAGGCCGAAGCGATGGCGGCCGAAACGGCTCTCGAGACGAAACTCGACGTGCCGCAAGGCGAGCGGGGGTGCTACACGCTCGTCGTCGAACCAGGTCATCGCCGCATCGTGGATGACGATCCGCCGCTGCCGCAGCAGCCAATTCGCCGGCCCCATGTCGTTGCGCTGTTGCGCCGGGTCGAGCGTGAGTCCTACCAGGTGGAGCATGCCCTGCGCGTCGCGGCGCAGCGCGAATTGCGGTCGCTCCAGCACGAGCTCCTTGAAGCGCAGATCGACGAACAGCAGCGACACCCAGCTGATGGTGAGGTGCACTTCCGGCAAATCGAGCAGCAGCGCGTGGCTCTTGCCGTCGACCACGTGCAGATCGGTGATGTCGAGCCGCGGATTCCACCCATCCCAGCCGGCCGCGAGGCGCCCGATCTCCACCGGTTGTCCGATCTGGTGCTCCAGCAGCCGCGTGATGCTCTCGCGATGGCTGTCGATGTCGGGCAGCACTAAGTGGCGAAGAACCAGCAGCGTGCTGCAGAACAGGATGATCGCGAGCAGCAGCACCCGCACGGCGACTCGCAACAGCACGCCGAACGCTGAGGCAAGGCGGAAAGCGGGAGCTGGAGGCGACGGGTCGCGCAGCGTGGACATGGTAGGCTCGGGCTATTCTAGCGCGAGCGATGACGAGCCACCCGCTGGAGACGTCAATGGACCTCGGCGCGGCGATCGAGTTCAGCCGCTACGCGACACGGCTGGCTGCGGCGCAGCCAGCGCTGGCAGCAGCGGTGCAGGCCCGGATCGATCGGCCTTTCGCATGCGACGAGCGCACCCTTGCCGAGCTCGCGCAGGCCGAGACGCCCGCCGTGCTGAAAGCCGGCTTGCGGCGACTGCGGCAGGAGGTTCTGCTGGGCACGCTGCTGCGCGACCTCACTGGACGCGCAGAACTGCGGGAAGTCTGCGCGGCGATGACGCGGCTTGCCGAAGCGGCCATCGTTACGACCGTCGATGCGCATCACCGCTGGCTCGCGCGGGCGCACGGCGAGCCTGTCGGCAGCGAGAGCGGCGAGCTGCAGCGCCTGATGGTCGTCGCGATGGGCAAGCTTGGCGGCGGCGAGTTGAACGTATCCTCCGACGTGGATCTGGTGTTCGTCTATCCCGAGGACGGCTCGACCGAGGGACCGAAACCCCTGGCCAACCAGGAGTTCTTCGATCAGCTCGGCCGGCGCATCATCGGCGCGCTGGCCGACGTCACCGAGGATGGCTTCGTGTTTCGCGTCGACATGCGCCTGCGTCCGTACGGAGAGAGCGGTTCGCTGTCGTGCTCGCTTGCGGCGCTCGAAGCCTACCTCGTCGCGCAGGGACGGACCTGGGAGCGGTACGCCTGGCTCAAGGCCCGGCCGCTCACGGGCAATCGCATCGCGGAGCTCGCTCGCCTGGTCGAGCCCTTCGTTTTCCGCAAATACCTCGACTACGACGCTTACGCGGGACTGCGCGACGTGCATCGGCAGATCCGCGAGCAGGGAAAGCGCAAAGGCTATCAGCGCAACATCAAGCTCGGTCCCGGCGGCATCCGCGAGATCGAGTTCACCGCACAGGCGCTGCAGCTGGTGCGTGGCGGCCGCGAGCCATCGCTGCGCAAGCGCGCAACGCTCGCTGGACTCGCGGCGTTGGGCGCGAGAGGACTACTGCCGCGGGCTGCGGTGAGCGAGCTGTCGGAGGCGTACGTATTCCTGCGCCGCGTCGAGCACCGCCTGCAATATCGCGACGACGCCCAGACGCACGATCTGCCGGGCCGAGGGCCAGAGCGTGACGCGCTGGCCCACGCCTGCGGTTTCGCCGATGCGAAGTCGTTCATGACGGCGCTCGGAGGTCATCGTGCCGCGGTCGAGCGCATGTTCGCAGCGATCCTTGGCGAAGAACCGGCCGCAGACGGCGACGCGCTCGCGGCGGTGTGGGTCGATCCTGTGCCCGAAGAGACGCGAGCGGACATGCTCGCTACCGCAGGGTACAGCAACCCGAACGCGGTGCTCGAGCTGCTCGCACGTGTGCGTCAGAGCAGTCGCTACCTTCAGTTGCCAACGATGTCGCGCCAGCGCTTCGCCGCGCTGGTGCCGCAACTCCTGCGCATCGCGGTGTCCGGCTCGCGAAACGGGAATGCAGCAGACCCGCAGCAGATCTTCGAGCGCCTGCTCGCGCTGCTCGAAGCCATCAGCGGACGCAGCGTGTATCTCGCCCTCCTCGCCGAGCATCCGCCCGTCCTGCCACGGCTCGCGCAATTGATGGGTGCGAGCGCGTGGGCGGCGGATTATCTGCTTCAGCATCCGATCCTGCTCGACGAGTTGCTCGACAGTCGCGTGCTGCTGACCGAGCCCGACTGGAAAGCATGGCGATCGGAGCTCGACGCGGCGCTCGCCGCGTACCCGGACGACGCCGAGCGTCAGATCGATGTCCTTCGTCACTTTCAGCACGCGCAGAGCTTTCGCCTCCTCGCACAGGACCTGACCGGACTGCTCAGCGTCGAGCGCCTGGCGGATCATCTCTCAGCGCTGGCCGACATCGTGCTCCAAGCTACGCTCGCGCGATGCTGGCGTCTCGTCGCGCCCGAGGCGCACAGCGCGCCGAAGTTCGCGATCATTGGCTACGGCAAGCTGGGCGGAAAGGAGCTGGGATACGCCTCCGACCTCGACCTCGTGTTCCTGTACGACGATCCCGACCCCGCGGCCGCCGAGCGCTACGCCAGGCTCGCGCAGCGGATGAACACCTGGCTTACGAGTCTGACCGCAGCGGGACGGCTCTACGACACGGATCTGCGCCTGCGTCCGGACGGCATCAGCGGGCTTATCGTGTCGAGCCTGGAGGCGTTTCGCTGCTACGAACGCGAACACGCCTGGACGTGGGAGCATCAGGCGCTCACCCGTGCCCGATTTGTCGCCGGCGATGCTGCCCTCGGCGCCGCATTCGAAGCGGAGCGCGATGCGATCCTTCGTTTACCGCGCGATGCCGAGCGCCTCAAGGCCGATGTGATCGACATGCGCCGCAGGATGTATGCGGGGCATCCGAATCCGAGCCCGGATTTCGATCTCAAGCACGATCGCGGCGGCATGGTCGACGTCGAGTTCGCCGTGCAGTACCTGGTGCTCGGGCAAAGCCACGCGCATCGAGAGCTCACCCGCAACGCGGGCAATATCGCGCTGCTCGGCATGGCGGCCCAGCTTGCGCTGCTGCCCGCCGGCGTGGCGAGAGCGGCCGCCGATGCGTACCGCGATTATCGGAAGCTGCAACACCAGATCCGCCTGCAGGGAGCGCGCGCCGCGCGCGTCGACCCGCTGCCGCAGGCGGAGCGCCGCGCGGCTGTCGATCGGCTCTGGTCAGAGGTGTTCGGCGGCCCATGGCGCGCTTCCGCCACGGCCGGATGAGCGGCGATTTCGGTTAAAATTACAGCTTTCCTGCAAGGACAGCCGCCATGTCGATGGCAGATCGCGACGGGTTCATCTGGTTCGACGGCAAGTTCGTTCCGTGGCGTGACGCGACCACGCACGTGCTCACGCACACTCTGCATTACGGGCTCGGCGTCTTCGAGGGCGTGCGCTGCTACGAGACTGCCGCGGGTCCCTCGATCTTCCGGCTGCGCGATCACACCGATCGCCTCTTTCGCTCGGCGCAGATCTTCGGCATGAAGATTCCGTACTCCGCGGACGAGCTGGACGCGGCGCAGAAGGAGTGCGTGGTCAAGAACGGCCTGGGCTCCTGCTACCTGAGACCGCTCGTGTTCTACGGATCGGAAGCGCTGGGCGTGGCCGCGAAGTCGAATCCGGTGCGCGTCAGCATCGCCGCGTGGCCGTGGGGCGCCTATCTAGGCGCGGAAGGGCTGGAAAAGGGCATTCGCGTCAAGACCTCGTCGTTCACGCATCATCATCCGAACATCACGATGTGCAACGCCAAGGCCGTGTGCAACTACGCGGTGTCGATTCTCGCGAATCAGGAAGTCACCCACGACGGCTACGAGGAGGCGATGCTGCTCGATCCGCAGGGCTTCGTCTGTCAGGGATCGGGCGAGAACGTTTTCCTCGTGCGCGACGGAAAGCTGCACACGCCCGATCTCTCCGGTGGCGCACTCAACGGCATCACCCGCGGCACGATCATGACCTTTGCCGCGGAGCTGGGTATCCCGGTCACGGAGCGTCGCATCACGCGCGACGAGTTCTACATCGCCGATGAAGCCTTCTTCACCGGCACGGCGGCGGAGGTCACGCCGATTCGCGAGCTCGACAACCGCGCGATCGGCTCCGGCCGGCGCGGCCCGATCACGCAGAAGCTGCAGACGATGTTCTTCGATGCCGTCAATGGGAAAAATCCGAAGTACAAGTCCTGGCTCACGCCCGTGAGCGCGGGCGGCGAAACCGCCCGCAACCCGTCGCGAGTTGCCGCTCGGGAGCGCATGCACGATGAGTGAAGCAGGAACAGCGCCGAGCGCCGCGAGCGCGCCCTCGGTCGTCGAGGTGACGGCGAAAGACCTGCCGCTGTATTGCCCGAATCCGTCGATGCCGCTGTGGTCGAGCCATCCGCGCGTGTTCCTCGACGTCGAGGCCGAGGGCGAAGCACTGTGTCCTTACTGCGGAACGCGCTACCGTCTGGCCGGCGGTGCGCGCAAAGCAGCGCACTCCGCATCAGCCCGCTAGATTGGCCGAACGCATCCTGATCGTCGCACCCTCGTGGGTGGGGGACGCCATCCTGTCCGAGCCGCTCGTCGCCGTGTTGCGCGAGCCGCTCGAGGAGCCGATGGTCGATGTGCTGGCGCCGCCCTGGTGCGCGCCCGTCTACGCGCGCGTGCGCGGCATCGGACGCATGATCGAGAGCCCGTTCGATCACGGCGAGCTCGGGCTTGCTCAAAGGCGCGCCCTGGCGCGCGAGCTGAAGGCGAACGGCTATGCGCGGGCGTTCATCCTTCCGCACTCGTTCAAGTCGGCGATCGTGCCATGGCTCGCGCGCATCCCGCGGCGCATCGGTTACGCCGGCGAGGCACGCAGCCCGCTGCTCACCGACGCGCGCCGGCTCGATCGCAACGCCATGCCGCGACTCGTCGACCGTTTCGTCGCGCTCGCAGTGCCCAAAGGCCGACTGGTGCCCACGCCGCCCGCGCCGGTGCTGGTGCCCAACGCAGCAAATGCCAACGAGGCGATGCGCGCGCTGTCGCTCGCAACCCGCCGGCCGATCGCCATCCTCTGCCCGGGCGCAGAGTTCGGACCGGCGAAGCGCTGGCCAACCGAGCACTTCATCGCGCTCTCGCGCCGCCTTCTCGACGCGGGCTATGCGGTGTGGCTCCTCGGCTCGCCGAACGATCAACCGGCGGCCGTTCCGATTGCCGAGGCGATAACCGGCGTGCGCGACCTCACCGGCCGCACCGATCTCGGCACAGCGATCGATCTGCTGTCGCTCGCCACCGTGGTCGTAAGCAACGACTCGGGACTGATGCATGCGGCCGCCGCCGTCGGTCGCCCGGTGGTGGCGCTGTTCGGGTCGTCGTCGCCGCTCCACACACCGCCCCTCTCGCCGGTCGCGCGCGTGGCCAAAATCGACATCGAATGCAGTCCCTGCTTCCAGCGTGAGTGTCCGCTCGGACATTTCAAGTGCATGCGCGAGCTCTCTCCCGACCTTGTGTATGATCTGGCGCGCAGCGCTTCTTCGTGAGCGTTCCCAGAACGCAATGGCCAAGCCGCGCACGCCGACCATCTTCACCTCGCCGCAGGACGCTGCGCTCGCGTTCTATCAGGCGTTCGAGGCCCGCGACCTCGATGCGATGATGGCGTCGTGGGCGGAAGACGAAGACATCGTCTGCGTGCATCCGGGCGGGCCGCGGCTCGTCGGCTACGAAGCGGTGCGGGCCGGCTGGGAGCAACTGTTCGCCGGCGACACGAAGCTATCGTTCCGACTCGACGAGATCGTGGTGATCGAGACGGTCGGGCTCGCGCTGCAGAGCGCCATCGAGCACGTAACTCTCGGCGAAGAGCCGAAACCATGCGGAGCGGCCATCGCAACCAACGTGTTTCTGCGCACGCCATCGGGATGGCGGCTCGTCGTGCATCATGCTTCGGCCGCGCCGGCCGTGGCGGCGGTCGCGCCCGGAGGGCCGCTGCACTGACGCGCTGTCGTCGCCGTCGTCTATACGGTGCCGCCGACGGTGAGCCCGTCGATCCGCACCGTCGGCTGTCCCACGCCGACGGGCACGCTCTGCCCATCCTTGCCGCAGGTTCCGATGCCCGGATCGAGGGCAAGATCGTTGCCGATCATCGAGACTCGCGTGAGCACGTCGGGGCCATTGCCGATCAGGGTCGCGCCCTTGACCGGATAGGCGAGCTTGCCTCCTTCGATCTTCCACGCCTCGGCGGCGGAGAACACGAACTTGCCGCTGGTGATGTCGACCTGACCGCCGCCGAAGTTGACCGCGTACAGTCCATCGTCGACCGAAGCGATGATCTCTCCCGGGTCACGCTCGCCGTTGAGCATTACGGTGTTGGTCATGCGCGGCATCGGTACGTGCGCGAACGACTCGCGGCGTCCATTGCCGGTTGGCGCGACGCCCATGAGCCTTGAGTTCAGCGCATCCTGCATGTAGCCGCGCAGAATTCCGTCCTCGATCAGTACGGTGCGCTGGGTTGGATGGCCCTCGTCGTCGATGTTGAGCGAGCCGCGACGATCGCGCATCGTGCCGTCGTCGACGACCGTCACTCCAGGGGCAGCGACGCGCTCGCCGATGCGCCCGGAGAAAGCCGAGGTTCCCTTGCGGTTGAAGTCGCCTTCCAAACAGTGACCGATCGCCTCGTGCAGCAGGATGCCCGGCCAGCCCGGACCGAGCACGACGATCATCGATCCGGCCGGAGCTTCGCGCGCCCGCAGGTTGAGCAAGGCCTGGTCGACCGCCCTCGCCGCGTAGTCTTCCAGCAGCGCTTCCCCGAAGCAGCGGTAGTCGAGCCGCCCGCCGCCGCCCGCCATTCCCTGCTCGCGCCGCCCGTTCTCCTCGACGATGACGTTGAGCGAGAGGCGCACCAGCGGACGCACATCGGCGGCGATCAAACCGTCGCTGCGCGCGATGAGGATCGCTTCGTACTCTCCTGCGAGCGAAGCCATGACCTGCGTGACGCGCGGATCGCGCGCACGCGCGATGCGTTCCAGACGCTCGAGCAGTGCAACCTTGTCGGCGTCCGGTAGCACGACGACCGGATCCTGGGCCGCGTAAAGCGCCCGCGCTTCGCCGAGTTTTGCGAGTGCGGCGACCTGGCTGCCGCCCTGGCGGCCGATGGCACGCGTCGCCGTGGCCGCCTGCTCGAGCGCATCGAGGCTGATGTCGTCGGAGTAGGCAAACGCGGTCTTCTCTCCCGCGACCGCGCGCACGCCCACGCCGCGGTCAATGGAGAACGAGCCTGCCTTGACGATGCCTTCCTCGAGGCTCCAGCTCTCGAGCCGCGAATACTGGAAGTAAAGATCGGCAAAGTCGATGTGGCGGACATGGATGTCGGCGAGCACCTGCGAGAGCTGGCGCATCTCGAGTGCCGCGGGCTCGAGGAGCAGATGGGTGGCCTGCTGGAGCAGCGCCGGGTTGACGGTGGGAATCGAGAGATCGGTCACGGAGGTCCTTCGCAAGTGCTTGCGCCAGCCGCGTTAACCGGCGCTTCAGCGCCATGTTGAACGCGGCAAAGAATAACAATAGGGGCAGAGCGCTCCCAGCACAAGCCTTCGCCTATACGCGAGAGGGGTCAATGCGTTCGGCTGTCAGCCGCTGTCTGACCCAGATAGGTCGCTGCCACGCGCGGATCGCGAGAAAGCGCCTCGCTTGCACCTTCGGTCGCCACTGCGCCCGTCTCGAGCACGTAGCCGTAATCCGCGACCTGCAGCGCCGCGCGCGCATTCTGCTCGATCAGGAGGATCGCAACCCCGTCTGCGCGAAGCGAGGCAATGATGCTGAAGATCCCGCGCACGATGAGCGGTGCGAGACCGAGGCTCGGCTCGTCGAGCAGCAGCAATCGCGGCTGCGCCATCAGAGCCCGGCCCAGCGCCAGCATCTGTCGCTCGCCGCCCGACAGCGTTCCGGCCAACTGCGCCCGACGCTCGGCAAGCCGCGGAAAGCGCTGATAGACGTCGTCGCGCGTGCGCGCAACGGAGCGATCGCGGGCGCGATAACGCTGAAACGCGCCAAGCTCCAGGTTGTCCGCCACCGACATCGTGGCAAACAACTCGCGCCGCTCGGGTACCAGGCACAGCCCCTGGGCGACGCGCTGCTCGACTGGGACGCGTCCCACCGACTGGCCGGCATAGGCGATCGCTCCGTCCGAGGGCAGCAGCCCCATGATCGCTGCAAGCAGCGTGGTCTTGCCGGCGCCGTTGGGACCGATCACCGTGACGATGTGCCCCTCCTCCACTGCGAGCGAGACGCCGTGCACCGCCTCGACCTTGCCGTAGGCGACGTGCAGATCGCTGACTTCGAGGAGCGCACTCATACGCCGCCGAGATAGGCTTCGACGACCACCGGGTTGGCCTGGATATCCGCCGGCAGGCCTTCGGCGAGCTTTTCGCCGAAATCCATGACCACCAGCCGATCCGTGATGCCCATGACGAAGTCCATGTCGTGCTCGACCAGGAGGATCGTCATGCCTTCGTTGCGCAGACTGCGCAGCAGCGCCGCGAGGTCCTGTTTCTCCCGGTAGCGCAGCCCCGCCGCGGGCTCGTCGAGAAGCAGCAGCTCGGGGTCGGCGGCGAGGGCGCGCGCAATCTCCACCAATCGTTGCCGCCCGAGAGGCAGCGACGCGGCCGGCGCGTGCTGATGCTCTCCGAGGCCAACGCGCTCGATCTGCGCTGCGGCTTCGCCTGCCGTGGCTCGCTCTTCCTCACGGTCGAGCCGCAACGCTGCGCGCACCACGCCGGCGCGTCCGCGCCGGTACGCCCCGAGCGCGACGTTGTCGAGCACCGACATCGCGCCGATCAAATGCGCGTGCTGGAAAGTGCGGCCAATGCCGCGCAGCGCGATCTCGTGCGGCTCGCAACCGGCGAGCGCTTCGCCGCGAAAGACGATCGACCCTCGCGTCGGTGCGAGCGCTCCGCTGATCAGGTTGAACATCGTGCTCTTGCCCGCGCCGTTCGGGCCGATCAGGCCGAGAATCTCGCCGCCGCGAATCATGAAGGAGAGATCGTTGACCGCTATGAGGCCGCCGAATTCCTTGCGCGCCTTGTCGACGATGAGGAGCGGTTCCGTCGCAACGGAGCGCACGTGCGCCGTCCCGATTCGCTCGCGCGGCTCGACATGCGGCCGCAAGCGGCCCGGCACGAGCCGCGCGAGCCACGGCCAGATGCCTTCGCGCGTCCGCTGCAGCAGCAACACCATCAGGATCCCGAACACGACGATCTCGAAGTTGCCGGTACGCCCGAGAAGCCGCGGAAGCCAGTCCTGCAGCTGGATCTTCAGCAGCGTGACGACAGTGGCGCCGATCACCGCTCCCCACACGCTGCCTGCTCCGCCGACGACCGCCATGAACAGGTATTCGATGCCCTGGTTCAGGCCGAAAGGGGTCGGGTTTACGAAGCGCTGCAGATGCGCATACAGCCATCCGGAGACGCAGGCGAGCAGCGCGGCGTACACGAACACCACGATCTTGAGACGCGCGGTGTCGACGCCGAAGGCTTCCGCCATCTCGCTGCGCCCGCGCAGCGCGCGAATCGCGCGGCCTGGCCGCGAGTCGAGCAGGTTGCGCGTCGTCCATAGCGCGGCAAGCGCGATCACCCAGATGAGATAGTAGTAGTGCCGCTCGTTGCGCAGATCGAGCCCGGGCAGCGACAGGGCCGGGATCCCGGCGAGTCCTGTGTGCCCCCCGAGAAAATCCACATCGCCGAACAGAAAATAAAGACTTATGCCCCAGGCGATGGTGGCGAGCGGAAGATAGTGGCCGCGCATCCGCAGCGTAATGAAACCGAGGAATAGCGCCACGACCGCGGTAAGCGCGACCCCGACCGCGAGGTTGAGCCATGGCAGCCAGGAGACGCTCTCGTAGTGCGTCGAGAGATATGCCGTCACGTAGGCGCCGATGCCCACGAATGCCGCCTGGCCGAAGGAGGTCTGGCCCGCAACGCCGGTCAACAACACAAGCCCCAGCGCGACGATGCTGTAGAGGCCGATGTAGTTGAGCAGCGTCACCCAGAATTGCGGCACGACGAGCGGGGCCGCAGCGAGCGCCATAACGAAGAGCGCCGCGCCGATCTTCCGAGCGTCGACATTTACCCGCGGCGTCCGGCGCCCTTCACTCGTCTTCATCTTCATGATGACGCACCGTCAGCGAGCGCCACAGCAGCACCGGGATGATCAGGGTGAATACGATCACTTCCTTGAACGCGCTCGCCCAGAAAGAGGAAAACGATTCCAGCAGACCGACCAGGAGCGATCCGGCCGCCGCAAGCGGATAGCTCGCCAGTCCGCCGATGATGGCGCCGACGAAGCCCTTGAGCGAGACGAGAAAGCCGGAATCGTAATAGATCGTGGTGATCGGTCCTATCAGCACTCCCGCGAAGGCGCACAGCAAGGTCGCCAGAGTAAAGGTGAGCGAGCCGGCAAGCCTGGGCGAGATGCCGACCAGCCGCGCGCCGACGCGGTTCACCGCGGTGGCGCGCAGCGCCTTGCCGTACAAGGTGCGGCCGAAGAACAGGTACAGCCCGAGGATGAGGAGCAGGCTCGTGAGCACGACAAGCAAGCTCTGCGCGCTCACGATCATGTCTCCGACGCGGAAAGACTCTCCCGAAAACGGCGGCGTGCGCGAACCTTCGGCGCCGAAGAACCACAGTCCCAGCCCGGTGAGCGCGAAATGAACTGCGACCGAGACGATGAGAAGAACGAGCACCGAGGCTTCCGCAAGCGGCTGGTAGACGATCCGATAGAGGAGCGGCCCGAGCGCGGTGACGGCAGCGAGGGTCAACGCGATCTGCACGATGAACGGCGGCTGGAGCGGCGCGAGAGCGCGAGTGAGCGCGGCGATCGCGAGCGGAATGACGGTCCACAGCATTAAGCGCCGCGGCAGCCGTCGCGCGTGGCCCTGAGCGAGGCAGCTCCACGCTTCCATCGCGCCCGCGATGAGCGCCATCCCCGCGAGGAGCTCGACAGTGCCGGGGGCTTTGCCGAGCTGCAGCGCGGCGAGCGTCAGCGTGCCATAGGAAACGAATTCGCCGGCCGGCACCCAGATCACGCGCGTGACGGCGAACACCATCACCAGCGCGAGCGCGAGCAGCGCGTACACCGCGCCGTTGGTGATGCCGTCCTGCGCCAGCAGCGCGGCGATCGTCAGATCCATCCGACGATCAGCCCGACTTCCCTACTTCAGCAGCACCCACTTCCCGTCTTCGATCTTGACCATTACGCGAGCGCGATTGTCGAGGCCATTGTGATCGTGCGGACTCATGGTGAACACGCCGTGGGTGGCGACGACCTTGTCGTTCTCCAGCGCGTCGCGCAGCGCCGCCCGGAATTCCTTCGTGCCCGGCTTCGCTTTCTTCAGCGCCTCGGGAATCGCGTGAGCGAGCAGCAGATACGCGTCCCAGGCATGCCCGCCGAAGGTCGAGCGCGTCCCGAACTTCGCTTCGTACTTCGTGATGTAGTCGGCCGCCGATTTCCTGATCGGGTTGTCGGGAGGGAGCTGCTCGTAGACCAGCATGGGACCACAGGGCAGGATCGTGCCGTTGCCGTCCTTGCCCACGACGCGCAGGAAATCGGGGTTCGCCACGCCGTGCGTCTGATAGATCTTGCCCTTGTAACCGCGCGTGGCGAGGTCCTTCTGCGGAGTGGCGGCCGGCGAACCCGACGCTCCAATCAGGACTGCGTCGGGATTCGCGGCGAGGATCTTGAGCACCTGTCCGGTCACCGACGCATCGGTGCGGTTGTATTTCTCCTCGGCGACGACCTTGATCCCCGCGGTCTGCGCCGAACGCTTGATCTCCGCGAGCCAGCTGTCGCCGTAGGCATCGTTGAAGCCGATGTAGGCAAGCGTCTTGACGCCGTTCGCCTTCATGTTGACGGCGATGGCATCCGCCATCAGCGAGTCGCTCTGCGGCGACTTGAACACCCACTTCGTCTTCGGGTTGGCGGGATCGACGATGCGCCCCGATGCCGCCATCGAGATCATCGGCGTTTCCGCGTCGGCGACAACATCGATCATCGCCAGAGAGTTCGGTGTTATCGTCGAGCCGACGACCACATCGACCTTGTCCTCGCTGACGAACTTGCGGGTGTTCGTCACCGCCTTGGTCGTGTCCGAGGCGTCATCGAGCACGATCCAGTTGACCTTCTCGCCGGCGATCGTCGTCGGCATGAGCTCAATCGTGTTGCGCTCCGGTATGCCGAGCGATGCCGCCGGGCCGGTGGCGGAGAGCGTGACACCGACATTGATATCGGCTTGCGCAGTGCCCGCGGCAAGAAGCACGAGCAGGCCGGCGGTTGACGCGACCTTGACCAAGGACATGGATTCCCCCCTCTTCTTTTGGTTCGGAGCCGCCCGCTACTTCTTCAGCGCGTCGCGGATCTCGCGCAACAAGAGGACGTCTTCCGGCGGCGGCGGCGGCGCGCCGGTCGCAGGATCGAGCCGATGTTTGGCGGCGCTGAACTGGCGCACCAGCCAGAAAATCACGAACGCGAGGATGACGAAGTTGATCACCACCGTGATGAAGTTGCCGTAAGCGAGCAGCGGCACGCCGGCCTTGGTGAGCGCTTCGTAGGTCATCGGACCGCTGTAGCCCGCAGGCGGGCTGCCGAGCATGATGAAGTAATTCGTGAAGTCGAGCCCGCCGGTCGCGCGTCCGATCACCGGCATGATGAGGTCCTTGACCAGCGAGTCGACGATCTTGCCGAAGGCCGCACCGATGATCACGGCCACCGCGAGATCGACGACGTTGCCCTTGAGCGCAAAGTCGCGAAAATCCTTGAGCATCGACATGCTGCGTACCCTCCTCTCAAACCGCGGCTTCGCCCGATTCGCCGGTGCGAATGCGCACGACCTGCTCGACCGCGGTGACGAAGATCTTGCCGTCGCCGATCTTCCCGGTGCGCGCAGCCTTGACGATGGCCTCGATCGCACGATCGACGAGACTGTCGGCAACGATCACCTCCACCTTCACCTTGGGAAGAAAATCCACGACGTACTCCGCGCCACGGTAGAGCTCGGTGTGGCCCTTCTGCCGCCCGAAGCCCTTGACCTCGGTGACGGTCAGCCCGCTGACGCCGATCTCGGACAACGCTTCGCGAACCTCGTCGAGCTTGAAGGGCTTGATGATCGCTTCGATCTTCTTCATGGATGCTCCGGCGCCAAGCGGACCCTGGCGGGTGAAGGTTACACCAGCGCTGCGGTCCGGGCTACTGCATCCAGGCCGAGCTGATCGGGTAGCGCCAGTCCTTGCCGAAACCGCGCGGCGTGATGCGGATGCCGACCGCTGCCTGCCGGCGCTTGTACTCGTTGGTCTTGATCAGACGCACGACCTTGGCGACATGCTCGGGCGCGTAGCCGCGCGCAACGATCTCCGCAGGGCTTCGCAGCTCCTCGACGTATGCCTCGAGAATCGCGTCGAGAACGTCGTAAGGCGGAAGGCTGTCCTGGTCGGTCTGGTTGGCGCGCAGCTCGGCCGAGGGCGCGCGGGTGATCACGCGCTCCGGGATGACGCGTCCGAGGCTGTTGCGGTAATGCGCGAGGCGGTAGACCAGCGTCTTGCTGATGTCCTTCAGGACCCCGAAGCCGCCGGCCATGTCGCCGTAGAGCGTCGCATAGCCGACCGCCATCTCCGACTTGTTGCCGGTGGTGAGCACGATGGCGCCGTGCTTGTTCGAGAGCGCCATCAGCAGCGTGCCGCGGATGCGCGCCTGAATGTTCTCCTCGGCGGCATCCGGCGACAGGCCCTTGAATTCCTCCGCCAGCGCCGCGTCGAACGCTCCCGCGATGCCGTCGATCGGGATCTCGTCGTAGCGCACGCCGAGGATGCCCGCCATCGTCCTCGCGTCCTCGAGACTCATCGGTGCGTTGTAGCGCGAAGGAAGCATGAGCGCGCGAACGCGATCGCGGCCCAGCGCATCGACCGCGATCGCCAGCGTGAGCGCGGAATCGATGCCGCCCGAGAGTCCGATCAGCGCGTTGCGAAAGCGGTTCTTGTCGACGTAGTCGCGCACGCCCATGGTGAGCGCTGAATAGATGTTCGGCTCGAGGTGCGCATCGAGCGCGCCGCGCACGATCTTCGGCCGCGCGCCCTCGAACTGCACGAGCGCAACCGTTTCCTGCCACGCCGGCAGCTGCTGCGCGACCGATCCGTCGACGTCGATGACGAAGGACGCGCCGTCGAACACGAGCTCGTCCTGACCGCCCACCCGGTTGACGTACACGACAGGCAGGCCGGTCTCCTTCACCCTCGCCGAGACGACTTCCTGCCGCAGCGCCTGCTGCCGCAGGTGATACGGAGAGCCGTTGGGCACCACGATCAGCTCGGCGCCCGCTTCGCGGGCCGCGCGCGCCGGTCCCGGAAACCAGATGTCTTCGCAGATCACGAGCCCGACCCGCACGCCACCCGCTTCGACAACGCACGGCACGTTGCCGGGCCGGAAATAGCGGTCCTCGTCGAAGACGGTGTAGTTCGGCAGCTCGTGCTTGCGATAGACAGCCATCACGCGGCCGTCGCGCAGGACCGCTGCGGCGTTGTAGCACGCGCCGTCGGCGGCCTCGGGGAACCCGACGATGACGGTCGTCCTTCTGACCTTGCTCGCGAGCTCGCGCAGCTCCTTCGCGCACGCCGCGAGAAAGGCCGGGCGCAGCACGAGATCCTCCGGCGGATAGCCGCACAGCGAAAGCTCGGGAGTGATGACGAGATCGGCGCCGCCGCGCTCGCCTTCGGCGACGGCGCCGAGGATGCGCGCAGCCTTGCCCGGGAGATCGCCGACCACCTGATTGAGCTGAGCGATGGCGATGCGCACAGACGATATTTTACCACGCACGGGGCACGGCTCCGCTGATCGCGTCCGAGAGAGAGCTTGCCGCCATCGCGCAGAGACGCGACAATCTCGCCGCCGGTCTCGCATGCATCCCGTTTCGCTCCGCTTCGTCGACTCGCTTGCCGCGATCGAATCGTCCGCCTGGGATCGCCTGGTGGGGAATCGTCCGCTGCTCTCGCACGCGTTCCTGCACGCGCTGCACGACTCGGGTTGTGCCGCGCCGGAGACGGGCTGGACTCCAAACTACATCACTGCCTGGCGCGGCGACGAGCTGGTCGGCGCGATGCCGCTGTATCTGAAGTCTCACTCCTACGGCGAGTACATCTTCGACTGGTCGTGGGCGGATGCCTATCGCCGGCACGGACGCCGCTATTATCCGAAGCTCGTCTCGGCCATTCCCTTCACGCCGGCGACCGGTCCGCGGCTCATCGCCGGCGACGCGGGCACGCGCCGCGCTTTGCTCGAGGGTGCGCTGGCGCTCATGCGCGAGGCGCGGCTTTCTTCGCTGCACGTTCTCTTTCCCGAATCGAACGAAGCGAGCGAATGCGAGCGCGCCGGGATGCTGCTGCGCGCCAGCATGCAGTTTCACTGGAGCAACCCGGGATATCGGGACTTCGCCGACTTCCTGTCGACGATGAACCATACCAAGCGAAAGAAGATCCAGCAGGAGCGGCGTAAGCTCGCTGCCACAGGCGTGTCCTTTCGCCGCCTGCAGGGCGCCGAGATCGAGCCCGCGCACTGGGCGTTCTTCTTCCGCTGCTACACGACGACCTACCGACAACACCACTCGACGCCGTATCTCTCGCTCGAGTTTTTCGAGCGGATCGGCGAAGCATTGCCGCATCACATGCTGCTGGTGCTCGGCGAGCGCGTCGGCAAGCCGCTGTGCGCCGCCCTCGACGTATACGCCCCGGACACGCTGTGGGGACGCTACTGGGGCACCACCGACTACGTCCCTGGCCTGCACTTCGAAGCCTGTTACTATCAGGCGATCGAGTTCTGCATCGAGCAGCGGATCGCGCAGTTCGAAGGCGGCGCGCAGGGCGTGCACAAGCTCGCGCGCGGCCTGCTGCCGGTCACGACGCGATCGGCGCATGCCATCTCCGACCACGACTTTGCGCGTGCGATCGAGCGTTTCACGATCGACGAGGGAGCCGAGGTTGCGCACGCCGTCGAGGAACTGGAAGGCGCGAGCCCCTTCAAGAGCTCGCCGGAAGCAGGACGCCACCGGCGCATCGATATCGCGCCTCAGCCGGTGAACGGAGAACCGCAACCATGAGCACTCTCGCAGGCAAGACGCTGTTCATCACCGGCGCTTCGCGGGGCATCGGTCTCGCCATCGGTCTGCGCGCGGCCCGCGACGGCGCCAACGTCGCCATCGCCGCCAAGACCACCGAACCGCATCCGAAGCTGCCAGGCACGATCCATAGCGCGGCGGCCGAGATCGAGCGCGCCGGAGGGAAAGCAATCCCGCTCGCGGTCGACATCCGCGACGAGGCCGCGGTGCAGGATGCCGTAGCGCAGACGGTCGCGCGCTTCGGCGGCATCGACATCCTGGTCAACAACGCGAGCGCCATCAACCTCACCGGGACGCTCGCCACGCCGATGCGCCGCTTCGATCTCATGTTCGGCGTCAACGTGCGGGGGACTTTTCTCTGCTCGCAGACCTGCTTGCCGCATCTGCAGAAGGCGGCGGGCGCGGGACGCAATCCGCACATCCTGACGCTCTCCCCGCCGCTCAGCATGCGCGCGCACTGGTTCAAGGACCACGTCGCCTATACCATCGCCAAGTACGGCATGAGCATGTGCGTGCTCGGCATGGCAGAGGAATTCCGCGAGGCGGGCGTGGCGGTGAACGCGCTCTGGCCCCGCACCGTGATTGCGACGGCGGCGCTGGCGATGATTCCCGGCATGAGCGCGCGGCTGGACAATTGCAGGAAGCCGGAAATTCTCGCCGACGCGGCGCACGCCATCCTCCTGCGCGAGGCGCGCGCAGCGACCGGAAACTTCTACATCGACGAGGAAGTGCTCGCCAGCGAAGGCGTGACCGATTTCGCGCCCTACGCCGTCAAGCCGGGCGCACCGCTCATTCCCGACCTCTTCCTGGATTCGTAGGGCCGAGCTAGAGCGGCCAGTTGCCCTGCGGGCCACCGCGATTGCCGCGGTTGCCGCGGCCGCGCCGGCCGGAACGCCGGCGGCGGTGCGCACCGGGACCCGGGCCAGGAGGATTCGCGTTCGGCGGCGGCGGCAGCCGATTGCCGTCGACGTCGTCGATGCCCTCCTCGTCCGCTTCCGCCATCAGCGGCTGGCCATCGTCGCCATCCTCGCCCGCCTCGTGCGCGGGCGGCGCATGGCCGCGTTCCTCGTCGTGCCGCGGATGACCGCGATTGTCCGGACCATTCTTCGGGCGCGACATGCCCGCCGCCTGCAGCAATCGCTCGAGCTCGGCGTGCTCGAGTTCCTGCACCTGCCCGCGCTTGAGCTGCGGCGGCATCGCGATGATCCCGTAGCGCGTGCGAATGAGCCGGCTCACCATGAGGCTCAACGCCTCGAACAACCGCCGCACTTCGCGATTGCGTCCTTCGGGCAGCACGACCGTGTACCAGTGGTTGGCGCTATCCTCGTCACCGCCGCCGTCCGCGATCGACTTGACGCGCGCGACGCCATCTTCGAGTTGCACACCCTCGACGAGCGAGCGTTCCTGCTCGGGCGTGAGCCGCCCGAGGATACGCACCGAGTATTCGCGCTCGACCTCGTAGCGCGGATGCATCAGGCGGTTGGCCAGCTCTCCCGATGTCGTGAAGAGCAGCAAGCCTTCGCTGTTGAAGTCGAGCCGTCCGACTGCGATCCAGCGCGCGCTGCCGAGCCGCGGCAGCTTGTCGAACACCGTAGGCCTGCCCTCGGGATCGGAGCGGCTGACGATCTCGCCCGCCGGCTTGTGATAGAGCAGTACGCGCGCCCGCGGCGGAGCGAAGCGAAGCCGCACCAGCTCGCCGTTGATGCGGATCTGATCGTTGGGACCGACCTTCTGCCCGACTTCGGCCGGCATGCGGTTCACGGTGATCCGCCCCGCGATGATCATTTCCTCGAGGCCGCGCAGCGATCCGTAGCCGCATTGCGCCAGCACCTTGTGCAGGCGCTGCGGCTCGGTGAAGACGGGTTCAGTGGAGCGTCGTGTTGGTTTCCGGTGCGTCGCGCTCTCCGTCCCTCGCAGCGGATGCTGCGAGGTCGGCAGATGCGGATGCCGGTGTGCCGAGAAGCGGGCTCGCGAGCGCGAGTTGGGCCTCGGCGGCCTTTGCGGGGGCATCGGGTAACTCCATGAGGTGGGAAGAATCGAGCTGGGCCAGCGGCGGCAGCTCGGCAAGCGACAACAGGTTGAGATCGTCGAGAAATTGCTTGGTGGTCGCGTAGAGGGCCGGCCGGCCGGGCGTCTCGCGGTGGCCGACGACCTCGATCCACTGCCGGTCCTCGAGCGCCTTGATGACGTAGGTCGAAACCGCGACGCCGCGGATCGACTCGATGTCGCCGCGGGTAACCGGCTGCTGATAGGCGATGATCGCGAGCGTCTCCATGACCGCGCGCGAGTAGCGCGGCGGTCTCTCCGGCGACAGTCGATCGAGATACGGCTGCAGGTCGGGCTTGGCGCGGAAGCGCCAGCCGCTCGCGACCTGCGTCAATTCGACTGCGCGGCCCGACCAGGCGCTGCGGATGTCGTCGAGGAGCTTGCGCACGACGTCCTGCTCGAGCGGAGGATCGAAGAGCTTCGCCAGCTGCGACGGCGCGAGCGGCTCGCCAGCGACGAGCAGCGCCGCTTCGAGCACGTTTCTGATCTCGCTCAGATCGTCCGTCATGCGGCCTTGTCCTTCCGAGGAGCGCGAGCGGCGGACCTGTCCCTCCGAGGAACGCGAGCGGCGGACCTGTCATTCCGAGGAGCGCGAGCGACGAGGAATCTGCTGTTCACGATTGCTCCTCGGCTTCGAGCACGAACGCTGGATCGCCCTTGCGCTGCACGTAGATCGGCGCGTACGGCTCGGCTTGCGCCACGTCGAGCAGCTGCTCGCGCGCGAGCTCGAGAATGGCGAGGAAGGTGACGACGAGCCGCGGCAGATCGCCGGGCTCCTCGAACAGCGTCGTGAACTCGAAGTACTTGCCCGGCTGCAGCAGCCTGAGAAGCCGGATCATCTGGCTGCGAACTGAGAGCTGCTCGCGGCTCACCAGATGGTGGCGATTGGCCCGTGCGCGGGCGATGAGTCCGGCCCATGCCGTGCGCAGATCCTCCGGGTTCACGTCGGGGACGCGCGTTGCCGCCACGCGCTCGAACCACACGCGAACGATGGCGAAGTCGCGCTCCGCGAGCGGCAGCTGGTCGAGCTTTTGCGCGGCGGCCTTCATGCGCTCGTATTCGAGAAGTCGGCGGACCAGCTCCGCGCGCGGATCCTCGGCTTCCTCGCCGGTAAGCGCAGGCGGACGCGGCAGCAACAGCCGCGACTTGATCTCGATCAGCACCGCGGCCATCAGCAGATATTCCGCCGCGAGCTCGAGCTGCGTGCGTCGCATCATCTCGACGTAACCGAGGTACTGGCGCGTCAGCTCCGCCATCGGAATGTCGAGGACGTTGATGTTTTCCTTGCGGATCAGGTAGAGCAGCAGGTCGAGCGGGCCCTCGAAAGTTTCGAGAAAGATCTCCAGCGCTTCCGGCGGGATGTACAGGTCCTGCGGAAGCTCGAGCAGCGGCTCGCCGTAGACGCGCGCGACCGGCGCGCCCGCGGCTTGTGCAAGATCGATCACGCGCTCGCTCATGTGTAGGCAAGCCCCATGGCTTCGCGTACGTCGCGCATCGTCTCCTCGGCGAGCTTGCGCGCGCGCTCGCAGCCGTCGGAGACTATCGCGCGGACGAGCGAAGGGTCGTCCAGATATTTCTGGGCTCGTTCCTTGATCGGCTCCTGCTCGGCGATGATCGCATCGATCACTGGCTGCTTGCATTCGAGGCAGCCGATGCCGGCGGTCGTGCACCCTTTCCTGACCCAGGCTTGTCGCGCCTCGTCCGAATAGATCTGGTGCAGCGACCAGACGGGACATTTCTCCGGCGTTCCCGGATCGGAGCGATGCACCCGCGCGGGGTCGGTCTGCATCGTGCGCACTTTCTTCGTGATCGAGGCTGGGTCTTCACGCAGCATGATGGCATTGCCGTAGGACTTCGACATCTTCTGGCCGTCGAGGCCCGGTACTCTGGGCGTTGAGGTCAACAACGGCTTCGGCTCCGGCAGGATGACACGCCGCGAGCCCTCGAGATAACCGAACAGGCGTTCCTTGTCGCCGAGCGCCAGATTCTGCGCCGCGTCGACCATCTCGCGCGCGTTGACGAGCGCCTGCTCGTCGCCCTGCTCCTGAAACGCGGTGCGCAGCTGGTCGTAGCGCTTGGCACGCTTGGAGCCGAGCTTCTTGATTGCCGCCTTGGCGTTTTCCTCGAATCCCGGCTCACGGCCGAAGATGTGATTGAAGCGGCGCGCCAGCTCGCGGATCAGCTCGAGGTGCGAGACCTGGTCTTCGCCGACCGGCACGAGGTTGGCCCGGTAGACGAGAATGTCCGCGGCCTGCATCACCGGATAGCCGAGAAAGCCGAAGGTGGACAAATCTCGGTCGCCGAGCTTCTCCTGCTGGTCCTTGTACGTCGGCACGCGCTCGAGCCAGCCCACCGGCGCGATCATGCCGAGCAGCAGCGCCAGCTCGGCGTGCTCCGGCACGCGCGACTGGATGAAGATGGTCGCCCGCGACGGGTTGATGCCGACGGCGAGCCAGTCGACGAACATTTCCCAGACGCTGTCGGCGATCGCTTCGGTCTGCTCGTAGTGCGTAGTGAGCGCGTGCCAGTCGGCGGCGAAATACAGGCACTCGTGCTCTTCCTGCAGGCGCACCCAGTTCTTGAGCGCGCCGTGATAGTGCCCGATATGCATGCGTCCGGTCGGCCGTACGCCCGACAGTACGCGGTCAGCAAACATTCTTGTTCAAGGCGTCGATTGCCGCAGGCCGATGATCTCAGGCGAGACCGAGCAGCGCGCGGATCACGTACTCGCCGATGCGCAGGATGGGCAGCATCAGCTGGTTGAGGATCCCGGTCGCGAGAAGGATGATCACCACCAAGAACCCGTAGGGTTCGAGGCGGGAATACGGGATCGCCAGCGAGTGCGGCAGCAGGCTGAGGGCCAGCCTCCCGCCGTCGAGAGGCAGGATGGGCAGGAGATTCAGCGCCATCAGCATCAGATTGACCTCCACACCGGCTCCGGCCATGACCGAAAGCCCTTCGCTCGCCATTCCTCCGCCGGGAACAGTCGCCTTGAGCAACAGCGCCCAGGCGATCGCCATCGCGAAATTCACGAACGGCCCGGCTCCCGCCACCCAGAACATGTCGCGCTTCGGATGCCGCAGGTTGCCGAAATTGACCGGCACCGGCTTCGCCCAGCCAAAGACGAACAGCGGCGCCTTGGTCAACAGCGAGACTGCGATCAGAAATCCGGGTACCGCGATGGTGCCGATCGGGTCGATGTGCCGGAGCGGATTCAGCGTCACCCGACCGAGCATGTAGGCGGTCTGGTCGCCGAACATTCTGGCAACGTAGCCATGGGCCGCCTCGTGCAGTGTGATCGCCAAGACCACCGGCACCGCCCAGAGCACGATGGTCGCGACCGAAAAATCCATTCGCCCGTATTTTACCAGTTGCCGCCCGCGCCCGCTCGCCCGGCTCCGGGCGACGATTCACGACGTCGTTGCAACCAGTCCAAGGCGCGAGACGTCACCGCGTCCGAAGCGCACGACCACCGGAGGTTCAACCGCCAGGTCGATCACGGTCGTCGGTTCGAGCCGGCACGCTCCACTGTCGATGATGAGGTCCACGAGGTGCTCGTAACGCGCGCGGATCTCAGCCGGATCGTTGAGCGGCTGCTCCTCGCCGGCGGGGACCAGCGTCGAAGACAGCAGCGGCTCGTCGAGCTCCGCAAGCAGCGCCTGCACGACCGCGTGATCGGGAACGCGGATGCCGATCGTACTTCGGCGCGGATGTTGCACGCGGCGGGGCACTTCGCGCGTCGCGGGAAGCAGGAAGGTGTAGCTGCCCGGCACGCCCTGCTTCACGATGCGAAACTGCCAGTTGTCGAGCTGTGCGTAGCGACCGGCCTCGGCGAGGTGGCGGCAGACCAGCGTCAGGTGGTGCTTGGCGTCGACGCCGCGCAGCGTGCGGATGCGCTCCGCCGCCGCGGCGTCCCCGATCCGGCAGCCGAGCGCATAGCTCGAGTCGGTCGGATAGGCGATGACACCGCCGCCGCGAATGATGGCGGCCGCCTGCCGAATGAGACGGCTTTGCGGGTTGATCGGGTGAATCGAGAAGTACTGGGCCAAGGGATGGTGCCTGCGCTCAGTCGCTATATAATCGGCGGCAATTCTAACGCACGGTTATATCCCGCGGCACGCCGTGAACCTGCAGCAGATTCGTTATCTATGTGCGGTTGTCGATCACGGCCTCAATGTGTCGGCTGCCGCCGAAGCGCTGTTTACATCCCAACCCGGGATCAGCAAGCAGATTCGCCAGCTCGAGGATGAGCTGGGTGTGCCCGTCTTCGTCCGCCAAGGCAAGCGTCTGACCGCGCTTACCGCCGGCGGCGAAGTCGTGGTGGCCACCGCGCGCCGCGCCTTGCAGGAATTGAACAACCTGAAGCGCATCGGGGCCGAGTTCAAGGCCGAGGACTCTGGAACGCTGGCAATCGCGACGACGCACACGCAGGCCCGCTATGTCCTGCCGCCCGTGCTCAAGCGTTTCGCCGAGCGCTATCCGAAAGTGCGCCTGCTGTTGCATCAGGGCAATCCGATCCAGGTTGCCGAGCAGACTGCGCGCGCCGAAGTCGACGTCGGGATCGCCACCGAGGCGCTGGCCGATTACCCCGAGCTGGTCACGCTTCCCTGCTACACCTGGAATCGCTGCGTGCTCGCTCCCAAGGGTCATCCGCTCGCAAACGGCAAGCCGCTGACGCTGGAAGCGCTCGCACGCTACCCCATCGTCACCTACGATTTCAGTTTTACCGGCCGCTCGCAGATCAACGCGGCGTTCACCGCACGAGGGCTCGAGGCCAATGTCGTGCTCACCGCCCTCGACTCCGACGTGATCAAGACCTACGTCGAGCTCGGTTTCGGCGTCGGCATCGTGGCGCAGATGGCTTACGATCCCGCGCGCGACCGGCAGTTCGAGAAGATCGATGCGTCACACCTGTTCGGGCCGAGCACGACGCGACTGGCGCTGCGTCGCGGCGTATACGCCCGAGGGTTCGTGTACGAGTTCATCAGCCTCTTCGCGCCGCAGTTCGATCGCGCCGCGATCGAAGCAGCGCTGCGCGGCGATGCGGAGCAGTATGAGCTTTGATACGCGCCGCGTCGGCAGAACGAAGTGCGACCGCTCGAGGAACGGTTTGGCTCTCCGTGCTCTTCGCTTCACGATCGCCACGTCGGCGCTCCTGCTCTGCCTCGGCGCCACGCCGACCTCTACTGATTTACCTACCGTCGAGCTGCGAATCAAGGGCCATCGCGTGTTGGCCGAGATCGCCGCGACCGAGCGGTCGCGCACCACAGGCCTCATGTACCGCTTCAGCCTCAAGCCCGACAGCGGAATGCTCTTCGTGTTCGGCACTCCGCAGCCGCTGACATTCTGGATGAAGAACACCTACGTGCCGCTCTCGATTGCGTTCATCGACGCCGACGGACGCATCGTCAACATCGAGGACATGGCGCCGCAGACCGAAGCCACGCACGGCTCGCGCGGCCTGGCGCTCTACGCGCTGGAGATGAAAAAAGGCTGGTTCGGCGCCAACGGCATCGGGCCAGGCGATCGGGTAGAAGGGCTGGAGAAGGCGCCGCGCGGCAGCGACTGAGTTCAGGATGATGTGGCGCCCGCGTAGCGAGCGTCACATCACCGCAACGACATCCCGCGCCTTACGGTGAGCGCCAAACTCCGCCCCACCGTCGTCCCGAGCTTACGCGCGAAGCGCTCGGAAAGGCTTTCCTGCACCGTGAAGTCGACGACGTCTTCGGCCTTGATCACTTCGCGCGCGACATAGTCGACGCTGCCGAGCGCGTCGGCGAGGCCGAGATCGACGCTGCGCGCGCCGTTCCAGACCAGCCCGCTGAATAGCTCGGGCGAATCCTTGAGCCGGGAGCCGCGGCCCGCCTTCACCACGGCGATGAACTGCTGATGGATCTCGGCGAGGAGCTTCAAGGCGTAGTCGCGCTGCTCCTCCGTCATCGGCAGGAAAGGATCGAGGAATGTCTTGTTCTCGCCGGCCGCGAGCGCGCGGCGCTCGATGCCGAGTTTCTCGAGCGAGCCGACGAAACCGAAGCCGTCCATGACCACGCCGATCGATCCGATGAGGCTCGCCTTGTCGACGTAGATCTTGTCGGTTGCGACGGCGACGTAATACGCACCCGACGCGCAGACCTCTTCGACAACCGCGTAGATCGGCGTGTCCGGATACTTGCCGCGCAGGCGGCGAATCTCGTCGTTGATCTCTCCGGCCTGCACAGGGCTACCGCCGGGGCTGTTGATCTTCAGCACGACGCCCTGCGTTCCCTTGCTCTTGAAGGCGGCCTGCAATCCGCTGATCACGTTCTCCGCGCTGGTCCGCCCGTCGGCGTCGAGCTCGCCGTTGAGCTCGACCATCGCCGTGCACTTGTCGAGGCAGCTCACCTCGCGCTGGCTCCACGCGCCGATCGCCGCGAAGAGTGCAATGAAGAGGAAGCCGAACCCCAGCAGCTTGAAGAAGATACCCCAGCGGCGTGCGCGCTGCTGCTCGCGCAGACCCTCGGCGGCAAGCTTCTCGATAACGCGGCGTTCCCAGTTTTCTTCTTCCGCCATGCTTTACTCCTCGAGACAATAGATCGCACCGTCACGCTCGCGAACTTCGACCATCGCGAGACGCGTGCCGGCACACGGTCCGTCGACGCAAACGCCGCTCAGCGGGTCATAGCGCGCACCATGCGTGGCGCAGATCAAGTATAGCCTCTCGAAATCGAAGAAATCGCCCGGATTCCAGTCGAGCTCGGTGGCTTGGTGCTGACACTCGTTGACGTAGGCTCGCACGATGCCGCGGAAGCGAACGGCGAACGCTTGAACCGGCGCACCGGCGCGGCGCACCGCGAAGCGCATGCCCGGGCCGCCGTCGGCAAGTGCATCGCTTGCACAGATCAGGCGTTCGCAGCGAGCCATGTGTGCAACTCGGCCACCGAGGACACCGTTGCGAGCGGCGCGAAGCCGGCCAGTCCGTCGGCAGCATGCGCGCCGTAGGTGACGGCCACGGCGCTCGCCCCGGCGTTTCGCGCCAGTTCGAGATCGTGAGTCGTGTCGCCGATCATCAGCGTTTCGCCCGGAGCGGTGCCGCAGCGCTCCATCAGCGCAAGCAGCATGTCGGGATGCGGCTTGGGAAAGCCCTCGTCCGCACAGCGCGAAGCGACGAAGCGGTGCTCGAGCCCCTGCTGCGCCAACGCGCGCGTCAGGCCGGTGCGGCTCTTGCCCGTCGCAACAGCGAGCAGAAAGCCGCGCGCGTCCAGGTCGTCGAGCATTTCGCGCGTCCCGGCAAACAGCGGAATCTCCGGATCGCGGGCGAGGTAATGATGGCGATAGCGCTCGGACAGCTTCGGATGCTCGGACGGCGGAAGCGTCGGCGCGACGTGACGCAGGGCATCGGCGAGCCCGAGTCCGATCACGAAGCGCGCGCCCTTGTCGTCCGGCACCGGCAGGCCGAGGTCGGTGCAGGCCTGCTGGATCGCAAGCGCGATGATCGCCGTCGAGTCGGCGAGCGTCCCGTCCCAGTCGAAGACGAGAAGCCGAAAGCGCTGTGGCTCGTTCATCGCTGCGAACTCCGCTCATCGAGGCGCGCGACGAAGGATGCAAGCTCGGACGGCAGCGGCGACTCGAGCTTGAGCTCGCGCGCGTCGAGCGGATGCGGCAGCGAAAGGCGCCAGGCATGGAGGAACATGCGCTTCAGTCCTTGCCTGGCGAGCGTCTTGTTCCAGGCAAAATCGCCGTACTTGTCGTCGCCGGCGAGCGGGAAGCCGAGATGCGTCAGGTGCACCCGGATCTGATGCGTGCGCCCGGTGCGCAGTTCCGCTTCGAGCAGGCTCAGCGGCGGATCGGCGTCGGGCCAGACCTGCCGGCGGTAGAACACCGTCGTCGCGATGCGGCCGCGCTCGTGCTCGACCCGCACCCGGCGCTCGCCCTCGCGGGTGACGAACTTGTGCAGCGGCAGCTCGACCTTGCGCTTGGCGTCGCGCCACTTGCCTCGTACCAGCACGAGGTAGCGCTTGTCGACACGTCCCTCGCGCAAGGCGGCGTGAAGCGAGGTCAGCGCCGCGCGCTTCTTCGCAATGAGCAGGATGCCGGAAGTATCGCGATCGAGCCGGTGCACCAGCTCGAGGAAACGCGCGTCGGCGCGGGCGGCTCGCAGCTGCTCGATCACGCCGAAGCTCACGCCGCTGCCGCCGTGCACCGCCAGCCCGGCAGGCTTGTCGACCGCGAGCAAGGCGTTGTCTTCGAAAAGGATCGGCGCAGCAAGCGGCGGCGCGGGACCGCGACCTTCCCCCGCGACGGCGGTTCGCAGAGGCGGGATACGCAATTCGTCGCCGATCGCAAGTCGCGTATCCGGTTTCGCCCGCCGGCTGTTGAGCCGGACCTCGCCGCTGCGCAGGATGCGATAGATGTGGCTCTTGGGCACGCCCTTGAGCCGGCGCACGAGGAAATTGTCGATGCGCTGGCCGGCTCCGGCCTCGTCGACCGCAAGTCGACGCGCAGCATCCTTGCTTAAATCCTTCATTTCCTTATAATTGTGTTTGGCAGGATGAGTGGCAGCCATGCATGGAGGGGCGGTTGACCGCCCTCGCGGGCTGCGAGAGCGCCGTGAAAATCGCGCGTTCTGCTCGCCAGCCGGTCCCGAGAAAGGGCAAAAGGTTAAATCGACTCACCGTCCGGGCGAAAACGGCCCGGAAAAGTAGCGATGTTAATGGAAGAGCGCAGTCTCCGCACCGGCCGGTGGCCGAGGTGAAGCGGCAAGACGCGCGGCGCGCACAACACACTAGCGCAACGAATTCTGCAGCCGGCTGCTGTCCCGCTCGAGCAATCGCGGAGCGCAGTCGCCAGATGACTCGAGCGACAACGCGAACAACACGATCCACGCTCACGAGACGGGCCCTGCGCAGCGAAGGCTGCGCGGCCCGCACACGATGCCCAGCATCCGCATCCGATCCCTCGTAGCCCGGCGGCAAGCGCCGCCGGCGTGGCCTCCGTTACCTTCGTCGCCCTCGCCCGCCGCGACTTGAACTCCGGCGCCCGCGTGGCGCCGCACCGCTGCACCCGCCCGCCTCGCCCGCGCTGATCTGCGCCGGGAAAACTTATGAAACGCATGCTGTTCAACGCCACGCAGGCGGAGGAGCTTCGCGTGGCGATCGTCGACGGCCAGAAGCTGATCGACCTCGACATCGAGTCCGCAAGCAAGGAGCAACGCAAGAGCAACATCTACAAGGCGGTCATCACCCGCGTCGAGCCGAGCCTAGAGGCTTGCTTCGTCGACTATGGCACCGACCGCCACGGCTTCCTGCCGTTCAAGGAAATCGCGCGCGAGTACCTGCGCGGCGGCAACGGCGACGGTCGTGGCCGGCCGCAGGACAGCTTGCACGACGGCCAGGAGCTGATCGTCCAGGTCGACAAGGACGAGCGCGGGACCAAGGGCGCGGCGCTCACCACCTACATCTCGCTCGCCGGACGCTATCTCGTGCTGATGCCCAACAACCCGCGCGGCGGCGGCGTCTCGCGCCGCATCGAAGGCGAGGACCGGAACGAGCTCCGCGAAGTGATCGGCCAGCTCGACGTCCCCGGCGGCATGAGCGTGATCGCGCGCACCGCCGGCATCGGTCGCACGCTCGAAGAGCTGAATTGGGACCTCAACTATCTTCTGCAGCTCTGGCAGGCGATCGACGGCGCCGCGAAGTCGCAGACCGGTGCCTTCCTCATCTATCAGGAATCAAGCCTCGTCATTCGCGCCATCCGCGACTATTTCCACCCGGACATCGGTGAGCTCTTGATCGACACCGAGTCGATCTACGAGCAGGCGCAGCAGTTCATGAGCCACGTGATGCCGAACAACGTGCATCGGGTGAAGCTCTACAAAGACGACGTGCCGCTCTTCTCGCGCTTCCAGATCGAGCACCAGATCGAAACGGCCTACGCGCGGCAGGTGCCATTGCCGTCAGGAGGCGCGATCGTCATCGATCACACCGAGGCGCTGGTGTCGATCGACGTCAATTCCGCGCGAGCGACCAAGGCGGGAGACATCGAGACCACGGCATATCACACCAATCTCGAAGCCGCCGAAGAGCTGGCGCGCCAGCTTCGCCTGCGCGACCTCGGCGGCCTCATCGTCATCGACTTCATCGACATGGAAAGCGCCAAGAACCAGCGCGAAGTCGAGAATCGATTGAAGGAAGCGCTCAAGTACGACCGGGCCCGCGTGCAGCTCGGCAAGATCTCGCGCTTTGGCCTGATGGAGCTTTCGCGGCAGCGGCTGCGTCCGGCGCTGGTGGAATCCGCTTACATTCCGTGCCCGCGCTGCCACGGCATCGGCCACATCCGCGGCACCGAGTCGACTGCGCTGCACATCCTGCGCATCCTGCAGGAGGAGGCGATGAAGGAGAACACGGCGCAGGTCGTCGCGCAGGTTCCGGTCGACGTCGGCACCTTCCTCTTGAACGAGAAGCGTCCCGAGATCCACGGCATCGAGACACGATTCAAGGTCAACGTCCTGCTCGTGCCCAACACCTATCTCGAGACGCCCAACTACAAGGTGCAGCGGCTGCGCCACGACGATTTGAACCAGGCCGAGCCGCTGCCGGCCTCCTTCGACATGGTCGAGCGGCCAGAAGAAGAAGACATCGCGAAGCTCAAGAAGGAAGAAGCGCGCGAGCCGCGGCCCGAAGCCGCCGTCAAGGGCATCACGCCGGCGCAGCCAGCACCGGTGCCGGTCGAGCGTTCGCCCGAAGTGCAGAAGCGCGAGAACTGGCTCTCGACGGTCATGGGCTGGTTCAAGCGTGCGCCGGAAGAAGTCGCCCCTGCGCCTGCCCCCCAGAGAAAGCCCGACCAACGCGGCGAAGGTGACCGCGGCGGGCGCGGGCGTCACGACCGCCAAGGTCGTCACGATCGGCGCGACGAGCGCACGGACGATCGCCGCGAAGCGAGACGCGACGGACAGCGCGAAGCGCAGCGCCCTCAGCAGGGACCGCAGCAGGGTCCCCAGCAACAACCCTCGCGGCGCGAGCGCGAGCACGGCCGCGACCAACGCGGCGAGCGGCGCGAAGGACAGCAGGACGCGAGGCGAGATCCCGAGCGCGAAGCACGGCGCGCAGCGCAGCGCGAGGCCCAGCGCCAGCAACCGCGTCCGCCACGCGAAGCGCGCGAACCGCGCGAGTCGCAGGAGCCGCGTGCGATCGATCCCAACGCACCGGCGATCACGCAGGGACAGCCGGGCACCGAGCACGGCGAAGGCGGCCGCCGCCGTCGGTCACGCCGCCGCGGCGGGCGCGATCGTAGCGAACGTCAGGCGCCCGGCGAAGCGCGTGCCGAGCCAGGCGAAGCGCGGCCGGCGATCGCCCCGGTCGAATCGATCGCTCCGGTAGCTACTGCGCCGGAGTCGCTCGATCACGCCGCAGCGGCGATACCTGCCGAAGCTGGAGCGCTCATCGAGCCGGCGCCGGTCATTCCGCCTTCCGAGGTCGCCGCGGTGCCAGCGGATCGCGTCGAGGCGTCACAGCCTCCCGAGCCGATCATCGCGCGCAACGCTCCCGAGATTCCTCGCGTATCGCTGGAGTTGCCGCCGGACTCCGGTCTCGTGCTGGTCGAAACCAGTCAGGCCGCGCCGAAGCCGATCGAGGAGGACGCGCAGCCGCGCCCGCATCGCGTGCGGCCTCCGCGCGTCCAAGTCGCGGACGAGCCGCTGCAGATGGTCGAGACGACGCACAAGGACTCGACGCCGCCGGCGGAGTAGCGGACCACGCAGGCCGGTTCCTCCGGCCCGTCCAACACCGGGCGCCGCGACTATCGCGCCCGCTTCAGGGTCGCCCGGATTGCTGCGAGCAGCGGCTCGGCGCCTTGCTCTGCGAGATCGAGGACGCGGTCGAAGTCGCTCGCCGTGCCCTGATAGGGGTCGGGGATTTCGCGCACGCCGACTTCAGGTGCGAAATCGAGAAAAAGTCCGAGGTATCCCGCGTATTCGCGCGGGCGGAACGGCTCAAGCGAATCCATGTTATCGCGGTCCATCGCGAGGATCCAGTCGAAGTGCTCGAAGTCGCCCGGGTGGAACTGTCGCGCCACACGCGCCGGCAGCTCGTAGCCGCGCCGCCGCGCTGCGCGCACCGCACGCGGATCGGGCGGCTGGCCGAGCTGGTAGTCGTGCGTGCCGGCGGAGTCGGCAACAATCTCCCGCGACAAACCCTCGCGCGCGACAAGCGCGCGGAAGACGCTCTCCACCGTCGGCGAACGGCAGATGTTGCCCGTACAGACGAATAGCACGCTGGTCACTTCGACGCGGGCCTTAGTTACTTTTCTTGGCTATTGCATGAACCAGCCATGACTGACGACGAGCGACTGCCCGGTCAACGCGTTGGTCGGAAAAGCGGCGAAAAAGAGCGCGACCTCCGCCACGTCGTCGACCGTCGTGAACTCGCCGTCGACCGTCTCCTTGAGCATGACGTTCTTGATCACTTCCTGCTCCGAGATGCCCAGCTCCTTCGCCTGCTCCGGGATCTGCTTGTCGACCAGCGGTGTGCGCACGAAGCCAGGACAGATCACGTTGGCACGAACGCCGTGCGCGGCGCCCTCCTTCGCGACCACCTTGGCGAGCCCGATCAGGCCGTGCTTCGCCGTCACGTACGGCGCCTTGAGCATCGACGCCTCCTTGGAGTGCACCGAGCCCATGTAGATGATGCTGCCGCCGCGCCCGGACTTGTACATGTGCGGCAGGCAGGCGCGCGTGGTAAGGAACGCGCCGTCGACATGGATCGCCAGCATCTTCTTCCAGTCGGCGTAGGTGAACTCCTCGAGCGGATGCACGATCTGGATGCCGGCATTGCTGACCAGGATGTCGACGCCTCCGAACGCCTTGATCACCGCAGACACGCCGTCGTTGACCGCCTGCTCGTTGGTGACGTCCATCGCGACGCCCATCGCCTGGCCGCCCTTGCCTCGAATCTCGTTCGCCGTCGCATTGGCTGCGTCGAGGTTGAGATCGGCGATGGCGACCTTGGCGCCCTCGCGCGCGTAGACGAGCGCGATGTCCTTGCCGATGCCGCTGGCGGCGCCGGTGACGATCGCGGATTTGTCTTTCAGCTTCATGGCAATCTCCAGTCAGGCTAGATAGTCGTGGACGACGGTGCCGAGTCCGAGCGTCAGATCCGATAGGATGTGCACGCCCGATACGACTTCGAGCACCGGCAGCTCAGCCACCGGCGCGAGCGCGTGGTGAAACAGCTCGAGCGCGGCCGGCGGCTGCGTGTATTCGAGCGGCGCCGGAATCGCGGCGCGAAGCGCCTCGGGATCGGTGCGATAGGTGATGATGAAGAATTCGCGGTTCACGAAGCGGTACGGGCCAGGCGGGAACGCCGGATTCGTGAGCGGCATCGCGAACGCGCGCGTTTTCACCTCGTCTTCGGTCACGGCGATGGTTCCTTACTTGGTCAGATCGAAAATGCGAACGCCGCTGACCACTTCGCGAGCCTTCAGCCACTCGCGGTGGCCGCAGGTGCGCCGCACGTCCTCGAGCCCCGAATCCCAGAGCTGCCCCACCGTCGCCCGCGAGAACTCGTAGTCCTTCGCATTGGTCGAGGTCGAGAAACGCCGGTTGATGAGATGCGCGATGGTGATCTGGCGTTTCTGCTCGCCCACCGGCTGCAAGCGCAGATAGTCGGGATCGTCGCGCAGCTTCGCCGGGAGCTTCTTCAGCAGCCGGCCGAGCGCATGGCGCATCTCCTCGAGCTCCTTCACGCGCGTAGTATTGAACCGGGTCTTGCTCGAATACTGGATGTCCTTGGCACGTTCGAGCACCTGGTCGAGGTTGACCGGCAGCTCTCCGCGAGCGCTGAACAGATCCACCTGCACGATCAGCGCGCTGATGCGCGGCGAATCGTCGAGCACGTACGACAGCGGCGAGTTGGACACGAGGCCGCCGTCCCAATAATGGCTGCCCTCGATTTCGATCGGCGGGAAGCCCGGCGGCAGCGAGCCGCTCGCCATCACGTGCTCGACTCTTATCTCGTGACGCTTGCTGTCGAAATAGATCGAATTCCCGGTGTGAACATCCACCGCGCCAACGCTCAACCGGATGCGCCGCCTGTCGTTGAGCAGCTTGAAATCGACGAGCTCTTCCAGCGTGGAGCGCAGCGGTGAAGTGTCGTAGACGCTGAGCGCTCCGGGGCTGCCGTCGGGCGCCAGAAACGCCGGGGGTACGCGCGGCACGAAGAAACCGGGAACGCCGAAGGTGGCGGCGGTCGCCGCGCTCAGCCGGTTGAGCGCGATGCGTACCGGATCGAGTTGCGCAGGAGCGACGAGCGGCATGCCGGAGGAAACGCGGTCCCAGAACTCGCGCAAACACTCGAGCCGCTTCTCGGGAAGGTTGCCGGCGATCAGCGCGCCGTTGATGGCGCCGATCGAAACGCCGGTCACCCAGTCAGGGGCGAACCCCTGCTCGTGCATGCCTTCGAATACACCGGCTTGATAGGCCCCGAGCGCGCCGCCGCCCTGCAGCACCAGCACCGTGTGCTCGTGCTTCGGCGCCTTGACGTCACCTGCCTTCGTTCCGCGTCGCGTCTTCTTGCTTCGTGCCACCATCGCTCACCCAGTGCGCCCTTCGCGCGAAAGCTCATTATAGCGGCGTGCCCGGCGGCTCTCGGTTACAGTAGCAACAGAAACGAGACGTTTGCCAATATCGTCCCCCTCAATCGGGTAGCGCGACGCCGAACAATTTTTCCTTCAATTGGTACAAGCGGTCGCGCAGCTCGGCCGCCTTCTCGAACTCGAGGTTCTTCGCCGCATCGAGCATCTCGCGCTCCACGCGCTTCAACTCCTTCTCCAGGTCCTTTTCCGGCATCGCCTCGTACTTGGCCTCCGCCTGTGCGGCCTTGAGCTGCTTGCGCTCCTCGTCGATATCGTACACGCCGTCGATGATGTCCTTGATGCGCTTGGTCACTCCGACCGGCGTGATGCCCTTCTGTTCGTTGTAGGTGATTTGCTTGTTCCTTCGCCGCTCGGTCTCGCCGATCGCCGCCTTCATCGAGTCGGTCATCTTGTCGGCGTAAAGGATCGCCGTGCCGTTGATGTGACGCGCAGCGCGGCCGATGGTCTGGATGAGCGAGCGCTCGGCGCGCAAGAACCCTTCCTTGTCGGCGTCGAGCACCGCCACCAGCGACACCTCGGGAATGTCGAGGCCCTCGCGCAGCAGATTGATCCCGACCAGCACGTCAAACTCTCCGAGGCGCAGGTCGCGGATGATCTCGACGCGTTCGACGGTTTCGATGTCCGAGTGCAGATAGCGCACCTTGACGCCGTGCTCGTTGAGATAATCGGTAAGATCCTCGGCCATGCGCTTGGTCAGCGTCGTCACCAGCACGCGCTCGTCGCGCTCGACGCGGACGTTGATCTCCGAGAGCAGATCGTCGACCTGGGTCTGCGCGGGGCGCACCTCGAGCATCGGGTCGACCAGACCCGTCGGCCGTACGAGCTGCTCGACCACCTGGCCTGAGTATTTCCGCTCGTAATCCGCCGGCGTCGCGGAAACGAAGATCGTCTGCGGCAAGAGCTTCTCGAATTCGTCGAAGCGAAGCGGTCGGTTGTCGAGCGCGGAAGGCAGCCGGAACCCGTAGTTGACGAGGTTCTCCTTGCGCGCGCGATCGCCGCGGTACATCCCGCCAACCTGCGGAATCGTGACGTGCGACTCATCGACGAAAGCGATCGCGTTCTCCGGCAGATAGTCGATGAGCGTGGGCGGCGGCTCGCCGGGCTTGCGGCCGGAGAGGTGGCGCGAATAGTTCTCGATCCCCTTGCAGAAGCCGATCTCGAGCATCATCTCGACGTCGAAGCGCGTGCGCTGCTCGATGCGCTGTGCCTCCACGAGCTTCATCTGCGAAACGAAGAATTCCTTCTGCTGTGCGAGCTCCACCTTGATCGCCTCGACCGCGTCGAGCACCTTGTGCCGCCCGGTCACGTAATGGCTCGACGGGAACACGGTGAAGCGCGCGAGCTTCTGCTTGATGTGCCCGGTGAGCGGATCGAAGAGCTGCAGCGTCTCGACCTCGTCGTCAAAGAGCGAGACGCGGATCGCGTTCTCGGCGTGCTCGGCCGGGAAGATGTCGATCACGTCGCCGTGCACGCGGAACGTCCCGCGGCGGAATTCGGTGTCGTTGCGCTGGTACTGCAGCTCGGTCAGCCGCTTGATCGCGTCGCGCTGCGCGAGATGGTCGCCCTGGCGCAGGTGCAGGATCATGCTGTGGTACTCGGAGGGATCGCCGATGCCGTAGATGGCCGACACCGTCGCCACGATCACGCAGTCCGGCCGCTCGAGAATCGCCTTCGTCGCCGAGAGCCGCATCTGCTCGATGTGCTCGTTGATCGAGGAGTCCTTCTCGATGTAGAGGTCGCGCGACGGCACGTAGGCTTCGGGCTGATAGTAGTCGTAGTAGGAAACGAAGTATTCCACCGCGTGGGTCGGAAAGAACTCGCGGAACTCCGAATAGAGCTGCGCCGCGAGCGTCTTGTTGGGCGCCAGCACCAATGCCGGTCGGCCGGTGCGGGCGATCACGTTCGCCATGGTGTAGGTTTTGCCCGAACCCGTTACGCCGAGCAGCGTCTGGAAAGCGAGCCCGTCCTCGATGCCTTCGACGAGCTTATCGATCGCCTCTGGCTGATCGCCGGCCGGCTGGAACGGTTGCTGCAGCTCGAAGGGACTGTTGGGGAAGTGGACGACCATAGTGCGACCGCGCGAGGCAACCTATTATTGTAGCGGAATGGCGTTGTCGGGCGCACTCTCCTGTCATCCCGAGCGCAGTCAGAATCATCATCCCCCCGCGCTTAGAGTCGTCATCCCCAGCGCATGAAGGCGTCATCCCGAGCGCAGCGAGGGATCTGCAGTTACCGCCCGACCCCATGCTAAAATTTTCCGTTCTCTTCCACGAGCAACGACATCATGAACGCCCCCCTCTCGGCCCCTCTGTTCGCGGCTGTCGAAATGGCGCCGCGTGACCCCATTATCGGTGTCACCGAGGCCTTCAATGCCGACACCCATCCGAACAAGGTCAACCTCGGTGTCGGCGTCTACTGCGACGAAGACGGCAAGGTGCCGTTCCTCGAATGCGTGCGCCGCGCGGAAAAACTGATGACCGAAAAAGGCGCGCCGCACGTCTATCTTCCGATCGACGGGAACGCGGCCTACGACCGCGCGGTGCAGCGGCTGCTCTTCGGCGCAGAGAGCGAGATCCTCCGCTCCGGACGAGTCGCCACCGTGCAGGCAGTCGGCGGCACCGGCGCGCTGAGGATCGGCGCGGATTTCCTGCGTCGTTTCGCTCCTGCGGCGCAGGTCTGGATCAGCGATCCGTCATGGGAGAATCATCGCGCGTTGTACGAGAGCAGCGGCTTCACGGTCAACGTCTATCCGTATTACGACGCGGCGACGCACGGCCTCGACTTCGAGGGCATGATGGGGACGCTCGACCGGGTGCCCGCAGGCAGCCTCGTCGTTCTGCACGCCTGCTGCCACAACCCGACCGGCGTCGATCCGTCGACCGAGCAATGGGGACGAATCCTGGAAGTCGTGCGCTCGCGCGGACAGATTCCATTTCTCGACCTTGCCTACCAGGGCTTCGGGGACGGCGTCGAACAGGACGGAACCATCGTGCGCAAATTCGCCGCGACGCCCGGTCCGCTCTTCG
>DATJWL010000192.1:0-28256 GCA_035501215.1 Casimicrobiaceae bacterium
TGCGGCGGGCGTTGCGAGAGCTCAAGCCCGATATCGTCCACGCCCGTTCACGCCTGCCGGCGTGGCTGGGTTGGTGGGCCATCAAGGGCCTGAAGCCGGCGCCGCATTTCGTCACCACCGTGCACGGGCTGAACTCGCCCGGTCGCTACAGCGCGATCCTGCTGCGCGGCGAGCGCGTGATTGCCGTGTCTCAGACCCTGCGCGATTTCATGCTCAGCCATTACCCGTGGCTGGAGCCGGCGCGCGTGCGGGTGATTCCGCGCGGCATCGATCCGGATGCCTTCCCTTACGGGCACCGCCCTGACGACAACTGGAGCAAGGCGTTCTTCGCCGAGTTCCCGGCGCTGGCCGGTGCCCCGCTGCTGACCCTGCCGGGTCGTGGCACGCGCCTGAAGGGCCATCACGACGCCGTGGAGCTGGTTGCCGAGCTCAAGCGTCGCGGCATCGACGTGCGCGTATTGATGCCGGCTTATCCCGAGGTGATCGCCAGGGCGAGCGAGGTCTCGATCGTCGCCGATCTGCCGGCTCGGGCGGGCATCGAGCCGTGCCGCATCGGCGAAGTTCACACGCCGGACGGCTTGATCGTGTACCTCGTGCAACAGGACTCTGCCTCGCGCCGTCCACCGGTCCGCTGTTCGGAGTCGTTTCCCGCCTCGTGCCGCAGAAAGGGTTCGACATCCTCGCCGAGATCGCGGGGGACATCGTGCGCGAAGGCGGGCAGATCGCGATGCTCGGCCTCGGGGATCACGACACCGAGTACATGATGAGTCGGCTCGCGCGCAGCTACTACGGCCAGATCGCCCTGCTTATCGGCTTCAACGAGCCGATGGCGCGCCGCATCCTCGCGGCGAGCGACTTCTTCCTGATCCCTTCGCGCTTCGAGCCGTGCGGCCTCACGCAGATGCAGGCGCAGCGCTATGGTGCGCTGCCGGTCGCGCACGCAACCGGCGGGCTCGCGGATACGATCGAGGGCGGTGTGACGGGTTTCCTGTTCTCGGAGTTTTCGGGCAGGGCGCTTCGTGCCGCGTGCCGGCGTGCGTTCGGCGCGTACGCCGACCCCCCGACGCTCGACCGGATGCGGCGGGCGGCCATGGCGCGGCGATTCTCGTGGGCGGAGGCAGCGGAGGCCTATGAAAAGCTGTACGACCGGCTTCTGGGCCGGCCCGCAATCATTCGCTCGCGAGCGATATCGAGAGCAGTGCCGCGCAAGACGGCATTGCGAGAGAAGGACGAACTGCGCGCGACGGGGCGAGTGAACCTGGCGGTCCCGGCACTGAGGCGGGGCTGACGTTTCCTCTAGTGTTTCCGATGCTTCGGCAGGCGATGCAGGAGCAGTCGCGTCTAGCCATCGGCGGCCGTCTGATTCGAATGTAGGACAGCGACTGCAGTTGCGTGATCCCGGGATTTTTCCATCTTTCGAGCGGGTCAGTGACAGAAGACTGACTTCGAGAACAGGAACAAGAAATGCGTCTTCTTCTCTTCATCATCGTCATCCTCCTCCTGCTTGGCGCCCTGCCGACCTGGCCCTACAGCTCCGGCTGGGGCTACTATCCATCCGGCGGCCTAGGGCTGGTGCTCATCGTCCTGATCGTCTTGCTGCTCGTCGGGGTTATCTAGGCGGCATCCGGGCGGGTGGTGCAGGTTGGACCAGCAGCTGACGCAGCCCGCTGCGTCAAACGGCCTTGCGTCGACGACGCGCGGGACCATCGTGCGCGTCTCGATCGTCGGGCTGTTCGTGATCGCAGTGCTGTATACGCTCGATTTCGCGCATGCGGTGCTGATCCCGATCGTCGCCGCGGCGTTGCTCGCCACCGTGCTCTCGCCGGTGGTCGAATACCTCGACCGGAGGCATGTGCCGGCGCCAATCGGTGCCGCGCTGCTGGTCGCCGGGCTCGTGCTGATCATCATCGGGATTGGCTGGGCCATCGCCGCGCCGTTGTCGCAGTGGCTCGACGATCTGCCGGCAATACTGACCAGGGTCTGGACCGGGCTAGTGCACTGGTGGAGCGGTGTCACGCACAGGATGGGCATGGCTGCGACGCGCGCCGCCGATCCAGCAGTGGCTCCCCAAGTGGCAGTGCAGGGGTTGTCGCTGACCGGTTCGCTGATGGCGTTGATCAAGGAGGTCGTCACCGGAACGCTCGTCGCGCTGATCCTGCTCTATTTCATCCTCGCGGCACAGAACCTCTTCACTCTGAAGCTCGTGCGCGTTATCCCGCGTCTGCGCGACAAGGTCCGCGCTGTCGAGATGATCAAGACGGTTCGACGCGAGGTCGGCACCTATTTTCTGACCGTGACCTTGATCAACATCGGGCTTGGCGTGTGCACCGCGGTCGCCATGGCTCTCCTGGGCCTGCCGACTCCGATGCTGTGGGGAGTGATGGCGGCGCTGTTCAATTTCGTGCCCTATCTCGGGCCGATGGTCGGGCTGACCGTGCTCTCGCTCGCAGCGCTGCAGACCTTCGACACGGTCGCTCAGATCCTGGCCGTGCCTGCGGCGTTTTGCGGACTGATCCTGCTCGAGGGGCAGATTCTGAGCCCGCTCATCGTCGGCAGACGGCTGGAATGCAATCCGGTCGTCGTGTTCGGAAGCTTCGCCGTCTGGGGTTGGTTGTGGGGCGTGGCGGGATTGATCGTTGCCGTTCCGATCCTGGTCGTGCTGAAGACCGTCTGCCACCACGTTCCTTCGTTCGCGCGGCTGGAAGAATTCCTGAGCCGCGACTGACTCGCCGCAGATTCTGCTCTAACCCTGAACTTGCGTCAGTAACGTAACGAGGCGGGAATCGCTTCCCGCCTCGCTTGTCGTCTCCCTTCGCTGGAGGGGATGCGCGGTGCAGCGTAAGCCTCTTCTTCTAGGATCGACGGCGGCGAGAAAGACCGGCGATCAGCGAGACGAGGAACAACACCAGAAAGATGAAGAACAGAACCTGGGCGATTTCCGCTGCACCCACCGCGATGCCGCCGAAGCCGAACAGTGCGGCGAGGATGGCAACGATGAAGAACAGCAGTGCTAGGTTGAGCATGATTAGCCTCTTGGTCTCATCACCGATGTCCGATCGTCGCGCATCGTCCCGTCAGCCGCTATGGGCCGCCATCCGCTTTTCTTGTAGGGGCCGCAAGCCTCGCCTGTAGGAGCGAGTCGCAAGCATCGGCGTGCATCCCGCCGAGCGATCGAAGCGAAGAAATGCGAGGCGAGAAGCCGAGAGGCGCGGCTACGGGCGCTCGCCCTGAGCCCAGCGACCAAGAGTATGGGTTGGCTTGCCGCCGGCGGAATCGCTCAGCTCGTGAGGCTTGGCGGGATCGTCGGGCAGCTTGTCGAGCGCGTCACGCACCGTGGCGAGCAGGCCCGCGCGCGTATCCGGATCGGCGAGTGCGCGCCGCAGCGCTTCCGCGTCGGCCCAGACCGGACGACCCGACTCGAGATGCAGGTAGACGCGGCCGGTCCTCTGATCGGCGAAGTTCAGAAGGCGGAAACGCTCGACGCATTGACGCAGAAACGCGGTATTGCGCTCCGGCGCGAGGAGCGCCGCGTCACGATACAGCTCGCCCGGCGACGCCGCGTCGATGTTCACGCGGCGGTAGCGCTCGACGTCGAGCATGCATTTGACGTCGAGCACGTTCATTTCGTCGTTCCATCCGAAAGCCACGGTCCGCGGGCGCTCGCCGAGCTGCACACTGTTGTCGAGAAATTCGAAGTGCACGCGCTTGTCGGCGCGCTGCGCCCAGGTGAAGAAAAGCTCCGGCATGCCCGAGTACGCCTGGACGCCGTGCGCGAGCGTGTCGTCGACCGCCTTGTAGCGGCCGACCTCCAGCCCGCGCTTCCATGCGCGTTCGACGAGCGACTCCGGTGGCGTGATCATGAAGAAGAGATAGACGATCCGGCCAAAGCGCGTGAGCAGATTGCTGCCGGCCTCGTCCGAATCGGGCGCGAAGCTGTCGAAGCGGAAGCGGTCGATGAGAAGATGCGGCATCGTTCCGCGCTCGGCCTTGCGCGCCATGTAGCGGTCGAGCTTCTGGTCGATCAACTGCAGCTCTTCGGCGGTGAAGGCGCCACCGTACTTGTATTCGGCGCCGAGCGAGCCGTAGTCGATGAGCTGCTTGCGCCAGATGTCCGGACTGATGAGCGCGAATTCGCTCCACTCGACGCCGATCTCGCCGGCGAGGAGCTTCTGCAGGGGCCGCAAGGTGCTCTTGCCTGAGGCCGAGGGTCCCTTCGTATTCATCACGAACGGCTGATCCTGGCGCGGCAGCAGCAGGTAGCCCTCGTCGCGCGCGGCCGCAGCGATCCAGGGCTCGATCTGTCGGCCGAGGTCCTCGCTGCCGAAGCTGTTGCAGGCGAGATTCGTCGCGAGCGAGCCGATCAGCTCGCGGCTCCCCCACACGCGGCCGTGGCGGATGAGCAGCGCAGAGACGACTCGCGCCAGCGCGCGGCAGGCCGCCCTCCGCGGCTCCGCGCCGCTCGCGTGCGCTTCCCGGTCCCAACCGGCAATCAGCGACGAAGGCTCGGCGCGGCGCTCCGGCGCGAAGAGCGCCGCCAGCTCCGCGTCGATCGCATGCGCCAGCTCATGACGCAAGGCCTCGTATGCCGAGCGTATCTCGTCCATGCGCGGCGCGATCGCGCGCTCGAGTATGCGCACCGTCATGCGGCGGAAATTGATGCCGAGATCCTCGACCTTCGAGCCGTCGGGAACCGAGAGGTTGGCGGTGACGCGAATCAGAAGCTCGTGCAGAGCGAGCCGCTCGGGCCGGAACAGCACCAGCTCGCTGAAAGCGAGTCCGGTCAGATCGCGCAGCTCCACTGCCTCGGCCACGCTGGTGACGACGTTCTCCGGGCGAAAGATCGTGCACAGGTGATAGAGCCGCGCCGGCACCTGCGATTCGAGCCCCGGATTCCACGGGCCGAATTGCGATGCCTTCGTATCGATTGCGAGATTCACCGCCACCGTACCCCTGAGGATTCGAGCGCGTCGGGCAATGTCCTACGTCCGCGCACCGGGGGCCGACAAAAAATTCGGAATGCGTCCGACCGACTCCGACGCGCGAAATGCATACGATGGCATGGCCTGCAGGCGACCCAAACCATGTCGACGTCGACGAAGCTTCTTCTGGCCGCATTGCTGGTCGGACTCGCGATCACGGACGCGCGCGCGGACAAGAAGACCGTATGCGGCATCACCGTCAATTCGTCTGACGAGATGGAGGCGTTCCGCCGCAGCCTGCCCGCAGACAAGTTCCAGTTCGTCGAGCTGGTCGAGCGCGGCCGCCCCGACTGGCTGGCTTCCGCCTGCCAGCAGGGCATTCGTTGCGACGTTCTCCTCATCTCGGGACATTACGACGGACGCAACGAATTCTACTCGCAGCGCGTCGACGTCGAGGAGTACCTGCCGATCGACGAGCTGGAGCGCGTCTCGTGCAGTGCGTCCTGCCCCGGCTTGTTCTCGCAGCTGAAGGAGGTGTATCTCTTCGGCTGCAACACGCTCAATCCGGAAACGGCGCACAGCAGGTCGACCGAGATCGTGCGGACCCTCATCAGCGAGGGCGGCGCCGAACGGATGTCGCACGTCGCAGGAGAGCGGCACGCGGAGAGCAATCGCGACCGGATGCGCTCGATCTTCAAGGGCGTGCCGGTCATCTACGGTTTTTCGGCCAAGGCCCCCGTGGGCGCGACAGCCGCGTCGATGCTCTACCGGCACTTTCAGGTCGACGGGATAGGCGACGTGGGCAGCGGCCGCGTCAGCTCGAGGTTACTGAGCCGCTTCGCGGCTAACTCGATGACGGTGGCGAGCGGAATGACCGATTCCGACCCGCGTGCAGCCGAGCGGCGGCAATACTGCCGCTTCTCCGACGATCGGCTATCGGTCGCGCAGAAGCTCGATTTCGTGCATCAGATCCTCAATCGGGACACGGGCGACCTGCGCGTGTTCCTCGACCGCATCGAAAAGTACACGGCGTCGTTGACGGACGCGCAGCGCCAGGTTTCGGACGTCGCCTCGGCGCTGGCGGGCATCGCAAGCGATCAGCAAGCGCGCTCTCGCTATCTCGACTTCGTACGCCGCGCCGACCCGCCGGCCATTCGTGCCCGCCTGATCAAGCTTGCGGGCTCGCTCGGCTGGCTGTCGCCGGCCGAGGAACGTTCGGAGCTGATGCATATGGTCGGCGATCTCCTTGCCAGGGACGCGGTGAGCCCTGCCGACGCCGAGCTCGTCTGTACGCTGAATCAGGATCGCTCGCTCGATCCGGACCTTGCCCAGCTGAGTCTCTCTGCGGCGCAAACGACCAAGCTCTCGCAGGCGACCGTACTCGCGTGCCTGGGGAGCGCAGAAGGTCACGCGCGAATGCTCGCGGCCGCAGCCAGCCTGAACGCGGCCGAGGTGAAGCTCGCCCAGATCTATCTTCGTCACCGGCCGGTCGCCGACGCCGGCGAATTGCGCGCGTTGACGGCGAACATCACCCGGATGCCCGGGTCCGAGGCGCAGGTGCTCGCGCTCGAGGCGCTCTCGCTGCACCACCTCACCGATCCCGCCAGCCTGGACGCGCTCGCTGACCTCTTCGCCGCAACTAATTCCGCCGGTGTTCAGGCCGCGGTTGCGGGCGTGCTCATCCGCTCCGACTACACGGCGATCGACAGCCCGCAGCTCGCACAGCTCCTGCGCGAGCACCGCCTCAAAGTTTCGGGCGGCGACCTGATAGACGTGCTCATCCGGCACCTCGAGCGGCGCTCGTAGGCCGGGTGAGGTCACGTGTTCGCCCCTCGAGAAAGGGGGCCGAGCTCGATCTTCTCCGTTCGTTCTCCAGCCGATGGTCGAACCTGGCCCCTTTTTTCGCTATACTGGCCCGCCTGTTTTCTTTTGCGCGTGCTGCTCGTGGCGGTTACCACCCGAATCGGCTTCCTGGCCGTGCTGCTCCTCGCGGCATGGACGGGTAGCGCCTGGGCGGACAAGAAGACCGTCTGCTCGATCACCGTCGGCTCGGCCGACGAGAAGGAGAGCTTCCGCCGGCACCTTCCCGAGGACCAGTTCGAGTTCGTCGAGCTGGTCGAGCGCGGCCGCACCGATTGGCTCGCCTCGGCCTGCAGGAAGGGCGTGCGCTGCGACGTTCTGCTCGTCTCCGGTCATTTCGACGACGGCAGCGAGTTCTACTCGGGCCGGCTCGACGCGCGCGAGTCGCTGCCGGTCGACGAGCTGCAGCGCGCGTCCTGCAGCGCCTCGTGTCCTGCGCTCTTCTCGCATCTGAAGGAGGTCTATCTCTTCGGCTGCAATACGCTCGACGCCGGCGCGCGGCGCAGCGCCTCGGGCGAGATCGGGCGCAGCCTCGTGCGCGCCGGTTACACCCCGGTCGATGCCGAGCGCGCATCGCTCGCGCTCAACGAGCGCTACGGCGAAAGCAACCGCGATCGCATGCGACAGATCTTCCCGGGGGTGCCGGTCATCTACGGCTTCTCTTCGAAGGCGCCACTCGGGGCCGCCGCCGGCCCGATGCTGGAGCGCTACTTCCAGTCGAACCCCGGCAGCGAGATCGGCAGCGGCCGCGTCAATTCGAAGCTCGTGAGCCTCTTCGCTGCGAGCTCGATGACCACGGCATCCGGTCTCGGCGCGTCCGAGCCGCAGGCGCAATTCCGCAGCGACGTCTGCCGCCTCTCCGACGATCGATCGCCGGCTGCCCAGAAGCTCGACTTCGTTCACCGCTTCCTGCAGCGGGAGATGGCCGAAGTGCGCATGTTTCTCGACCATCTCGAGGCCTACGTTGCCGCGCTCGGCGAAACCGAGCGGCAAACGCCCTCGGTCGCGAAGGTGCTCGCCGAGATCGCGGCCGACTCGCCGGCGCGGGCGAAGTATCTCGCCTTCGCCCGCGACGCCGACTCGCCCGCGGTGCGCGCGCGCATGCTCTCGCTCGCGCGCAACCTCGGCTGGCTCTCCGCGGCGGAGGAACGCGCGGAGCAGACGCGCATGATCGCGGACCTGATCGCGAAGGATGAGGTCGGCGCGTCCGAAGTAGGTCTCGTCTGCGCGCTGAACGAGGACGGTTCGCTCGGCCGCGAGCGCGATGGCCTTTCCGTGTCCGCGGCGCAGGCGGCCAAGCTGCGCAACGCGGCGATCCTCGCCTGCCTGGGCGACGCCGACAGTCACGCGCGGATGGTGCGCGCGCTTGCAAGCGCGAACGACGACGACGACGCGCTAGCGCAGGTCTACCTGCATCATCGTCCGATCGCGGACGCAATGGAGCTGCGCAGCGTCGCAGCGAGCATCACGCGCATGAACGGCTCGGATGCGCAGGTACGCGCGCTCGACGCGCTTGCGCGCTACAGTCTTTCCGACCGCGAGAGCCTGGAAGAGCTGACGCGCGCATTCGTGGTCGCGAAATCGGTCGCCGTGCAGCGTGCCATTGCCGGCGTGCTGGTCCGGGCCGACTACGGCGCCATCGCCAGCGTCGAGCTGGTGCGCTCGCTGCGCGAGCACCGCGTGAAATCCGGCGACGGAGAGGATCTCATCGACGTTCTCATCCGCCGTCTGCAGAACGCCGTCGGGCGCCCGAAACAGGGCGCGTGACCGACTCGGCCCTTTCAGCCGGTCAAGCCGTCGCAGCGGCGCGCGTCGATTCCGGCGCTCCGCGTGCCGTCGCCTGGTGGCTGCTTGTCTGCTGTGCGCTTACCTTCGCCATGGTCGTCGTCGGCGGCATCACCCGCCTCACGCACTCCGGGTTGTCGATCACCGAATGGCAGCCCATCGTCGGCACGCTGCCGCCGCTCGACGAAACGCAGTGGAGCGAGGCCTTCGCCAAGTATCAGGCGACGCCGGAATACCAGCAGGTCAACCGCGGGATGACCCTCGAGGCGTTCAAGCGTATTTTCTGGTGGGAGTATTTCCACCGCCTGCTCGGACGCGCGATCGGCGTCGCGTTCCTCGCGCCGTTCGTTTGGTTCCTCGCGCGGCGCAGGATTCCGCGCGGATACGCGCCGCGCCTCTTCGGCATCTTTCTTCTCGGCGGGCTGCAGGGCGCGATGGGCTGGTACATGGTGCAGAGCGGTCTCGTCGACGATCCGCGGGTGTCGCAACTGCGCCTCGCCGCGCATCTCGGTCTCGCGATGGTGATCTTCACGGCAATGTTCCTGACCGCGCTTTCGCTCCTCGATAGCGAGCGGACGCGATCGACGCGTTCGCCGTTGCTGGCGCGCTTCGCAAAGGCGCTCTTGTTCGTCGTGTTCCTGATGGTGCTCTCCGGAGCCCTGGTGGCCGGCATCCGCGCGGGCTTCGCCTACAACAGCTTTCCGCTCATGAACGGTCATCTCGTGCCGCCCGAGATACTGATGATCACGCCGTGGTACCTCAACTTCTGGAACAACATGGCGACCGTCCAGTTCGATCATCGCCTGATCGCGCTCGTGCTCGCGGTGCTGGTGCCGGTGTTCTGGTGGCGCGTGCAAGTCGCTCACGGCGTCTCGCGCCGCGCGCGCATCGGCGCGCACGTGCTCCTCGGGTTGCTCGCCGTGCAGATCGCGCTCGGCATTGCTACCTTGCTGCTCGTCGTACCGCTGCCGCTCGCCGCGGCACACCAGGCAGGTGCGGTACTCGTTTTCGCCGCCGCGCTCCACGCGGCGCATGCGCTTTCGTAGGACCCGCGCCGACATCTCCTGCTGAAATTTCTTCCAGTCGCAGGTGCCCTTTGCGCATGTCTGAGTGCCCGCGACACGCTATCCGCTTGTTTTTGCATGGGGTGTAGCCGGGCACGGGGATTGCGGCCTTGCCTTCAAGAGGTTCGACAACCGAGCCTGGATGGAGCCATGCCACGAGCTTCGACCGCGTCACCTTCGGCCACCCTGTCCCTGCACGAGCAGGGTGATCGGCTCGCCCTCGAGGGTGCGCTCGAGACGCGCACGCTCGCCGAAGCGACGCGAGCCCTCGGGCAATCGCTCGAGGAGCGCGGAGCAGGCAAGCATCGTCACGCCCTCGATCTCAAGGGCCTGAGCACGCTCGACACGCCGGGTGCGCTGTTTCTGCACGAGCTGCAGGAGAAAGGCGTCGAGCTGACTGGAGCGAGCGCGGAGCACAAGGCGCTGCTCGACGTGATCGGCGGACTCGAGCTGAAGCCGCTGCCCAAGGTGCCTGCCACGCCGCGGTGGCGCGAGATCGTGATCCGGCTTGGCAAGGGCGCGGACCATGCTGCGCACGACACCTATGCCGTCATCGCCTTTCTCGGCCGGTCGGCGAGCGAGATTGCTCGCGCGTTCGCGCAGCCAAGCCGTCTCCGGCTGCCGTCGATCTCGCGGCACATTGCGGAGACCGGCATCAGCGCGCTGCCGATCGTTGGCCTGATGGCGGTGATGATCAGTATCGTGATCGCCTATCAGGGCGTGGTGCAGTTGCGTCCCTACGGCGGCGAGGACTTCACCATCAACCTGGTCGCGGTCTCGGTGCTGCGCGAGATGGGCGTGCTGATCACCGCGATCATGGTGGCCGGCCGCTCGGGCTCCGCCTTCGCCGCGGAAATCGGAACGATGAAGGCGCGCGAGGAGATCGATGCCTTGAGCGTGATGGGCCTCGAGCCGATGGAGCTGCTGGTCGCGCCGCGCCTGATCGCGCTCGTCATCACGCTGCCGCTGCTCACCTTCTTCGCCGACATCATGGGACTTGCGGGCGGCGCGGTGATCTCGCAATTCCTGCTCGAGGTCTCGCCGCTGCAGTACATCGATCGCGTACACTCGGCGGTCGATGCGAGCGATCTTTTAGTCGGCCTCATCAAGGCGCCGATCTTTGCGGTGGTAATCGGAATCATCGGCTGCATGCACGGATTGCGGGTCCGCGGCTCCGCGGAAAGCGTCGGCCGCGAGACGACGCGCGCCGTGGTCAAGTCGATCTTTCTCGTAATCGTGCTCGACGCACTGTTCTCCATCCTGTTCGAAAAGCTCGGGCTATGACGACGCGCACTCGGCACAACGGCGAACCCATCCTCTCCGCGCGGGGCATCGTCAACCGCTTCGGGCGGCAGGAAGTGCATCGCGACATCGATCTCGAAGTGTCACGCGGAGAAATTCTCGGCATCGCAGGCGGCTCGGGATCGGGAAAGACGGTGCTCCTCAAGACGCTCACCGGCCTGCACCAGCCGGATCGGGGCAAGGTGCTCATCGGCGAAAAGCCGGTCGACCGGCTCGGCGGTGCGGAGCGCGCTTCGCTCTTCGGCGTGCTCTTCCAGCAAGGGGCGCTCTTCTCGTCGCTCTCGGTGGCGCAGAATGTAATGCTGCCGCTGCGCGAGCACACCGAGCTCCCGCCCGACGTCCGGGAGCGCATCGCCGCGATGAAGCTCGAGCTTGCGGGGCTCTCCGCTGACACCGGCATCAAGCTTCCGGCCCAGCTCTCGGGCGGGATGGTGAAGCGCGCGGCCCTCGCTCGTGCGCTCGCGCTCGACCCGCGCATTCTCTTTCTCGACGAGCCGACCTCGGACCTCGATCCGCTTACCGCTAGCGGGATCGACGCGCTCGTGAAGCAGCTCAACGAGGCGCTCGGCATTACCGTAGTCATCGTCACTCATGACCCCACCACGCTGTTCACCATCTGCCATCGCGTCGCGCTCCTGGTCGACCACAAGCTCGTCGTCGACACCGTGGAGAAGCTGATGCATTCCCGGAATCCGTGGATCCACGACTTCCTCCACGGGCCGCGGGCGCAGGGCGCGATGCAGGCAAGGACGCGAAGCCATGGAAACGGATAAGCATTATTTCTTCGAGGGCCTGTTCATCCTCGTCTTCGCGGCGGGCGCCGCATTGTTCTTTGTCTGGGTCGCCAACACCGGCCATGGAGACGACATCGTCTACCGCATTCACTTCAACGAGTCGGTGAGCGGGCTCGCGCTCGGGGATCCGGTCAAGTTCCGCGGCGTGGACGTCGGGACGGTCAAGTCGATGGCACTCGATACCTCCGATCCGCGCCAGGTCCAGGTCGACGTGCGGCTGCGCAAGGACACTCCGGTCAAGACCGACACGAAGGCGGTCCTCAAGCTGAAGGGGATCACGGGCGTGGTCTTCATCGAGCTGAGCGGCGGCAGCCCTGATGCGCAGCAACTCGCCGCGGTCACGCCGGAGGGCCGGATTCCCGAGATTCCCTCGGAGAAGAGCAGCCTCAACGCCTTCCTGGACGAGCTGCCGAAGGTCCTGGAGAAGTTCGCCAAGCTCGAAGACAAGGCGAACAAGGTGGTGGGCGATGTCGGAGGGCTGACCAGCAAGATCAAGGAGAACCCTTCGGTGCTCGTCTGGGGACAGAAAGGCAAGGACAAGGAAAACAGTTCGCTCCAGAAGAATTCGATGGCGCGCAACCGGACCGGCGAGACGGCGCTGACGCAGTAGAAGGCAGGGGTCTGCAGGACGCGCTCCTAAGCTCGCTTCCGCATCTCCTACGAACGAATAGGCACGCGTCCGATTGCCGGTGCCTGCGAAGCAGGGAATAGTTGCGGCGAAACAAAAACTTCGGGATCAACCGTGAATCGCGCGACGCTCGCACTCCTTGCCGTCTTGTCCGTGGCCTTCTTGCCTCGTGTAGCGGCCGCGGGGCCGGCAGCCGACGCGGGCGCTGTGCAGATGGCGCGTCTCACCGAAGCCTTCACCGACTTCGCCGGGTCGCCCGCGAATGCGCAGAGTATCGTCGAAGGCCTGCGCAACGCAACCGCGATCACGCTGATGGATCCGAGCAACGCGCCGAAGAGCTTCACGCCGGTGACGAAGCCGATGAACTGGCGCGAGGTGAGGATCGCGCTCGTCATCGCGCAGGCTGAACTGACGAGCGCCGGGATCGCGCAACCCACACCGATCGACATCGAAGCCGTCCTCAACGGCGGCACCGCCGGCAGCGGCACCACCATGACGATCTTCAACGGTGTGCTCACGCAGAAGTGGAGCGGTCTCGCCTGGCAGCAGATCGCTCTCGCGCACAACGTAAACATCGATACGCTGGTCACCAGCGCGAGCAGATCTGCCGGCGCGGACATCGCACACGCCGCCTCCCTGGGCAGCGCTCCTCTCGGCCACGGCGCGGTCACGGCCAGCGCGGTTGCTGCCGTGGTGCAGTAAGACGTTTGTTATCGCGCCGCGCCGCCTCGGGCGCGCTGCCTTCGTTCCTCCCACGCCTTGAGCTCGGCCTCGTAGCGCTCCATCGCATCGTCGTACAGATCGAAGACGCAGCGGTCGCAGCCTCCCTTGCAGCAGTCTTCTTCGCCGGGACGCGCCGGCGGGTGGGGCCGCGGATGGTCGTCTGCGAACACTTGAGCATTCATGCTTTGAACGACCCGATGTCGCCGTGTTGGGTTCCTGAAACGGGCGTCATAGCGTGAGCGGCTTGCCGTAGCCGGTCAGCTCGAGATAGCCGCGTCCGACTTCGCGGCCCCGCGACAACGCGCGCACTGCGCCTTCCCAGTAGACGGTCCCGGTGCTCGCACGCGCGTCGAGCTCCTGATCGTCCATGAGCGGCTCGAGGACATAGCTCGCCGTCCCTGCGCTTACTTCCATCGCCACCGGATACTCGACGCCGGTGTGCGGCGAGCGCCACGTGCGCTTCGCCTCGAAGCGGATAGCGTCAGGATCGAAGCTGCGCAAGCGTCCATCGGCCGTGCGCAGCGCGCCGCCCGCCCACAGCGTGCTTCCTGCGCGATCTCGCATGCGAAAGGCCATCAGCGCGCCGCCGTCGGCGAGATTAAGGCCGGTCCAGTCCCAACCCGCAGCGCCGGGGGCGAGCGGCTCGCTCGACCATTCGTGATCGAGCCAGGCCGTGCCGGCAACGCTCTTGTCGGCGCCACCGATCGCGATGCTTCCGGTCACGCTCAGTTGCGGCTCGCTGTAGTAATAGCTCGCCTGGGCGAGAGCATTTCCCTTGCGCGAGAAGCCGGCATCGCCCTGGAGCAGCACCGCTTGTGTCTCGGCGAAGCGCAGCTCGAAGCGAAAATCGCGCGCGAAAACACGGGCAAGGTATTCGCGGCCGGCGAGCTCGAGCGACCAGTCGTCGATCCGCACGTCGGTCGACGAATCGGAGGCTTCGGCGAGACCGAAGCCGGCGCGGGCGGCGCGCTCGTCGTAGCGCAGGCGTCCGAGCTTCGGATCGGCGATCGCGGCGTGCGCGAAGAGGAGCTGGCGCGGAGCGAACCTGCTCGCGATCGTCTCCGCCACGCGCGGACGGTTGCGGAAGAACGTGACCTGGATGCCGGAAGGCGCGCCGTTGCCGTCCTTCACCCAGCCGGTGATGTACCACCATTCGTTGCGAAAGTCGGGATGCGCGCCGAAGTCGCGCGGAAACTCGATCGTGCGGCCCGGCACGACGCGAGGGTAGCCTTCCGCGGCGGCGGGCGTCGCTAAAAGAAGGCTCGAGGTCGCGAGGAAGCGGCGCCGGTTCACCAATCCTCCTTCACCGCGCGCACTACATCCTCGCTCATTGCTCGCCTGCCGCTCGCAACGGCCGTGAGCGTGGCGAGCGCCAGCACGCCGATCGCCGCCAAGCCGAGCGCCGCCCATGGGATCGACAACTCCATGCCCCAATGGAACGACTGCCGGTTCACCACCCGGATCAGGATCAGGCTGATGGCGCAGCCGACGCCCACGCCGACGAGAAGCCCGATGCCGCTCGCGAGCGCGCCTTCGGTTGCGAGCATCGCGCCGATCTGCTTGCGCGTCATGCCGAGGTGGCGCAGCACGCCGAACTCGCGCCGGCGGGCGAGGACGAGCGCGCCGAACGAAGACGAGAGTCCCGCCAGCCCGATCGCGACCGCCGCCAGCTCGAGCGCGTAGGTCACCGCAAAGGTGCGGTCGAAGATGTGCAGCGAAAGCTCGCGGATCGCGCCGGGCGTGGCTAGCTCGAGGCGCGAGCCTCCCGGAATCTCACGCTGGATCACGCGCGTCAGCTCGTCCGGCGTTACGCCCGGGGCGAGCCAGAGCGCGGCGTTCGTCGCGCCGGCATCGCCGGTCAGCGCGACGTAGCGAGTGCGTTCGATCACCGCCGCACCCTGCGGGCGCGCGTAGTCGCGCCACACGCCGGCAACGGTGAAACGCACCGACTTGCCACCGAGCGGAAGTTCCACCGCGTTGCCTCGCTTGAATCCATAGATGTCGGCCATCGCTTCATTTACCCAGATCGGTGGCGCATCCGTCTTCGCGGCAGCCGCCGGATCCAGTAAGGGCAAGCGCTCTTGGGGCTTCGCGGGATCGATGTCGCGCGCGAGCAGGACGACGCGCGGCCGCGAGGGATCGATCAGGAGTTGCTGCTCACGCAGGAATTCCACCCGCCGCACGCCGGGCAGCGCGGCGATGCGCTGCTGATCCTGCGGCGTTAAGTACGCAGTGTCGCCTCCGGCGGCCGCTCGCAGGTAAGCGTCCGCCGGCAGGATGCGCTCGAGCCAGACGTCGAGCGCTTCCCGGAAAGAAGTGACCATGATTGCCATCGACACCATGAGGCACACGCTGGCGACGATGGCGGCGAGGCTCACCGCAACCTGTCCGGGCGCGCCGCGCATCTGCGACAACGCGAGACGCGGCGGGGCGTTGTTGGGGAGCGGCAGGACGGCGAGCAGCAGTGCCGCGAGCCGGGGCATCAGCATCAGGCTGCCGACGAGAATAAGCGCGATCGCTGCGTAGCCGAAGAAGGGCAATCCGGCGATTGGCGGCAGCAAGGCCGCGCCGGCGCCAACGGAGATGAATGCGAGTCCAGGCCACGCCGGGCGCAGCCGCGTGAAGGCTCGCTCCTCGTCGCCCGCCTTGAGCGCGAGCGCGGGCGATGCGCGCGCTGCCTCGAGCGCGGGAATGAGACCGCCGAGCAGCGCTACGAGGACGCCGAAGGCGAAGGAGAGCGCTGTGGCCACGAGCGTTGGCGTCAATGCCGGCGCGATCCCGCGAAAATATCCCGAGCCGAGATCGGGACCGAGGATGCGCACCGCCAGCTCCGCGAGGAAGAACCCGGCAACGAGCCCGATCGCGCTGCCTGCGACGCCGAGCATGGCGCTCTCGAGGAGAAGCGCGCGGACGAGCCTTCGCCGCGTCACGCCGAGCACCCGCAACAGCGCGAACTGCGTTCGCCGACGCACGACCGAGAGCGCCTGCGTCGAGAAGACCAACAGGCCGCCGGTGAAGAGTGCCACCAGCGCGAGCACGTTCATGTTGACGCGATATGCTCGCGACGCGCTCGCGCCCGCTGCGATGCTCGCCTCCGGTCGGTCGAGCGTGAGACCCGCCGGGAGCTTCGCCTGCAATCGGTCGCGCAAGGCTGCGACATCGACGCCCGGCTTTACGCGGAGATCGACGCGTGTAATCAGCCCCAACCGATCGAAGGCCACCTGCGCTCCCGCGATGTCCATGACGGCGAAGCGCTGCGCACCGTTCGCGCGCACGAGCCCGCCGACCCTGAGCGCGATCTCGCGCAGCGCGACCTGGAACTTGAGCGTGTCACCTGCATCGACGCCGAGCCAGCGCCCGGCAGCAGGAGTGAGAAACAGCCGCTCCGGACGCAGGACGTCGAGGCGATCTCCGCTCTCGGCGACGAGCGCGGGCTCGACGGCGGCAGCACGAAACGCGTCGACGCCGACGATCTTCAACGCGTCATCCCGACCCGCGAGCTTCGCGTCGATCTCGAGCACGGGGCTCGCGATCGCGACCTCGGACAGGCGAGCCAGCTCCGGGTACAAGGCTTCGTCGAAACCGCCGCGCGGACCGCGAAGCTGCAGGTCGGCGTCGCCGGAGAGCGTCTGCACGCCGAGCGCCAGCTCGTTGACCGCGGAGCCGGTGATGAGCTGCACCGCGTAGCCGAGCGCCACACCCAGCGCGAGGGCGAGCACCGAAAGGATGCTGCGCGTCTTGTTCTGCGTGAGCGACCCAGTGAGAACAGCGCGCTCGGGCGAGATCGTGGCTGAGTGCATCGCGACTTCAAGCTGACGCTATGGCACTTTCGTCTCGCGCAACCCGGACGCGCTGAGCAGCAACACGCGATCGGCCGTCGCCGCCGCTGCATGCGAATGCGTGACGAGAATGCCCGCAGCGCCGTGCGCCTTGACCTGGTCGCGCAAGAGGTGCAGGACCTGGTCCGCGCTCTCCGCATCGAGGTTTCCGGTGGGCTCGTCGGCGAGCACGAGCTGTGGTCCATGCACCAGCGCCCGGGCGATCGCCACGCGCTGCAGCTCTCCGCCGGAAAGCTCACGCGGCATGCTTGCATCGCGCTCGCCCAGCCCCACCTTGGCCAGTATCCCGGCCGTGCGACGAGTCGTCTCCTCTCCATCGATGCCGAGAAGCGAGAGCGGCAGCGCGACGTTCTGCGCCACGGTCAAATAGGGCAGGATATGAAAAGCCTGGAACACGAAACCGAAGCGGGCACGGCGAAGCATGGTGAGCGCATCGTCGTCCAGCGCCGCGAGATCGACGCCCTCGAGCGCGATCGTGCCGGAGTCGGCGCGATCGAGACCGGCGATCAAGTTGAGCAGCGTCGATTTTCCGCTGCCCGACTCGCCCATGACGGCGACGTATTCGCCCCGCGCGAGATCGAGATCCACGCTGGCGAAGACGGTGCGCGGCCGAGGTTCCGCGAACGACTTGGCAAGACCGCGTACGGCGAGCATTGAGCGAGCGTAGCCGCGAGGGATCGACGTGGCAAGTCGACCGAAATCAAACTACCGTCACCGTGCGACAATGAGGCATTCGCGAGGAAGGTTGCCGTGAGCCCGGAAGCGCTGATCGATCCCGTCTGCGGCATGCAGGTACGCGCGGACACGCCCCATCGCGCCACTTTCGAAGGGAAGGAGTACTTCTTCTGCTGCGCGGGTTGTCGCGAGAGCTTCATCGCCGCTCCCGCTCGATACCTGCACAAGTCGGAAGGTCAGCCGGTGACCTGGCATACAGAGCGTCCGGCTGCGGCTCGCGCGCGCGCCCGCGGCCGGCCGTTGCTGGTGAAGATCAGCGAAGCGAGTCATTCGGCCCACCCGGCGCCCGCGCAGCACGCGGCCGACACTTCGCCGGCGACAGGCGCAGCGACCTACACCTGTCCGATGCACCCGGACATTCGTCAGGCGGGACCGGGCAGCTGTCCCATCTGCGGCATGGCGCTCGAGCCGGTGATGCCGACGGCAGAGGAGGAAGAGAACCCCGAGCTCATCGACATGACGCGGCGCTTCTGGATCGCGCTCGCACTGTCGATACCCGTGCTTTGGCTCGCGATGGGCGAGGGTATGCGTGTTCTCGATCTCGGCGCCGCCGTCGACAGGCTCGCCTCGGTGCTGGGGCTGCCGCAGCTGACGCCGGTCACGTGGGCGCAATGGCTCGAGGCGATGCTCGCCACGCCGGTCGTGCTTTGGGCCGGCTGGCCGTTTCTCGAGCGAGGCTGGCGCTCGTTCGTCACTTGGCAGCTCAACATGTTCAGTCTCATCGGATTGGGTGTTGCTGCCGCGTACTTCTTCAGCCTCTACGCAATTCTCTTTCCGAATACCCTGCCGGAGGCATTCCGGAGCACGCACGGGGTACCGCTGTATTTCGAAGCGGCCTCGATAATCGTCACGCTCGTCCTCGTCGGGCAGGTGCTCGAGCTTCGCGCGCGAGCGCGAACTTCGAGCGCGATCCGGCAACTGTTGCAGCTCGCGCCGGATACCGCGCTGCGCGTGAAGCCGGACGGTAGCGACGAGGAAGTCGCGCTCGATCGGATCGCGGTCGGCGACACATTGCGCGTCAAGCCGGGGACGAAGGTTCCGGTCGACGGCGTGGTGACGGCGGGCACGTCGAGCGTGGACGAATCGATGTTGAGCGGCGAGCCGATTCCGGTGGAGAAAGTTGCCGGCTCGGCGGTGACCGGAGGCACGGTCAATCAGACCGGATCCTTCGAGATGCGCGCGGAGAAGGTGGGCGCCGAGACACTGCTCGCGCATATCGTGCAGATGGTGAGCGAGGCGGCGCGCACGCGCGCGCCGGTCCAGAAGCTGGCGGATCAGGTTGCGGCATGGTTCGTACTTGCCGTGATGGGAATCGCCGCGCTCGCCTTCGCCGTGTGGGCGCTCGTCGGGCCGCCTCCGGCGATGGCAAACGCGCTGGTCGCAGCGATCGCGGTATTGATCATTGCATGCCCGTGCGCGCTCGGACTCGCCACGCCGGTGTCGATCATCGTCGGCGTCGGACGCGGCGCGCGAGAGGGCGTGCTCATCAAGGATGCCGAAGCGCTCGAGCTGATGGAGAAGGTCGACACGTTGGTCGTCGACAAGACCGGCACGCTGACCGAAGGCAGGCCCCGCGTGCAGAGCGTCGCTGCCGCGGAAGGATTCTTGGAGGCCGAGGTGATCGCGCTCGCGGCGAGCCTCGAGCGACTGAGCGAGCATCCGCTGGCGCAGGCGATCGCCGCGCGCGCGGAGAGCGATCGCGCGCCGCTGCGGGACGTGCGCGACTTCGACGCTGTCCCCGGCAGGGGCGTGCGCGGCACGATCGATGGGAAAGCCGTACTGCTCGGCAACGCGCGCCTGATGGAGGACGAGCACGTCGATCTCGCGCCGGTGGCCGCGCAGTTCGAAGCCCTGCAAGCGCGGGGGCAGACGGTGATGCTGTTGGCGGTCGGCGGCCGCGTCGCGGGATATCTCGGCGTGGCCGATCCGATCAAGGCGACGACCCCCGAGGCGATCCAGATGCTCCGCGACTCGGGCGTCCGCATCGTGATGCTGACCGGAGACAATCCGGTGACCGCCTCGGCCGTTGGGAAACAACTCGGACTCGACGAAGTGAAGGCGGGCGTGCTGCCGCAGGAGAAGTACAAGCACGTGCAGGCGCTGCAGCAGCAGGGACGCATCGTCGCCATGGCGGGAGACGGCGTCAATGACGCACCTGCGCTCGCGCAGGCGAACGTCGGCATCGCCATGGGCACCGGCACCGACATCGCGATGGCGAGCGCGCGCGTCGTGCTCGTGAAGGGCGACCTGCGCGGCATTGCCCGGGCGCGTCTGTTGAGCGAGCGCACGATGCGCAATATCCGCCAGAACCTCTTCTTCGCCTTCGTCTACAACTTCCTCGGCGTGCCGATCGCCGCCGGAGTCCTTTATCCCTGGCTTGGTGTGCTGCTGAGCCCGATGATCGCCAGCGCGGCGATGTCGGCGAGCTCGGTGTCGGTGATCGGCAATGCGCTCAGGCTGCGCACGGCGAACGTCTGAGTCGTAGCGGACTCGCGAGACGCGGCTTGGAGCAATTTCCGCTGGCCGGAAGCTCGCTTATGCAGAACGATAACAAGACGCCGACCGGGTCGACACGATCTGACTGTCTGATACCCTAGTGCGATGGCCTTGCAGGTCATTCTCGCGCCGGTGGGCACCACCGGCGACGTGCTCCCTTTCGTCGCCATCGCGCTGCGGCTGAAAGAACGCGGGCATCGCATCGTAGTCGCCGCGAGCGGGGGCCACCGCTCAATGCTCGATGCGGCGGGTGTGGAGATGATCGAGACGCTCGACGAGAAAGCCGACGCGGCCGCGCTCGATCACCCCAACTTCTGGCGGCCGACGCGGGGCCTGCGCCGCTTCACCGAGCGGATGATCCTGCCCAGCATCCGGCCGCAGGTGGCCGCGATCGAAGCTCGCGCCGAGCGCGGCAAAACCGTCATCGTCGGCTCGACCTTCGCGTTCGGGGCGCGCATCGCGAGCGAGAAGTTCGGGCTGCCGATCGTTTCGATTCATCTCGCGCCGGCCGCCATGCGCAGCCTCGACGACACGCCCGCGGTGGCGAACATTCCCGCCTTTCCGCGGCTCCCTCGATCGACGAAGCGCCTGCTCTACTGGTACTTCGATCGTTTCGTCTTCGACCCGGTGATGGGCCCGGGCCTCAATGAGATTCGTCGCAGCTTCGGGCTGGCGCCGATCACGCGACCGCTGCAATCGTGGCTGCATTCGCCGACGCGCGTGATCGGGCTGTTCCCGCCGTGGTTCGCCGCGCCGGCGCCCGACTGGCCGCCGCAGGTGCGGCTCACCGGATTCCCCCTGTATGACGGACCGGCTTCGCGATCCATGCCGCCGGAGCTGCGTCGCTTTCTCAAGGAAGGGACAGCCCCGATCGTATTTACCGCAGGCACTGCGATGAGCCACGGCGATAGCTTCTACCGCGCCGCCGTCGAAGCCTGCGATCGTCTCAGGATGCGCGGCGTTCTCATTTCCGCGGCGAAGAAGCAGCTTCCGGCCGAAACGCCGCCGACGGTGCGCGCGTTCGCCTACGCTCCGTTCAGCGAACTGCTGCCGCGCGCGAAGGCGATCGTGCATCATGGCGGGATCGGCACGGCAGCGCAGGCGCTCAAGGCCGGAGTGGCTCAGATCGTCGTGCCGATGGCCTATGACCAGCCCGACAACTCGGCGCGCCTCGTGCGCCTGGGCGTCGCATCGATGCTGTCGCAACGCCGGCTCGACGGAGCGAGCCTCGCTGCGACGCTGCAGCGGCTGCTCGCGCGCACCGATCTGTCGGCGAAGCTCGCCGAAGCCTCGCATCGATTCGACGGCGACCATTCGCTCGACGAGACCTGCCGGTTGATCGAGGAAGCGGCGGTACACTAGCGGCCTCGCCAAGCCGAGAAGAACGACGAGGAGGAGCGAGCGTGCGCGTGCAAGTCGCGATCATCGGTGCCGGTCCGGCCGGGCTGCTGCTCGGGCAGTTGCTGGAGCGCGCGGGCATCGACACCGTGATCCTCGAGCAGCGCAGCCCGGAATACGTGCTCGGGCGCATCCGCGCCGGCCTGCTCGAGCAGGGCACCGTCGATACGCTGGAGGAAGCGGGCGTGGCCGACCGGCTGCATCGCGAAGGGCTCGTCCATCACGGCAACGAGATCAGCTTCGGCGGCGAGCGCCATCGCATCGACTTCCAGGGACTCGCCGGCAAGTCGGTCACGGTGTACGGGCAAACCGAAGTCACGCACGATCTAATGGACGCGCGCAAGGCGGCGGGCGATCCGAGCGTGTACGAGGCCGAATCGGTGAGCGTGCATGACTTCGACGGCAGCTCGCCCCTGGTGCGCTACCAGAAGGACGGAAGTGCGCACGAGATCGCCTGCGACTTCATCGCCGGCTGCGACGGCTTTCACGGCGTGACGCGGCAGAGCGTGCCCGCCGGCGCGCTCAAGAGCTTCGAGCGCGTCTACCCGTTCGGCTGGCTCGGCGTGCTGTCCGACACTCCGCCCGTGTCGCACGAGCTGATCTACGTCAACCACGAGCGCGGCTTCGCGCTGTGCACGATGCGCTCGATGACGCGCAGCCGCTATTACGTGCAGGTTTCGCTCACCGAAAAGCTCGAGCAATGGCCCGACGAGCGCTTCTGGGACGAGCTGCGCCGGCGTCTGGATCAGACAGCGCGTGATGCGCTCGTCACCGGCCCCTCGATCGAGAAGAGCATCGCGCCACTCCGCAGCTTCGTCGCCGAGCCGCTGCGCTTCGGTCGGCTCTTCCTCGCCGGCGATGCCGCGCACATCGTCCCGCCGACCGGAGCGAAAGGGCTGAACCTCGCCGTGTCCGACGTACGCTACCTCGCGCACGGATTGATCGCGCACTACAAGAACGGCGACGATTCGCGGCTCGACAACTATTCGGAAAGGTGTCTCCGCCGCATCTGGCTTGCGGAGCGCTTCTCGTGGTGGATGACTTCGCTCCTCCATCGCTTCCCCGATGCCGATGCGTTCGCGCGGAGGATCCAGTTGGCGGAGCTGACGTATCTGTTCCGCTCGCCGACCGCCCAGAAATCGCTGGCCGAGAACTACGTCGGTCTGCCCTTCGACGACTGATCGCACGTGAGCAAGGTGCGCAACGCCAAGCCCATCGTCATCGCCGGCGGCGGCATCGGCGGTCTCGCCTGCGCGCTCGGGCTGGCGATCAAGGGCTTCAAGGTCGTCGTCCTCGAGCAGGCGCGCGCCTTCGGCGAGATCGGCGCCGGCATCCAGCTCGCGCCCAACGCGTGGTCGGCGCTCGATGCGCTCGGCGTCGGTGAGCTGGTGAAGCGGGAGGCTGTCTTCATCGAGCGCCTGCTGATGATGGACGGCGTGAGCGGCGAGACCGTGATCGACATTCCGCTCGACGAGCGCTTCCGCAAGCGCTACGGCAATCCGTACGCGGTCACGCATCGGGCAGACATCCACGCAGCGCTCCTCGACGGCTGTAAGGCGCGTCCCGAGTCGATCGAGCTGCGCACCGAGAGCCGCGTGTCGCGTTTCGACATCGACGGCGGCAGCGTGACGATCGAGATCGATGATCGCCCACGGATCGATGCAGCCGCGCTCGTCGGCGCCGACGGTTGGCACTCGGCGATCCGCGAGCAGATCGTCGGCGACGGGGAGCCGCCGATTTCGGGACACCTGTGCTATCGCGCGGTCCTCGCGGTCGACGACATGCCGCAGGACTTGCGCTGGCCGGCGGCTACGTTGTGGGCCGGCCCGAACACGCACATCGTGCATTACCCGCTGCGCGGCTGGAAACTCTTCAACTTGGTGGCCACCGTCGTGCGTGACCAGGCCGGGGCGGGACACAACGAGGAGGCGCCGCCATCAGAAGTGCTGCCGCTCTTCACCAGGAATTGCGACAAGCCGCTCTCCATCCTGCGCGTGCCGAAGAGCTTCAAGCGCTGGATGCTGCGCTTCCGCGAGCCGGCCGAGAACTGGACGCAAGGCCCGGTGACGCTCCTCGGCGACGCAGCGCATCTCATGCTGCAGTATTTTGCGCAGGGCGCCGCGCAGGCGATGGAGGATGCAGTGGCGCTCGCTGCGGCCGCGGACGTCGCCGATGGCAATTTCTCGGCCGCGTTTCAGCGCTACCAAAAGATGCGCCTGGTGCGCGCTTCGCGCGTGCAGATCTCCTCGCAGCTCCTGGGCCTTCTGTATCACGCCGCAGGCGCGGCGCGGCTCGTCCGCAACGATCTTTATCAGGGGCGCTCGGCCGAGCGATACTACGAGGCGCTCGACTGGATCTTCTCGGCGCCCGATTACGTGCGCGAATTCCGGTGAATCGCCGCGCCGCGAGGGGGTACCATCGCGGCCGAAGGGAACTGAGTCGAAACTAAGAGGGGGAGGTCATGACACGACTTCGAAATCTCTGCTGGATGGCGGCATTGCTAGTCCTGCTGCCGATGAGTCCCGCGCTGGCGCAGGGAACCGTGCGCATCGGCGTGGTCGCGGAATTCTCCGGGCCGTTCGCCGATTACGGAGCGCAGATCCTCGGCGGCATGAAGACCTATCTCAGGCTCAACGGCGACACCTTCGGCGGCAAGAAAGTCGAGATCATTGTCAAGGACACGACCGGCGCCGCGCCGGACATCGCCAAGCGGCTTGCGCAGGAATTGGTGACGCGCGAAGAGGTCGATATCCTCGCGGGGTTCGGGCTGACGCCGAATGCGCTAGCGGTCGCGCCGGTGTCGGCTGAAGCGAAGAAGCCGATGGTCATCATGAACGCAGCCACCTCGGTCATCACGACGCGCTCGCCGTATATCGTGCGGCTGTCGCACACGCTGCCTCAGGACACGCAACCCATGGCGCAATGGGCGGCGAAGAACGGCATCAAGCGCGTGTTTACCCTGGTTTCCGACTTCGGTCCCGGTGTCGATTCCGAGACGACCTTCGTCAAGGCCTTCAAGGCCGCCGGTGGCGAGATCGTCGACAGCGTGCGCACGCCGCTTGCCAATCCGGACTTCGCGCCATTCCTGCAGCGGATCAAGGACAGCAAGCCGGAAGCGATCTTCGTGTTCCTGCCGCCGGGGAGCCAGACCATCGCGTTCATCAAGGGTTACGAGGAGCGCGGGCTCAAGCAGGCCGGCATCCGCATCATCGCCACCGGCGACCTGACCGACGACGGGACGCTGCAGGCGATGGGCGACGCGACGATCGGGATCATCAACAGTTTCCATTACTCAGCCGCGCACGACTCGCCCGAGAACAAGGCCTTCCTCAAGGCCTACGTGGAGACCAACGGAACCAAGCTGCGGCCGAACTTCATGGCCTGCGCCGGCTACGACGGCATGGCGGCGATCGCGGAAGCGCTGAAGAAGACGGGAGGCTCGGTCGATCCGGACAAGTTTCTCGCCGCACTCAAGGGGATGAAGCTCACCAGCCCGCGCGGCACGATCATGATCGACCCGGAGACGCGCGACATCGTGCAGACGGTCTACATCCGCCGCGTCGAGAAGGTCGATGGCCTTCTCTACAACATCGAGTTCGACAAGTATCCGGATGTGAAGGATCCGGGGAAGCAGGGTTAACCAGCAACGAGGAATGCGGTGTCGAAACTCCGGGTCCAAAGCTTCGCAGTTTCCATCGACGGCTACGGCGCCGGACCGAGCCAGGATCTCCAGAATCCCCTCGGCGTCCGAGGCCCGGAGTTGATGGAGTGGTTCTTCGCCACGCGCCTGTGGCGGAAGATGCATGGCCATGCCGATGGAGAGACCGGAGTCGATAACGGCATGGCGGAGCAGGGCTTCGCCGGAATCGGCGCCTGGATTCTCGGGCGCAATATGTTCGGTCCTGTCCGAGGGCCGTGGCCGGACGAGAGCTGGAAGGGCTGGTGGGGCGAGGAGCCGCCGTATCACACGCCCGTCTTCGTGCTGACGCATTACGCCCGGGCGCCGCTCAAGATGGCGGGAGGCACGGAGTTTCGCTTCGTCACCGAAGGTATCCACGCCGCACTGGAGCAGGCGACCGCGGCAGCGGGCGACCGCGACGTCCGCCTCGGCGGCGGCGTATCCACGATTCGGCAGTATCTGCAGGCCGGACTCATCGACGAGCTGCATCTCGCCATGCGACCGGTCTTGCTCGGTTCCGGAGAGCATCTTCTGAACGGCATCGACATGCGGGTTTTGGGCTATGAAGTCGCGAAGCACGTCGCGGGAGAGCGCGCGACGCACGTCTTTCTGCGCAAGCGCGCGTGACGGGAGCAACCACCACGGTCAAAATGCGTTTACCGCTATCGTGGTCGCCCGGTAGCGAGTAGTATCGGGCCGGTCACCTTGATGCGTCAGGTTCAGAGCCCGTGAAATCTCGCAGGACATTGGCCATTTGTCTTGTCATGACGGTAGTCGCGCTGGCTGGTGTTACTGCTGTTCGCACGGTCGTTACTACAGGCCCGGCTGCAGTCGCACAGATGGACGGCGACGAGCGCGCTCTTCTCGCGAAACTCGCGATGCTTCACAAGGGCATGTCGCTCGCCGAGGTGGAGGCCGTGCTTGGCGAGCCGGACGACGCTGGCCCTCTCGGGTTGCGTCCGAAGTGGCGGGTGGGGGCAAACCCGCTCAATGGAGTGGCTGTATATTTCCTCCCCGACGGAGCGTACCGGCTCGACTGGCTCAGCTTTGGCCGCTTCAATTACGAGCGCACTCTGTGAACGGAGCCTCTCGTTCACCCCGATCCTGCTCGGACCTGCGGCCCGAGCATCGTCGCGCCGGTTAGCTTGGTTGGTCACGCGGCCGGCGGCGCCGCCGGCACGTGTCGGTCACCTTTGTCTTGTTAGGGTCCTTCAAATGCACTATGCCTTTCTCTTCGTCGCGATCATCTGCGAGGTCACCGCTACTCTGCTCCTGAAGGCCTCGGACGGTTTAACCAAATGGTGGTTGGCAATCATTTCGGTCTTGTTCTACTCCGTCGCCGGCTTTCTGCTGGCCTTCGTCCTGAAATACATGGCAGTGGGCATCGTCTACGCCACTTGGGCGGGCGTCGGCATTGCACTCGTGTGCATCTTCTCCGTGATTCTGTGGGGCCAGCGCTTCGACGCGGCAGCACTAGGGGGCATCGCATTGATCGTGGCCGGCGTGTTGCTGATCACGCTCAAGTCCGAAGTAACGTTCCAGTGATCCTGGGCTCGCCAGGGCGGCTGACGCCTTGATCGTCTATGCGATCGCCACCAAGAGATGAGAATAAGTGTGCAATGGTCGATCGCCAATTTTCCGACGCCGCTCTCGCCGCGCTGTATGACGCGTTCTGTGCGGGCAGCCCTGACTTCGCGTTTTACTTGCCGATGGTGATGTCAGCCCGGTCGGTGTTGGACATTGGTTGCGGGACCGGCGCGCTGTTGCATGCGACTCGGGAGGCGGGTCATGCCGGACGGTTGTGTGGGCTCGACCCCGCCGATGGGATGCTGCAGCAGGCTCGGAAGCGGTCAGATATCGATTGGATCCTCGGCGATCTCAGCACGGTGGCGTGGGACAGGGAATTCGACTTGGTTGTCATGACGGGCCACGCTTTTCAGGTGCTGCTCGGGGACGACGAATTCGTCTCGTTTACGACTACCTATACGAACCCGAGTTGGGACCGACCGCAAACGAGTCGGAGCACTCTCAGGTTCCTCGACCAGAAGTCGCTGTCCGTATTCTTGTCCGATGCCGGTCTCTTGATTGAAGAGCAATACGGATATTGGGATCGACGGCCGCTGACCCAAGCAAGCCCTGAGATCATCACGATCGCTCGGCGGCATCGATGAGAGTTGCTCGGCGTGGAGGCCGCGAAAGCAAGACACCATGAATTCGATCGATTCCGCACTGATCGACAGGCTTCGCATCCGCGAAGTCGTGCAGAACTGGGCGCTGTGGCGCGACGCCGGCGACTGGGAACGGTTTCGCACTGTGTGGCATCCGGGAGCGCGCATGATGGCGACCTGGTTCCAGGGCTCGGCGGAGCGTTTCATCGAAGTGAGCCGCGAGGGCTGGGACAAGGGCGTCAGCATTCTGCACTTCCTCGGTGGGTCAGCGATCGACATCGCCGGCGAACGAGCCGTCGCCCAGACCAAGATGACGATCTCGCAGCGCGCCTCCGTCGACGGCGTGATCTGCGACGTGCTGTGCACCGGCCGCTTCTATGATTTCTTCGAGCGCAGCGCTGGCGCGTGGGCGATCGTGTTGCGCCAGCCGATCTACGAGAAGGATCGCCTCGACCCCGTCGATCCCGCGGCCGAGCTCAGGCTCGATGCGGCGCTGCTGGGGGCGTTTCCCGAAGGCTATCGCCACCTCGCCTATCTGCAGACGAAGATCGGCTACACGGTGAAGCGCGACATGCCGGGGCTCAAGGGAGCCGAGGTCGAGCGCCTCTACGCTTCCGGCGCAGCGTGGCTCGCCGGCAAGCTCCTCGACAGGTAGCGACTCTCCGCCCCAAAGCGGTGCGCCACGGACAGTGGCGACGGCAATAAAGGCCTTGACAACTACTGCTCAGGCAGCTATCTTGTGCGGCATGACCACGCATCCACAACCAAACATGGAAGCCACCACCACCCGCACTAGCACTGTTTACGACGCCAAGAGCTTTGAGCCGCAGCGCAGCGTCGGCCGGCTTTTCGGCCGCGTCAAGATG
>DATJWL010000193.1:0-28897 GCA_035501215.1 Casimicrobiaceae bacterium
ACCATCAACGCCAGGCGCACCGCGCGCGCGGTCGCGTCGCCTGCCGCCCAGCTCTTGCGCGAGCCGGTGTTCGGCGCGTGGCGGTAGGTGCGCAGGCTCTGTCCGTCGACCCACGCGAGTGACACGGCGTCGATCACCTCTTCGCGAGAAAGCCCGAGCATGTTCGCGACGACGGCGGTCGAGGCGACCTTCACCAGCACGACGTGGTCGAGGCCGACGCGGTTGAAGCTGTTCTCGAGCGCGATGACGCCCTGGATCTCGTGCGCCTTGATCATCGCGGTCAGCACGTCCTTCATCACGAGCGGCGACTTGCCGGCGGCGATCGCGGCGCGCGACAGCCAGTCGGCGGTCGCGAGGATCCCGCCCAGATTGTCGGACGGGTGGCCCCATTCGGCCGCGAGCCAGGTGTCGTTGAAGTCGAGCCACCGGATCATCGCGCCGATGTTGAACGCCGCCTGCACCGGATCGAGCTGGAAGGAGGTCCCCGGCACCTTCGCGCCGTCCGGAACGACGGTCCCGGCGACGATCGGCCCCATGAGCTTCGTGCACGCCGGGTAGGAGAGCGCTTCGAAGCCGCAGCCGAGCGTGTCGATCAGGCAATGACGGGCCGTGTCGTAGGCCTCCTTGCTCGAGATCTTGTACTTCGTCGCGTAGTCGGCGATGTCGACGAGAACTTTGTCGGGTTTCGGACGGACATTGCTGATGGCTGCGGACATGGTCGTCGATTCGTCTTGTGGGGGTTTGCTTGCTTCGTGTCGGCGGCGCCCTAGGTTCGCCTGGCGATCGGCACGAATGCCTGGTCGTCGGGGCCGATGTAATTGGCGGACGGACGGATGATCTTGCCGTCCTGGCGCTGCTCGATCACGTGCGCCGACCAGCCGGAGGTACGCGAGATCACGAACAGCGGCGTGAACATCGCCGTCGGGACTCCCATCATGTGATAGGAGACCGCCGAGTACCAGTCGAGATTGGCGAACATGCGCTTGACGTCGTGCATCACCGCTTCGAGGCGCTCGGCGATCGCGAACATGCTCGTGTCGCCGGCCGCCTCGGAGAGCTTGCGGGCAACCTCCTTGATGATGCGGTTACGCGGGTCGCTGACGGTGTACACCGGGTGCCCGAAGCCGATGACGACTTCCTTCGCAGCAATACGGCGTCGGATGTCGGCCTCGGCCTCGTCGGGAGCCGAGTAGCGCCGCTGCACCTCGAAGGAGAACTCGTTCGCGCCGCCGTGCTTCGGGCCACGCAGCGCGCCGATCGCGCCGGTGATCGCGGAATAGATGTCCGAGCCTGTGCCGGCGATCACCCGCGCGGTGAACGTCGAGGCGTTGAACTCGTGCTCGGCGTAGAGGTTGAGCGAGGTGTGCATCGCGCGCACCCACAGCGCGGAGGGGCGCTTGCCATGCCGGAGATGGAGGAAATGGCCGCCGATCGAATCGTCGTCGGTCTCGACCTCGATGCGCTTTCCGCTCTGCGTCCAGTGGTGCCAGTACAGGAGCATCGAGCCGAGGGAGGCCATGAGCCGGTCGGCCGCGTCGCGCGCTCCCTCGGTGTCGTGCGCATCGCGCTCGGGGAGGACGCCCCCTAGCGCAGAGACCGCGGTGCGCATGACGTCCATTGGATGCGCGGCCGCGGGAATGCGCTCCAGCGTCTCGCGCACCGGCTCGGGAATCGCGCGCAATCCGCGCAGCTTGGTCTTGTATTCGGAAAGCTCGGCAGCCGTGGGCAGCTTCTCATGCACGAGCAGGTGGGCGATCTCCTCGAACTCGCAGCTGTCGGCGATGTCGAGAATGTCGTAGCCGCGGTAGTGCAGATCGTTGCCGGTGCGGCCGACCGTGCAGAGCGCGGTGTTGCCGGCGACCACGCCGGAGAGCGCGACCGACTTCTTCGGTTTCGGATCGGCCTGAGCCGACTCGCTGTCGTTCATGATTTTCTCCTGTCGAACAGCTCGTCGAGCTTCGCCTCGTAGCGGTGGTAATCGAGCACGTCGTAGAGCTCGGCGCGGGTCTGCATCGCATCGACGGCGGCCTTCTGCGTGCCGTCGCGGCGAAGCGTCTGGTAGACGTTGAGCGCAGCCTTGTTCATCGCGCGGAACGCCGAGAGTGGATAGAGCGCGACGGCGACGTTGACGCTGCGCAGCTCATCGAGCGTGAAAAGAGGCGTCGCGCCGAACTCGGTGATGTTGGCGAGCACCGGCACGCGCACTGCTTCGGCGAACTGGCGGTACATGCCGAGCTCGGTCATCGCTTCCGGAAAGATCATGTCGGCACCCGCCTCGACGCAGGCTCGGGCGCGATCGATCGCGGCGGGCAGGCCCTCGACCGCGAGCGCGTCGGTGCGCGCCATGATGACGAAGCCGGGATCGGTGCGCGCGTCCACCGCGGCCTTGATGCGATCGACCATCTCCTCCTTGGGAACGAGCTCCTTGCCCGGACGATGGCCGCAACGCTTGGCGCCGACCTGATCCTCGATGTGCATCGCGGCGGCGCCGAACTTGATCAGGCTCTTCACAGTGCGCGCGATGTTGAACGCTGAAGCGCCGAACCCCGTGTCGACGTCGACCAGCAACGGCAGCGCGCAGGCGTCGGTGATCCGGCGCACGTCGGTGAGCACGTCGTCGAGCGTGGAGATGCCGAGATCGGGCACGCCGAGCGAGCCGGCGGCAACGCCGCCGCCCGAAAGGTAGATCGCCCGGTAACCGCAGCGCTCGGCGAGCAGCGCGTGGTACGCGCAGATCGCTCCCGGAACCTGCAGCGGCTTCTCCGCGGCGAGCGCGGCGCGAAAGCGTGCGCCTGGCGAGAGCGAAGTCATTGCCTGGCTTCGACCTGCAGCGGCGTCGACGACGATTCCTCCGCCGGCGCGAAGAACGATGTCGCGGCCGCGGGGATGGCCGCGCCCGCGGCGTGCGCCCGCTGCAGTACGTCCCAGAAGTAACGGTACGACGCCCGATCGTAGAGCTTGTCCCCGTGCCGGATCGGCGCCCAATCCGCGGCCTGCGCCGCGGCGAGCACCGTTGCCGCCGTCGCCAGCTCAGCGTCATCCGGCTGGAACGCGCGCACGATTGGGTCGATCTGCGCCGGATGGATGCTCCACATGCGCAGGAAGCCGAATTCCTCTCGTGCGCGCCTGGCGTCGGAGGCGACCACGCCGGTGTCCTCGAGCGCCAATGTCACTCCGTGCGCCGGCACGACCGCGTGCGCGAGAGCCGCCTCGGCGACTTCGCATTTCGCGCGCCGCAGGAGCGGATGATCGAACTGGCCGGGGCTCTGCATGGCCGAGGAGGGTATCGCGCCGTGATGCGCGCTCACGAAGTCCAGCGTCCCGAAGTCGAGGCTGATCACGCCCGGCAGCGCCGCGATCGACCACGCTTCCCGGACCGCGCCGGGCGTCTCGATCATCACGCTGACCTGAATCGCCCGATTGAGTCGGCAGCGCATCCCTTCCGCGCGCAGCACGTGCAGAAAGCGCGAGACATCGGCCGCGGATTCCGCTTTCGGCAGCGTCACGAAGGCGATGCGATCACCCGCGGCACCGAGCAGCGTGGCAAGATCGCTGCGCCACGACGGGTGCGAGAGGCCGTGGATGCGGGCCCCGACGCGCCCGTGCGCGTTTTCCGTGCTGGCGATGAGCGCGCCCATGGCCTTGGCGTGCTCGCGCTCCTTGCCGACCGGTGCACCATCCTCGCAATCGCAGGCGACGTCGAACACCGGGCCGAGTTCACGCTGCAGGGCGAGCGCCTTGCGGATGTAACGCTCGCTGCCGGCATAGTGCACGCAGGGCGGCAGCGCGGGCAATGCCCGCTCGGCGCCGTACAGTGCTACCGAAGGATGCAGCCGGCCACTCATCGTCTGAGTCCGCGCCTCACCGGCCTCAGGCGAGGAGTGCGGCGACGCCGGCGCGTTCCTCCTGCAGCTCCTTCAAGGTCGTGTCCATGCGTTCGCGCGAAAAGGCGTCGATCTCGAGTCCCTGGACCCGCTGATATTCGCCGCTTGACGTGGTGACCGGCACGCCGTACATCACATCGGCGGGAATCCCGTAGCTGCCGTCGGAAGCCACTCCCATGGTGACCCATTTCCCGCCGCTGCCGCCGAGCCAATCGCGCACGTGGTCGATCGCCGCATTGGCCGCCGAGGCGGCCGAGGACAATCCGCGCGCTTCGATGATCGCCGCACCGCGCTTGCCGACGGTGGGGATGAATACAGTCCGGTTCCAGTTCTCGTCGTTGATGCGGCTCTTCAACGATTGTCCGCCCGAGGTTGCGAACCGATAGTCGGGATACATCGTCGGCGAATGGTTGCCCCAGACGATGAGTTTCTCGATCGAGTCGACCGCCACGCCGGCCTTGGCCGCGAGCTGCGAGAGAGAGCGATTGTGATCGAGGCGCAGCATCGCCGTGAAGTTCTGCTTCGGCAGCGAAGGGGCGGACTTCATCGCGATGTAGGCATTGGTGTTGGCCGGATTGCCGACGACAAGCACCTTGACGCTGCGGCTCGCCACCGCGTCGAGCGCCTTGCCCTGTTCGATGAAGATCTTGGCGTTCTCGAGCAGCAGGTCCTTGCGCTCCATGCCGGGGCCGCGCGGGCGCGCTCCAACCAGCAGGGCGACTTCCGCATCCTTGAACGCGATTTTGGGGTCGCCGGTGCCGCTCATGCCGGCAAGCAGCGGAAAGGCGCAGTCCTCGAGCTCCATCATGACGCCCTTGAGAGCCGCCTGAACCTTGTCGAGGGGCAGCTCGAGGAGCTGCAGGACGATCGGCTGATCGTTGCCGAGCATCTGGCCGCTGGCGATCCGGAACAGCAGGCTGTAACCGATCTGACCGGCGGCGCCGGTGACCGCTACGCGGATGGGCTTCTTCATGGATGGGGCTCCTGGCGAGCGTTGTCTCGAGCTGGGCGGGCGCGACTTGCAACTGGCTCGAAGACGGCAGGGGTGCCGCGGGCCTCCGTCCAGCAGCACGCCCATGGTAAGGGGCGGGCCCCGGGGTGTCAACAACTCTTATATATGTTATATGATATATGGGGCCAAGGCCCATCCGGAGGATTTTCTGCGCCCGACATCGACCCGCACCTCGCCCTCGCCCGCACGGCACGCCCGCACCGCGCGCCCGCCGGCCTTCCGTCCGCTGTATCTGCAGATCAAGGACCTGCTGGTCGAGCGGCTCGATGCGGGACACTGGCGGCCCGGTGAGGCGATCCCGAGCGAGCTCGAGCTCGCCGCACAGTATCGCGTATCGCAGGGCACGGTGCGCAAGGCGATCGACGCGCTGGCCGCCGACAACCTCCTCGTCCGGCGACAGGGCAAGGGAACCTTTGTCGCCACGCACACCGAAGAGCGATCCTCGATGTTCCGCTTCCTGCGCATCCGCCGCAACGACGAACGCGAAGAGTATCCGGCGAGTCGCCTGCTCGACGTCCGCCGGAGCAAGGCGACCGCCGAGATGGCGCGCGCGCTCGAGATGAAGCCCGGCGATGCGGTATTCGTGCTGCGGCGGCTCCTCGAATACGAGGGTGAGCCGGCGGTGCTCGACGAGATCGTCCTCCCCGCCGCGCTGTTCAAGGGGATGACGCGGGCACGGGTGCAAGCCTATCGCGGATCGATGTACAGTCTGTTCGAAACGCAGTTTGGCGTGCGTATCGTCAAGGCACAGGAGAAATTGCGCGCCATCGCGGCCGATGCGACAAGCGCGGCGCTGCTCAAGGTTCAGCCCGGCAACCCTCTGCTCGCGGTCGAGCGCGTCACCCGCACGTACGGCGACCGTGCCGTGGAATGGCGGCGCGGGCTGTGCAGCACCCGGCGACATCATTATCTGAACGATCTCGGCTGACGCGCCGCATAGCGAGGCACGCATCGCGACCGGCACGCGGGTGGCGGCGGCGCGAGGCTTGCCTGTATAATTTTGATCGTGCACCAGCCACCGGGCGTACCCACCGCCTAGCCATGCCCGCCGTAGAGCGACCCATGACCCGGACGCGCCCGGTCTACCTCGACCTCGTTCGCATCCGGCTGCCGTTGCCGGGTCTCGTGTCCATCCTCCACCGCGTGAGCGGGGCGGCCCTGTTCCTGGTAGGAATCCCACTCGCTCTGGTCGGACTGCAATCGAGCCTCGGGCCGGATGATGCGTTTGCCGGAGTGCAGGCGCTGCTCGCGCAGCCGCTCGTCAAGCTGCTATTGCTGGGACTTATCTGGGCTTATCTGCACCATTTTTGCGCGGGCATTCGATTTCTCCTCCTCGACGTGCAGAGAGGCATCGAGCTGGCGCCGGCACGGCGGTCGAGCATCGTCGTGCTCCTGGTGAGCCTCGCGCTGACCGTCCTGGTCGGAGTGCGCCTGTGGTGAAACGCCCTGTCGTCGGCGCGCATTACGGGCTGAAGGACTGGGTCGCACAGCGCATCACCGCCGTGCTCATGGCGGTCTACACGCTGCTCTGGCTCGCGATCGCGCTCGTTCACGGCGGCATCGACGAGCCTCTGTGGCGTGCGCTGTTCGCGAGCGTCGCGTTCCGGGTCGCGACGCTGCTGTTCGGGCTGGCTTTGCTGTGGCACGCCTGGATCGGCATGCGCGACATCTGGATGGATTACATCAAGCCGACCGCGGTGCGGTTCTCGCTGGAAGTCATCACCGTGGTCGTGCTGGCAGGCTACGCGGCCTGGCTGGTTGACATCCTTTGGGGACCGCGATGAGCCTGCCGGTGCGCCGGTTCGACGCCATCGTGGTGGGAGCCGGTGGCGCCGGCATGCGCGCCTCGCTGCAGCTCGCCGAGGCGGGGCTGTCGGTGGCGGTGCTGTCGAAAGTGTTTCCGACCCGCTCGCATACGGTCGCTGCGCAAGGCGGCATCGGCGCGTCGCTCGGCAACATGAGCGAGGATAGCTGGCTGTGGCACATGTACGACACCATCAAGGGCTCCGACTGGCTCGGCGACCAGGATGCAATCGAGTACATGTGCAAGACGGCGGCCGAGGTCGTTTACGAGCTGGAGCACTTCGGCATGCCGTTCGACCGCAATCCCGACGGGACGATCTGGCAGCGGCCCTTTGGCGGACATTCGATGAACTTCGGCGAGCGTCCGGTGCAGCGGGCGTGCGCGGCGGCGGACCGCACCGGGCACGCTCTGCTGCACACGCTCTATCAGCGGAATAGCCGCGCGCGTACGCAGTTCTTCGTCGAATGGATGGCGCTCGATCTCATCCGGGACGCGGACGGCGAAGTGCTTGGGGTCACCGCGCTGGAGATGGAGACCGGCGAGCCAATGATCCTGCAGGCGAAAGCGACGCTCTTCGCGACCGGCGGTGCGGGCCGGATCTTCGCGCAGTCCACCAATGCGTTCATCAATACCGGCGACGGTCTGGGAATGGCGGCGCGCGCCGGCGTGCCGCTCGAGGACATGGAGTTCTATCAGTTCCATCCGACCGGAGTCTATGGCGCGGGCGTGCTGATCACCGAGGGCGTGCGCGGCGAAGGCGGCATCCTGCTCAACTCCAACGGCGAGCGCTTCATGGAGCGCTACGCGCCCAACCTCAAGGATCTTGCTTCGCGCGACGTGGTCTCGCGCTCGATGGACCAGGAAATCAAGGAAGGCCGCGGCTGCGGCCCGCACAAGGATTACGTGCTCCTCAAGCTCGATCATCTTGGTCCCGAGGTGATCATGAAGCGCTTGCCGTCGATCCGCGAGATCGCGATCAAGTTCGCCAACGTCGATCCGATCCGCGAGCCGATTCCGGTCGTGCCGACAATCCACTACATGATGGGCGGCATTCCAACCAATGTGCACGGCCAGGTCGTCGCGCCGAGCGGGGGCGATCCCAACGCGGTGGTACCCGGCTTTTACGCCATCGGCGAGTGCGCCTGCGTTTCGGTGCATGGCGCCAACCGGCTCGGCACCAACTCGCTGCTCGACATCATCGTGTTCGGGCGCGCCGCGGGCGATCACGTGGTCGAGCAGAACCTGGCGCGGCGCGCGCACAAGCCATTGCCCAGAAACGCGGGGGAAGGCGCGCTCGCCCGCCTGGCGCGGCTCGACAGCGCTTCGTCAGGCGACCAGGTTGCCGAGGTTGCCGCCACCGTGCGCAAGACGATGCAGGACCATTGCGGGGTCTTCCGCAACCAGCAGCTTCTTTCCGAGGGCGTGCAGCGCGTGCTCGAGCTCGAGCGTCAGACGCAGAGGGTCGCGATCAAGGATAAGAGCAAGGTCTTCAATACCGCGCGGGTCGAGGCTCTGGAGCTTGAGAACCTGATCGAGGTTGCCAAGGCGACCATCGTGTCCGCCGAGGCGCGCCGGGAATCGCGCGGGGCGCAGGCGCGCAGCGACTATCCCTCTCGCGATGACGTCAACTGGCTTAAACATACGCTTTGGTATCGCGACGGCAATCGGCTCGACTACAAGCCGGTGAACATGAAGCCGCTGTCCGTGGACGCCTTCCCGCCCAAGGTGCGGACGTACTGATGAAATTCCGGATCTACCGCTATGACCCAGAGCAGGGCGGCGCGCCGCGCATGCAGGATTACGACGTCGCGCTAGATCCGCACGACCGGATGCTGCTCGACGCGCTGATCCGGCTCAAGGCACACGACGATACGCTCGCCTTCCGCCGCTCGTGCCGCGAGGGCGTCTGCGGCTCGGACGCGATGAACATCAACGGGAAGAACGGGCTCGCCTGCGTCACCAACCTGAGGGAGCTGAAGGAACCGGTCGAACTGCGCCCGCTTCCTGGGCTGCCGGTGATCCGCGACCTGATCGTCGACATGAGCCAGTTCTTCAAGCAGTATCACTCGATCCGCCCGTATCTGGTCAACGACACCCCGCCGCCGGAGAAGGAGCGTCTCCAGTCGCCTGCGGAGCGCGAAGAGCTGGACGGCCTTTACGAATGCATCCTGTGTGCGTGCTGCTCGACCGCGTGCCCGTCGTTCTGGTGGAACCCGGACAAGTTCGTGGGACCGGCTGGGCTCCTCGCGGCCTACCGCTTCATCGCCGATTCGCGCGACCAGGCGATCAACCAGCGCCTCGACAACCTCGAGGACCCGTACCGGCTGTTCCGCTGCCACACGATCATGAACTGCGTGGACGTTTGCCCGAAGGGGCTCAACCCGACCAAGGCGATCGGGAAGATCAAGGAGCTGATGGTCAAGCGGGCGGTGTGAATTTGCCACACCCGACCGCATATTGATGGATGACCGGGGCGATGGCGCGCGGCCGTGGCAACCGTGATCACGAGTCGTGAGCTGAACCGCCTGCGCTGGCGGTGCCGGCGCGGGATGCTGGAAAATGACTTGATCCTGGCGCGGTTTCTCGACGCGCGAGGCGAAGCGATCAGCGAGCCGGAGCTGGCCGGTCTGGACCGGTTGCTGGATTTGAGCGATAACCAACTGTGGGACCTGCTGTCGGGCCGGCAAGAGCCGGACGATGCGGCCATCAAGCCTCTGCTGGAAGCGCTTCGAAAGATTTGAGAAGGATGATCGGAGCGGCCAACCGGCCGCACCGGTTCCTGCGTCCGCCTGGAGTAAGACAACATGACCACTAACCACAGCGCCACCCTCACTTTCGACGACGGCTCGCCGTCGGTGAACTTCCCGATCCTGTCGGGCTCCATCGGGCCCGATGTCGTGGATATCCGCACCCTCTATGGCAAGACGGGCAAGTTCACCTACGACCCGGGCTTCCTTTCGACGGCGTCGTGCGCCTCGACCATCACCTACATCGACGGCGACAAGGGAGAGCTCCTCTACCGCGGCTACCCGATCGAGCAGCTTGCGGTGCAGTGCGACTTCCTCGAAGTGTGCTACCTGCTGCTGAAGGGCGAGCTGCCGAACGCCCAGGAGAAGGCCGAATTCTTGCACACGGTGACGCAGCACACGATGGTGCACGAGCAGATGAGCTCGTTCTTCCGCGGCTTCCGCCGGGACTCGCATCCGATGGCGATGCTCGTGGGCGTGGTCGGATCGCTGTCCGCGTTCTATCACGACTCGCTCGACATTACCGATCCCTATCACCGGCACGTGTCCGCGATCCGGCTCATCGCCAAGCTGCCGACGCTGGTCGCGATGTGCCACAAGTACACCATCGGGCAGCCGTTCGTTTATCCGAAAAACGAGCTCTATTACACGGCGAACTTCATGCGCATGATGTTCTCGGTGCCGTGCGAGGAATACAAGATCAACGACGTGCTGGTGCGCGCGCTCGACCGCATCGTCATTCTGCACGCCGATCACGAGCAGAATGCGTCGACCTCGACGGTGCGGCTGGCGGGCTCGTCCGGGGCGAATCCCTTCGCCTGCATCGCGGCCGGCATCGCCTGCCTGTGGGGGCCGGCGCATGGCGGCGCCAACGAGGCGGCGCTTAACATGCTCGAGGAGATCGGCGACGTATCGAAGGTCGGCGAGTTCATCAAGAAGGCGAAGGACAAGAACTCGGGCGTGAAGCTGATGGGCTTCGGCCACCGCGTGTACAAGAACTACGATCCGCGGGCCAAGCTCATGCGCGAGACCTGCCACGAAGTGCTCGAGGCGCTCGGGCTCCACGACGATCGCGTCTTCAAGCTCGCGATGGCGCTGGAAAAGATCGCGCTGGAAGACGACTACTTCGTGCAGCGCAAGCTCTATCCCAACGTGGACTTCTATTCCGGCATCGTGCAGCGCGCGCTGGGCATTCCGGTGAGCCTGTTCACGGCGATCTTCGTGCTTGCACGGACGGTGGGCTGGATCGCCCAATGGAACGAGATGATCTCCGACCCCGAGCAGAAGATCGGCCGGCCGCGGCAGCTTTTCACCGGCGCCAAGCGGCGCGACGTCAGGCCCATCCTGGAGCGCTAGGCATTTGAAGCAAGGGTCAAGATCATGAGCACGATGCAGCAATACGAATCGACGAGCGCGCTCTTCGGCAGCAACGCGCCGTTCATCGAGGAGCAGTACGAGACCTACCTAGCCGATCCGGGTGCGGTCGGAGCCGACTGGAGGGCGTACTTCGACAGCGTGCGCGGAGGCGCGGCGGATGTCGCGCACGCGCCGGTGGTGGAGTCCTTCATCCAGCTCGCGAAGAATCGCAAGCTCGCGGCGCCGATGGTGGATGCGCAGGCGATGCACAAGCTCACGCTCGTGCTGCGCCTGATCAGCAAGTTCCGTACGCTCGGCGTCTTCCATGCCGACCTCGATCCGCTCGAGCGCCAGGAAAAGCCCTACATCGCCGATCTCGACATGTCGACCTATGGCTTCACGGAGGCCGATCTCGATGCGGAGTTCGACGTCGGCTCGTTCAAGGGCGCGCCCGGCGGCGCGACCCGCATGCGGCTGCGCGATCTCATGGCCGCGCTCCAGGAAACCTATTGCCGCAGCTTCGGCGCCGAATACATGTACATGTCCGACACGGCGCAGAAGCGCTTCATCCAGCAGCGCCTCGAGCCGCTGCGCTCGCGGCCGAGCTATGCGCCGGAGTTCCGCAGGCACATTCTCGAGCGCCTGACGGCCGCGGAGACGCTCGAGAAATATCTCGGAAAGAAATATGTCGGTCAGAAGCGTTTCTCCGGCGAAGGCGGTGACTCGATGATCCCCATGCTCGATCACCTCATCCAGAAGGCGGGGGCGGCGGGCGTGCAGGAAATGGTGATCGGGATGGCGCACCGCGGGCGGCTGAACGTGCTCGTCAACACGCTCGGCAAGATGCCGAAGGATCTCTTCGCCGAGTTCGAAGGCAAGCACGCCACCGAGCAGGAGCTCTCTGCCGGCGACGTGAAGTACCACCAGGGCTTCTCCTCCGACGTCGTGACGCCTGGCGGCCCGATGCATGTCACGCTGGCGTTCAACCCGTCGCACCTCGAGATCGTCAATCCCGTTGTGGAAGGCTCGGTGCGGGCGCGACAGCACCGTCGCAAGGACCCTACCTTCGACCAGGTGATGCCGGTGCTTCTGCACGGCGACGCCGCGATCGCCGGGCAGGGCGTCGTGCAGGAAACGCTGAACCTGTCGCAGACGCGAGGCTACCGTACCGGCGGCACGATCCACCTCGTGATCAACAACCAGATCGGCTTCACGACCTCCGATCCGCGCGACACCCGCGGCACGCTGTATTGCACCGACGTCGCCAAGATGGTCGAGGCGCCGATCTTCCACGTCAACGGCGACGACCCCGAAGCCTGCCTCCTTGCGGTGGAGATCGCCGTCGATTTCCGGCAGAAGTTCGACCGCGACGTGTTCATCGACCTCGTCTGCTACCGCCGGCAAGGGCATAACGAGGCCGATGAACCGATGATCACCCAGCCGCTGATGTACAAGCGCATCGCGCAGCATCCGGGCACGCGGTCGCTGTACGCCAGGCGTTTGGCGGCCGACGGAGTCGTCAAGCCCGAAGACGCCGAGGCGATGATCGAGACCTATCGCGCGGCGATGGACAAGGGCCTGCACACCAACACGACCATCCTGTCGAACTACAAGCCGCCGTTTGCGGTCGACTGGAGGCCGTTCCTGGGCAAGCATTGGACCGATGCGGCCGAGACGGCGGTACCGATGCAGGCGGTGAAAGCGCTGGCGAAGAAAGTCACCGACGTTCCCGCGGACTTCAAGCTGCATCCGCGCGTGGAAAAGGTGATCGCCGACCGCCGCGCGATGGGTGAAGGCAAGCTCCCGCTCGACTGGGGCATGGGCGAGACCCTCGCCTACGCAGCGCTCCTCGACCAGGGTTTTGGCGTGCGCCTCTCCGGCCAGGATTCGGCGCGGGGAACCTTCTCGCACCGTCATGCGGTGCTGCACGACCAGAACCGCGAGAAATGGGATGCGGGCATCTGGGTCCCGTTGCAGCACGTCAAGGAAGGTCAGCCCGACTTCGAGGTGATCGATTCGGTGCTCTCGGAAGAGGCGGTGCTCGGCTTCGAGTACGGTTATGCGACCTCGGAACCGAACCGGCTGGTGATCTGGGAGGCACAGTTCGGCGACTTCGCCAACGGAGCGCAGGTCGTCATCGATCAGTTCATCGCGGCGGGCGAGGTGAAGTGGGGCCGCATCTGCGGACTCACGCTGCTGCTGCCGCACGGCTACGAGGGACAGGGGCCCGAGCACTCGTCGGCGCGCCCCGAGCGCTATCTGCAGCTGTGCGCCGAACACAACATGCAAGTATGCGTGCCGACGACTCCGGCGCAGATCTTCCACCTGCTGCGCCGGCAGATGGTGCGGCAGTTCCGGAAGCCGCTCGTCGTGATGAGCCCGAAGAGCCTGCTCCGGCACAAGGCTGCGGTGTCGACGCTGGAAGATCTCGCCGAGGGCAAGTTCTACACCGTCATCGGCGACACCGAAAAGCTCGTCGCGAAGGACGTGCGGCGCGTGATCGCATGCAGCGGCAAGGTCTATTACGACCTCGCGGACTATCGGCGCGAAAACAAGATCACCGAAATGGCGATCATCCGGCTCGAGCAGCAGTACCCGTTCCCGCACGCGGACTTCAAGGCCGAGATCGCCAAGTATCCGCAAGCGAAGGAAGTGGTGTGGTGTCAGGAAGAGCCGCAGAACCAGGGGGCCTGGTATCGCCTGCGCGCGTACTTGCGCGGCGACATCGAAGATCGGCAGCTGCTGGCCTATGCCGGCCGCCCGATCTCGGCATCGCCCGCGGTGGGCTACATGTCGAAGCACCTCGCGCAGCAGCAGCAGCTCGTGCGCGACGCATTCGCCGCCGTGCTCGGGTCGGGCGAGATGGTCACCGCGCACTAGGAGCCTCTGACGCATGCTGATCGAAGTCAAAGTGCCGGTGCTGCCGGAATCGGTCGCGGAGGCCACGCTCGTCAACTGGCACAAGAAGGCCGGCGATCCGGTCAAGCGCGACGAGAACCTGATCGACATCGAGACCGACAAGGTCGTGCTCGAGCTGCCGGCGCCCAGCGCGGGTGTGCTCGCCGAAGTGCGCAAGGCGGATGGATCAACGGTGACCGCGCAGGAAGTGATCGCGGTCATCGACACCGAGGCCAAGGGGGCGGCCGCAGGCACGAGCGCACCGGCGGCCGCGGCGCCGCAGCCGAGCAAACCTCAGCCGAGCGCGCCTGCGCCCGCAGCGCCGAAAGCCGCGTCGCTGGCTCCCAACCCGCGAGCAGCTCGCCCGGACGGCGGAGGCGCGGGCGCACTTCCGGCAGCGCGGAAGATCCTCGCCGAAGCGGGGGTGTCCGCCGCCGAGGTTGCCGGGACGGGGCGCGGCGGCCGCGTGACCAAGGGCGATGCCCTCGCGGCTGTCGAGGCGCGTGGCGAGGCCCCGACGCCCGCGCCGCCGGCAGCCAAGGCGCCGCCCGCGCCGGCGGTGAAGCTGCCCGCCAATCTCGGTTCCCGGCCCGAGCAGCGCGTGCCGATGTCGCGGCTGCGCCAGCGTGTGGCCGAGCGACTTGTTCAGTCGCAATCGACCGCGGCGATCCTCACGACCTTCAACGAAGTGAACATGGCGCCCGTGCTCGAGCTGCGCAATCGCTACAAGGACCGCTTCGAGAAGGAGAACGGCGTCAAGCTCGGGTTCATGGGCTTCTTCGTCAAGGCCACGGTGCACGCGTTGAAGAAATACCCCATCGTCAACGCCTCGATCGACGGCACCGACATCGTCTATCACGGCTATTTCGACATCGGCATCGCGGTCGGCAGCCCGCGCGGACTCGTGGTGCCGATCCTGCGCGACGCGGATCTGATGTCGATCGCCGAGATCGAAAAGCAGATCGCGGACTTCGGCAAGCGGGCGCAGGAAGGCAAGCTCACGGTCGAGGAGCTGACCGGCGGCACATACACGATTTCAAACGGCGGCGTGTTCGGCTCGATGCTCTCGACGCCGATCATCAACCCGCCGCAGTCGGCGATCCTCGGCGTGCACGCGACGCGCGAGCGCGCGGTCGTGGAGAACGGGCAGGTCGTCGTGCGGCCGATCAACTATCTCGCGCAGTCGTACGATCACCGCATCATCGACGGGCGCGAAGCTGTGCTGTCGCTCGTCGCGATCAAGGAAGCACTGGAAGACCCCGCACGAATGCTTCTCGACTTGTGAGCCCGGCGGCAAGGGGGAGTGCGTGGCTGATCAGTTCGACGTCGCGGTCATCGGAGGAGGCCCGGGCGGCTATGTCGCGGCCATCCGCGCCGCGCAACTTGGCTTCAGGACCGCCTGCATCGACGACTGGAAAGCCGGCGACGGCAAGCCTGCGCTCGGCGGCACCTGCACCAACGTCGGCTGCATCCCGTCGAAGGCGCTCTTGCAATCCTCGGAGAATTACGAGCACGCCGGACACGCGTTTCGCGACCACGGCATCGACGTCAAAGGACTCACGATCGACGTCGCGCGGATGCTCGCGCGCAAGGACAAGGTCGTGCGCCAGAACAACGACGGGATCGCCTACCTGTTCAAGAAGAACAAGATCGCATTTTTTCACGGTGTGGCCAGCTTCGCCGGCGGCGGTCCGAACGCATGGCAGATCAAGGTCGAGGGGCCTGGCGCGACGTCGTTCACGGCGAAGCACGTGATCGTTGCGACCGGATCGAAGCCGCGTGAACTGCCCGGCGCTCCATTCGACAACAAGCTCATTCTCGACAACGACGGCGCGCTGGCGATTCCCGACGTGCCGAACCGCCTGGGCGTGGTCGGCGCAGGCGTGATCGGCCTGGAGATGGGCAGCGTGTGGCGGCGGCTGGGAGCGGAGGTCACGATCCTCGAAGTGCTGCCGGTGTTTCTCGGCGCGGCTGACGAGCAGGTGGCGAAGGAAGCGTGGAAGCTCTTCACGCAGCAGGGCCTGGCGATCCAGCTCGGCGTGAACATTACGAAAGTCAGTGTGGGCAAGGGGGTAAGCGTCGACTATCGCGACGCGGACGGCAAAGCGCAGAGCGCGAGCTTCGACAAGCTGATCGTGTCGATCGGGCGCGTTCCGCATACTGCCGGACTCAATGCCGAGGGCGTCGGGCTTAAGCTCGACCCGCGCGGCTTCGTCGAGGTCGACGACGAATGCCGCACGAATCTGGAGGGCGTGTGGGCGATCGGCGACGTCGTGCGCGGGCCCATGCTCGCCCACAAGGCGGAGGAGGAGGGGGTCGCGGTGGCCGAGCGCATCGCGGGCCAGCACGGGCACGTCGACTTCAACACCGTGCCGTGGGTGATCTACACCTCGCCCGAGATCGCCTGGGTCGGACAGACGGAGCAGCAGCTCAAGGCCGCCGGGGTCGCGTATCGCTCCGGCTCGTTCCCGTTCATGGCTAACGGACGCGCGCGAGCGCTGGGCGACACGCGTGGGTTCGTCAAGTTTCTCGCCGATGCGAAAACCGACCGCATCCTCGGCATGCACGCGATCGGTCCGTTGGTCTCGGAGCTCGTTGCGGAAGGCGTCGTGGCGATGGAATTCGGGGCCGCGAGCGAGGACATCGCACGCATCTGCCACGCTCATCCGTCGCTGTCGGAGGCCGTCAAGGAGGCGGCGCTCGCAGTCGACAAGCGGACCCTCAATATCTGATCGGGCGCGACGCGGTCGAGCGAAACATGAACGACGCCCATCCGACCGCAACGATCTCGAGTCACGGCTGGCTCTACATGCAGCTCGGGTCGCAGCTCGCGGAGCGCACGATCCTCCTCGACGCTGCTCAGGAAGCCGCCCTTGAGCGGCTGCAGCGCCTGTACGACGAGCTAATCGCGTTCAAGCGCGCGCGAGCCTCGCCGCTGCGGCGCTGGCTCAGTCCTCCGGTGCCGCCGACGGGCGTGTACTTCTGGGGCGGCGTAGGGAGGGGCAAAAGCTTCCTTATGGACGCGTTTTACGCGGCGTTGCCATACCGCCGCAAGACGCGCGTGCACTTCCATCCCTTCATGAAGGGGGTGCACGATGATCTGCGGCAGCATGCGCACGTGGTCGATCCGCTCGTCGCCGTGGCGGCGCGGATCGCGCGCCGGCATCGGGTGATCTGCTTCGACGAGTTCCACGTCTCCGACGTGGCTGACGCGATGATCCTTGGCCGCCTCCTCACGGCGCTCTTCGAGCGCGGCCTGGTCTTCGTGATGACCTCGAACTACCGGCCGGACGACCTCTATCCGAACGGACTGCAGCGGCAGAACCTCCTGCCTACGATCGCGCTGCTCAAGCAGTGGCTCGACGTGGTCGAGGTCGACGGGGGCACCGACTATCGACTGCGCGAGCTGGGGCACGCTGCCTGCTATTACTCGCCGCTCTCGGACGCGGTCGAAGCCGAGCTCGCCGAGCGCTTCGAGCGCATGCGCCCCGGCCCGGACGAGGATCCGCGTCTCGTGATCGAAGGGCGCACGCTGAAGTCGCGCAAGCGCGCTGGAAGCCTGGTGTGGTTCGACTTCGCGACGCTTTGCGAGGGCCCGCGCTCGCAGCTCGATTACCTGGAACTGGCGCGACGGTTTGCGGTCGTGATGGTATCCGGCGTGCCTCGCCTTACTCCGGACATGGGCAATGCGGCGCGCCGCTTTACCTGGCTCGTCGACGTGCTCTACGATCATCGGGTAAAGTTATTGCTGTCGGCCGCGGTTCCGACGGATGATCTCTACCGAGAAGGGCCGAACAGCCAGGAGTTTTTGCGCACCGTCAGCCGCTTGATCGAGATGCGCACGTACGAATACATGGCATTGCCGCACCAGGCGGGCGAACCCGCGCGGGTGACGGCATGAATGACGAGGAGGACCCCACCGATGCAGAAATTCAAGGCTTACCGCACTTTCGAGGACGATCACGTCGTTACGAGCCGCTTCGTGGAGATGACCGCCGAGGAGCTCGATCCGGGCGAAGTGCTCGTGCGCACGAAGTACTCGACCATCAACTACAAGGACGCGCTCTCATACAACGGCACCGGCAAGATCATGCGCAAGTTTCCCACCGTGGGCGGGATCGACATGGCCGGCACGGTGGAGAGCTCGGTCGACCCGCGCTTCAAGCGGGGCGACAAGGTGATCGTGCACGCCTACGATTTCGGCGTGGCGCACGACGGCGGCTACGCCGAATACGTCCGCGCCCCTGCCGAATGGATCGTGCGGCGGCCCGAAGGCATGACCGCATTCGATGCCATGACCCTCGGCACCGCGGGGTTCACCGCGGCGCAGGCGATCATGCTGATGGAGCATAACGGGCTCAAGCCGGCAAAGGGTCCCGTCGCCGTCACTGGAGCGACCGGCGGCGTCGGCAGCGTGGCGATCGAAATCCTTGCCAAGCTCGGCTACCACGTCGTGGCGATCACCGGCAAGGAAGAGGAGTCGCAGTACCTGCGCGGGCTCGGCGCGAAGGAAGTGCGGCTGCGCCAGTCGATCGACCTCGCCAATATCCGCCCGCTCGACAAGGCGACCTGGGCCGGCGCAATCGACAATCTCGGCGGCGAGATGCTCGCGTGGCTGTTGTCGACGGTGGCGATCGGCGGCAGCGTCGCTTCGGTCGGGCTGGCGGCGGGGCCGAAGCTCAATACGACCGTGATGCCCTTCATCCTGCGCGGCGCGCACCTGCTCGGCGTGGACAGCGCGAACTGCCCGATGGATGTCCGGCAGATGATCTGGAACAAGCTCGCCATGGCCTGGCGGCCGGATCGCGTGCACGATCAGGCGCGCACCATCGACTTTCAGGACCTGCCCACCCACTTCGACGCGTATCTGAAGGGGCTCGTCCGCGGACGGACGGTCGTGCGGATCGGCCCGGATGCTCACCCCTGAGGGGGCGGCAAGAAACTTGACGCTGCGCAAACCGCTTGCCCGGGCGGGCGGCTAAGCTCGGGTCAAACCGACAGCTTCGGGGTTCCGATGGGTGCTTACACCGATAGCCACGCGCGGTCGCTGCACGACCACGATGCCTTCTGGCGCGAGCGTGCCCGGCTCGTCGACTGGCAGACGCCCTTTTCGCAGGTTCTCGACTACAGCCGGCCGCCGTTCGCGCGCTGGTTTGTCGGCGGTCGGATCAATCTCTGTCACAACGCGATCGACCGGCACCTCGCCGCGCGCGGCACACAGCCGGCTCTCATCTTCATTTCCACAGAAACGGATCAACGGCGCAGCTACAGCTATCGTGAGCTCGCCGCCGAGGTGAACCGCTTCGCCGCGATGCTGCGCGCGCAAGGTGTGACCAAGGGCGACCGCGTGCTGATCTACTTGCCGATGATTCCCGAGGCGGTGTTCGCCATGCTTGCCACAGTGCGCCTCGGCGCGATCCATTCGGTGGTCTTCGGCGGCTTCGCCGCAACAAGCCTCGCCACGCGCATCGACGACGCCAAGCCGAAAGTGATGGTGACCGCGGACGCCGGGATGCGCGGCGGCAAGTCGGTGCCTTACAAGCATCTCGTTGACGAAGCGCTGCGCGTAGCGAAGCACCCGCCGTCAAAGGTAATCATTGTCGATCGCAAGCTCGATCCCGCGATGAGCCGCACGCCGGGGCGCGACCTCGACTATGCGGCGCTCGCGCGCGAGCACCAGGGCGCGAGCGTGCCTTGCGTCTGGCTGGAGTCTTCCGAGCCGTCGTACATCCTCTACACCTCCGGCACGACCGGGAAGCCCAAAGGCGTGCAGCGCGACACGGGCGGCTACGCGGTCTCGCTCGCCGCATCGATGCGCGACATCTTCTGCGTGGGGGCGGGCGACACCATGTTCACCACCAGCGACATCGGCTGGGTGGTTGGTCACTCGTACATCGTGTACGCGCCGCTCCTCGTCGGAGCGACCACGATCATGTACGAGGGTCTGCCGATCCGGCCCGACCCGTCGATCTGGTGGCAGATCGTCGCCGAGCACAAGGTGTGCACGATGTTCAGCTCGCCGACCGCGATCCGCGTGCTCAAGAAGCAGGATCCGGCGTACATGAAGAAGCACGACCTGTCGCGGCTGCGCTATCTCTTCCTCGCCGGCGAGCCGCTCGACGAGCCGACGGCGCGTTGGGCCGCCGACTCACTCGGTGTGGCGATCGTCGATCACTACTGGCAGACCGAAAGCGGCTGGCCGATCCTGTCGGCGTCTCCGGGCATCGAGGAGACGCCGCGCAAGTTCGGCAGTCCGTCGTTTCCGGTGTGCGGCTACGACGTGCGGCTGCTCGACGAGGCCACCGGTGCGGAGGTCGGCACCGACCAGAAAGGCGTGCTTGCCATCGTGCCGCCGCTGCCGCCCGGATGCATGACGACCGTCTGGGGGGATGACGACCGGTTCGTCAAGACGTACTTCACGACGGTGCCGGGCAAGATGGTGTACTCGACCTTCGATTGGGCCACCCGCGACGCGGATGGCTACTACTTCGTTCTCGGAAGGACCGACGATGTGATCAACGTTGCCGGGCACCGCCTCGGCACGCGCGAGATCGAGGAGGCGGTGCAGGCGCATCCGGGCATCGCCGAAGTGGCCGTCGTCGGCGTGTCCGACCAACTCAAGGGTCAGATTCCGGTGGCGTTCGCAGTGGTCAAGGATCCATCGAAGGTCGGCACCGCCGCCGGGGCGGCTGCGATCCGCAAGGAAGTAATGGATACGGTCGACCGCGAGCTCGGCGCCATCGCGCGCCCGGGTGCGGTGCACTTCGTCACCCTGCTGCCGAAGACGCGGTCGGGAAAGCTCTTGCGGCGCTCGATCCAGGCGCTCGCCGAAGGACGTGATCCCGGAGACCTCACGACCATCGAAGACGCGGGCGCGCTGGAGCAGATCCGCGACGCGTTGGCCGCTGCGGCGCGGTAGAATAACTACTTTCCCGCTCGATCCCCTGGTCGTTGCCGAACACCCGCCGCGCGGCTCCGCCGCACGTTCCGCTTTCCATCGTCACGCGCGGTGATGCAACCGACAGCGTGCACTACGGCTCGGTCGCGGTCGTCGATGCTGCCGGGCGGCTGCTCTTCGCAGCGGGCGATCCGCACTACCTTACGACCACCCGCAGCGCTCTGAAGCCGTTTCAGGCGCTGCCCTTCGTGGCCCGGGGCGGGGTCGAGCGCTTCGGCTTTTCGCCCCAGCAAGTGGCGCTGCTGTGCGCCAGCCACTCGGGCGAGCCGAGGCATGTCGCAGCGGTAGCCGACATGCTGCGGCGCATCGGCCGCACGCCAGCAGATCTGCAGTGCGGCGTTCACCCACCGCTTTTCTACGCAGCGCGGGAGGAGCTGCCGCCGGCAGAAGCGAAGTTCACGACCCTGCATCACAACTGTTCGGGCAAGCACGCCGGGATGCTCGCCTATTGCCGGCTGTGCGATCTGCCCATCGAGTCCTACCTCGCCCTGGAGCATCCGTTGCAGCAGGCTATCCGTGCGGCGGTGGCGAACTTCACCGGCGTCCCGGAGAACGAGCTCGTCGCCGGCATCGACGGTTGCTCGGCCCCGAATTACGCCGTCCCGCTCGACCGGCTGGCGCGCGCCTACGCGAGACTTGCGACGGTTGCCGACGACGAGTCCTACGGACGCGCGCCGTCGACCCTCGCCGGCGCGATGAGCGCGCATCCGGAGATGGTCGCGGGCGAGCTGCGCAACGACCTCACCCTGATGCGGGCGGGCAACGGGGACTGGGTCACGAAGGTCGGCGCCGAAGGCCTCCAGGCGATCGGCGTGAGGAGTCGTGGATGGGGCATCGCGATCAAGGTCGTCGATGGCAATGCGCGCGGCCTGCACCCGGCCACGGTCGCGGTGCTGGATCAGCTCGGCTTGCTCGATCCCGAGCAGCGGACTCGACTCGAAGGCTGGCGCGAGCCGGTCATACGCAACCATCGAGGGGTCGTGACAGGGCGCGTGACCCCTACCATTAACCTGGAGCAAGGAAGTTGAGCGTCTTCGTTCCCTGGCCCTTTTCGAGACTGAACTTCCGGTTTGGCCAACGGTCTAGCGCAGCAGGCAGAACGCAGTCACCGCGGGTGTTCCGAAGGCTCAGCTATACTGCCGCCGGGGATCGTGTCCACCCCTCGAGGGTGCGGCGGGAAGAAGCTTGAGAGTCAGGGCGGCCGCGGATGGGTGACCGCGAAGTAGATCAGCAGCTCGTCGAGCGGGCGCAGCGGGGCGACAAGCGGGCTTTCGAGCTGCTGGTAGTGAAATATCAGCGGAAGCTCGCGCGCTTGCTGTCCCGGCTGGTGCGCGACGCGGGGGAAGTCGAGGATGTGACGCAGGAAGCGTTCATCAAGGCCTACCGCGCGCTGCCGAGCTTCCGCGGCGAGAGTGCGTTTTATACTTGGTTGTACCGGATTGCGATCAACACCGCCAAGAATTATCTGGTGGCGATCGGCAGGCGGGCGCCAACCTCGACTGGTTTCGACCACGAGGAGGCGGAAAACTTCGAGGACGCCGAGCAGCTGCGAGACTCGAATACGCCGGAGAACGAGCTGCTGGGCAGAGAAATCGCGACCACGGTCAACCAGGCGATGGACGCGCTGCCCGACGACCTGCGCACCGCGATTACGCTGCGCGAGATCGAGGGTTTGAGCTACGAAGAGATTGCCAACGTGATGAACTGTCCGATTGGCACGGTGCGCTCCCGGATTTTCAGGGCGCGCGAAGCGATCGCAGCGGAGCTGCGACCGTTATTGGGGACCGATAAGGACCGGAGATGGTGATGGGCAACTTCCCTGGCGGAAATGGAAGGGGCGCAGCTGAGCTGACGCCCGAGGAAGTCTCGCAGCTGATGGACGGAGAGCTTGACGCCCAGCGCGTCGAGCACGCCTGCCATGGCTTGCGCGAGACTGCCTCCATGGAAACATGGATCTGCTACCACGTGATAGGCGACACGCTGCGCGGTTGCGGGGGTCTTTCCCCCGGCTTCGCCGAACGCTTTGCCGCCCGCTTCGGCGCCGAGCCGACGCTGCTCGCTCCTCCGCTGCGCCGACCCACGCCCGCGGCCGTGGCTTGGGCGCTCGCCGCGTCGGTCGCGGCAGTGACCGTCGTGGGCTGGGTCGCCCTGACCACCATGCCGCTGCCGCCCGCAGCGCTCGCCACCGTCCAGCAAGCGACCGCCGTGCGCGCCGCGGACGTCCGTCCACCCGTCGAAAACGAATATCTGCTGGCGCATCAGGAGTACTCGCCAACTACAGCCATTCAGGGCGTGCGTCCGTCCCTGCGCGTCGTCGCCGCCGACGAGCAGGATGCGCTCCACTGACGCTTTGGCGCGCAGCGCGCGCCGTCCGCGCGTGCGGGCCGGTTCCTGTGCGATCGCGGCGGCCGCGCTGCTCATTGCCCGTGGGGCCTGGGCCCAGGACGCAAGCGAGTGGCTGACGCGGGCGGCGCAGGCTGCCCGGTCGCTCAACTACATCGGGACGCTCGTCTACCAGCACGGTGGGCGCGTCGAGACGTCGCGCGTGCTGCACCTTGCGGACGCCTCCGGGGAGCACGAGAAACTCGTCAACCTCGACGGACCGCCGCGCGAGGTCGTGCGCAACAACGAGCAGATCCGCTGCTACTACCCGGACGCGAAGATCATCCGCGTCGAGTCGCGCAATTCCCGCAATGCCTTTCCGTCGCTGCTACCGCAGCAGCGGGCCACGCTGGTCGACTATTACAATTTTCGCAAGGCGGAGAGCGCGCGCGTCGCGGGCCTCGAGACGCAGGCTTTCATCTTCGAGCCGAAGGACCGCTTGCGCTACGGCCACAAACTCTGGGCCGACAACGCGACGGGGCTGCTGGTCAAGGCGCAGCTGCTGAACGAGCGTGGCATCCCGGTCGAGCAGTTCTCGTTTACGGACGTCGAGATCGGCGCCAAGATCGAGCGTGACATGGTGCGGCCAACCTTCACGCCGCCGCCGCCGGATTGGCAGATGCGCGAGGCGCTGCCGGGTGACGTCAAGCCGGAGGACACGGGCTGGCAGGTGCGGGACCTTCCGCCGGGCTTCACCAAGCTCGTCGAAGGCTATCGCACGCTGCGCGGCAAACCGGCGCCGGTTGCCCACCTCGTCTATTCGGACGGGCTGGTTGCGGTTTCGGTGTTCGTGGAACCGATGCCGCAGGCGCCGCAACCCATCGGCTTGTCGCAACAAGGCGGCATCAACGTCTACAGCCGGCAGCTCAGCGATCATCTTGTGACCGTGCTCGGCGAGACGCCCAGTGCGACCGTGCGGCAGATCGCCTTTTCCGTTGCGTATCACCCCCCCAACGCGCCTGTCCCCGCGTCGAAGTAGCCCGCATCCATAAAATATAAGAAGGAAAGAAGCATGAAATCCCGCATCTGGACGCTCCTTGGCGTAGTGCTGGCCGGTTTCTCGTTCGTTGCCCCCGCGCCGGCGCAGTCGATGCGCGGGTTGCCCGATTTCACCGACCTCTACGAACAGCAAGGTCCGGCGGTGGTCAGCATCGACGTCACGCAGACGGTCAAGCGCTCGACTTTCCCGGATCTGTCCGAGGATGATCCGTTCTACGAATTTTTCCGCCGCTTCGGGCAGATTCCGCGCGGCCACGAGCGGCAGCGCGACTTAGAGCAGCAATCGGTCGGTTCCGGATTCATCCTGAGCTCCGACGGGCAGATTCTCACCAACGCGCACGTGGTCGACGAGGCGAGCGAGGTGCTGGTGAAGCTCTCGGACAAGCGCGAATTCCGTGCCAAAGTGCTCGGCACCGACAAGCGCACCGACGTGGCGCTGCTGAAAATCGATGCGACGGGGCTGCCGAAAGTGACCATCGGCGATCCTGAGAAGCTCAGGGTCGGCGAATGGGTCGCCGCGATCGGGAAGCCGTTCGGGCTCGAGAACACGATCACTGCCGGGATCGTGAGCGCGAAGGGCCGCGACCTGCCGCAGGAAAACAACCTCGTGCCGTTCATTCAAACCGACGTGCCGATCAATCCGGGCAACTCCGGCGGGCCGCTGTTCAACATGAAGGGCGAGGTCGTCGGCATGAACTCGCTCATCTTCAGCCGCACCGGTGGTTACATGGGACTCGCCTTCGCGATCCCGATCGACGTCGCGATGAACGTAGTCAAACAGTTACAGGAGAAGGGGCGCGTCACGCGCGGGCGGATCGGCGTGCAGATCCAGGAAGTGACGAAGGAGACGGCGGACGCGTTCGGCTTGAGCAAGACGACCGGGGCGCTGGTCAATTCGGTCGAGAAGGGCGGCCCTGCCGACAAGGCGGGTGTGGAATCCGGCGACATCATCCTCAAGGCCGAGGGACGCACGGTGAACTCGTCTTCGGAGCTGCCGCGCATCATCACCCAGATCAGGCCCGGGACGAAGATCACCCTGCAGGTGTGGCGCAAGGGCGCGACCAAGGATCTGGCCGTCACCGTCGCCGAGCTCAAGGAGGACGAGCAGCCGAAGGCCGCTGCGCGGCGTCCGGGGTCGGGCAAGGACAAGGACAAGGCCAAACCCAACCGCATGGGCCTGATGCTCTCCGATCTGAACGACGAGCAGAAAAAGGAGCTCGAGATCAAGAACGGCGTGCTGATCGAGGACATCACCGGCAGCGCACGCGGTAACATCCAGCCGGGGGACGTGATCCTCGCCGTGATCAACAAGGGCGTGGCTATCGACGCGAAGAACGCCGAGCAGGTCAATGGGCTGATCGCCAAGCTCGAGAAAGGCGCGGCAGTTACCCTGCTGCTTCGCCGCGGCGAACAGCAGTTCTACTCGAGCATCAAGGTCGGGAACGGCGACTAGCTTTGCCGCGGCGCGCGTGCACCTGATTCTGCTCACGCGCGCCTATTGCCATCTCTGCGACGAGATGCGGGCGGCCCTGGCGCCGCTTGCCGCGGCAGCGGGCATGACCATCGAGGAAATCGACGTCGACGGCGATCCCACCCTCGAGGCGCGCTGGGGCGAAGCCGTGCCGGTTCTGCTCGCGGGTGAAAGCGAGTTGTGCCGTTACCGCCTCGATCGCGCCGCGCTGGCGGCGTATCTCGCTAGCGCGGCGGGTTGAATCCTGGATACTGCGTTGTCGGCGGTGGCGCCTAGGCCTTGATGGCGAAGCCGAGATACAGCGCCCACAGCCGTCGCACCGTGGATGATTTTTCCGCTAAAATTCACCGTTTTCCCGTAAGGCGGGCGGCCAGGGCAACTTGGCTGGCCGAGCCGGGTCGCGCGCGCTGACGGGACAAGCGAAGTCAACCGAGGGCACCGCTGCGGTGCCCTCCGTGTTTTCGTGCACAACGTCCGCAACTTTTCGATCATCGCCCACATCGACCACGGCAAGTCGACGCTCGCCGACCGTTTCATTCAGCGCTGCGGCGGACTCTCCGAGCGCGAGATGGGCGAGCAGGTGCTCGACTCGATGGATCTCGAGCGCGAGCGCGGGATCACCATCAAGGCGCAGACCGCCGTGCTCTCTTACGCCGCCCGCGACGGGCGCACCTACAGCCTGCACCTCATCGATACGCCGGGGCACGTCGACTTCGCCTACGAGGTGTCGCGCTCGCTCGCGGCGTGCGAAGGCGCGCTGCTGGTCGTCGATGCGTCGCAGGGCGTCGAAGCGCAGACGGTGGCGAACTGCTACGCCGCGATCGAGCAGGGGGTGGAAGTGGTCCCCGTGTTGAACAAGATCGATCTGCCTTCCGCCGATCCGGGGCGCGTCATCGACGAGATCGAGGACATCATCGGCATAAAAGCCGTGGACGCGGTGCGCGTCAGCGCCAAGACCGGCGAAGGGGTGGACGACGTGCTCGAAGCGGTGATCGCGCGCATCCCGCCGCCGCAGGGCGACGCGAACGCACCGCTGCAGGCGCTCATCATCGATTCGTGGTTCGACAACTACGTTGGCGTCGTGACGCTGGTGCGGGTAATGCAGGGAACGCTGAAGCCCCGCGATCGCATCCTGCTCATGGCCAGCGGCGCCGCGTACAACTGCGAGCAGGTGGGCGTGTTCACGCCGAAGGCGCTCGCGCGCGACGCACTCGCTGCCGGCGACGTCGGCTTCGTGGTCGCCGGGATCAAGGAGTTGAAGGCCGCGCAGGTCGGGGACACGATCACGAACGTGACGCGGCCGGCCGCGGCGCCGCTGCCGGGCTTCAAGGAGGTCAAGCCGCAGGTCTTTGCCGGACTCTACCCGGTCGAAGCCAATCAATTCGAGGCGATGCGCGATGCCCTCGAGAAGCTCAAGTTGAACGATGCATCGCTGCACTACGAGCCGGAAGTCTCGCAGGCGCTCGGCTTCGGCTTCCGCTGCGGCTTCCTGGGCCTGCTGCACATGGACATCGTCCAGGAGCGTCTCGAGCGCGAATACGACATGGAACTGGTCACCACCGCGCCCACGGTCGTCTATCAGGTGCTGCTCCGCGACGGGACGCTCGTCGATATCGAAAATCCCGCGAAGCTTCCCGATCTGTCGCGCGTCGCGGAGATCCGTGAGCCGATCATCACCGCGACCATTCTCGTGCCGCAGGACTACCTCGGGCCGGTGCTGACGCTATGCACCGAGAAGCGCGGCGTGCAGAAGAACATGCAGTACGTGGGGCGCCAGGTGATGCTCTCCTATGAGCTGCCGCTGGCCGAAGTCGTGATGGATTTCTTCGACCGGCTGAAATCGGTGTCGCGCGGCTACGCCTCGTTCGACTACGACTTCCGCGAGTTCCGCGCCGCCGACGTGGTCAAGCTCGACATCCTCATCAACGGCGAGCGCGTGGACGCGCTCTCCGCGATGGTTCATCGGGCTAACGCCCCGTACCGCGGGCGGGAGGTCGTCACGCGGATGCGTTCACTGATCCCCCGGCAGATGTTCGACGTGGCGATCCAGGCCGCGATCGGCGCACAGATCATCGCCCGCGAGACGGTCAAGGCCCTGCGCAAGAACGTGCTCGCCAAGTGCTACGGCGGCGACGTGACGCGCAAGAAGAAACTCCTCGAGAAGCAGAAGGCCGGCAAGAAGCGCATGAAGGCCGTCGGCAGCGTGGAGATTCCACAGGAGGCGTTTCTCGCCATCCTCCAGGTCGGAGAAAAATAAGATGAACTTCGCCCTCATACTGTTCCTGCTGACCGCGCTTACCGGCGTCATCGCGCTGGCCGACAAGGTTTTCTTCTCGCGGCAGCGCGGCCGCGATGCTACGGAGCCGTGGTGGATCGAGTACGCGAAAAGCTTCTTTCCCGTGCTGCTCATCGTGTTTCTGCTGCGCTCGTTCGTCGCCGAGCCGTTCAAGATCCCCAGTTCGTCGATGCGCCCGACGCTTGAAGTCGGCGACTTCATTCTCGTCAACAAGTTCGCGTACGGGCTTCGATTGCCGATCATCGAAATGAAGATCGTGCCGATCGGCGAGCCGAAGCGCGGCGACGTGATCGTCTTCCGCTATCCAGTCAACCCGTCGCAGGACTTCATCAAGCGGGTGATCGGACTGCCGGGCGACGAAGTCGTGTACCGGGACAAGCAGATCAGCGTCAACGGCGTTGCCTGGCCGCAGAAGCCCGATGGCAGCTATGGCTATCTCGAAGGCTTGATGTACGTCACCACCGAGCGCCTGACCGAGAACAACGGCAACCGCGCGTACACGATCGCGGAGGATCCCGCACGGCAGCCGGTGTACCCCTTGAACGTGAGGGCATTCCCCGGCAAGGAAAACTGCGTTTACAATGACCGTGGGTTTACTTGCAAGGTGCCCGCCGGCCAGTACCTGATGATGGGCGACAACCGCGACAACAGCGATGATTCGCGCTACTGGGGTTTCGTTCCGGACGACCACATTCGGGGGAAGGCGTTCTTCATCTGGTTCAACTGGGATGATATCTCGAGCCTCGCATTCAATCGTGTGGGCAGCGGCATTCGCTGACGGAGGGAACATGCGCGGTCGACATCGGCAGTCCGGGCTTACGATTATCGGGTTCATTTTCGTCGCCGCCGTTGTGTTATCGCTGGCGCTGATTGGCTTTCGCGTTGCGCCGTCGTACATAGAATATTTCTCCGTGGTGAAGATCCTTCACCAGATGATGACGGACGCGAAAGAAGGCGCGACGCTGGCCGACTTCCGCAGGGACTTCGATCGTCGAGCCGGAGCGGATTACATAGAGTCGGTGCGTGGAAACGATGTCGATCTGATCAAGCAAGGCAACGTGATCACGGCGTCGGCGAGTTGGACTGTCAC
>DATJWL010000194.1:0-11992 GCA_035501215.1 Casimicrobiaceae bacterium
ATCCTTTTGCAGGCGCTGCCCAAGGCGCGCAGAATCGCCGTGATCAGCAGGGGCAAAGGGGACGACCTGGTGCGCGAAGTGCGCGAAGTGGCCGCTACGGCGAAGGTGGAGCTTTTCTTGACCGAAGTCCCGGGCGAGAACGGCTACCGAGCCGTCTTTGAAGCGATTGCCCGCGACCGGATCGACGCCGTCATGGTTCCGTCCTTTCCGCGCTTCGCCTTCGAGTACGAGCAGATCATCGCGGCGGCCGCCGCGACGCGCATCCCAGCAATCTACGAGTGGGGCTACATGGCGCGCGCTGGCGGCCTGATGGCCTACGGGGCGAGCCTTGCCGGTCTCGAGGACAGGGTCGCCGAGTACGTCAGTCGCATCCTCGGGGGCGCCCGGCCCGCCGACCTGCCGGTCGAGCAGCCGACGCGTCTCGAGCTGGTCGTCAATCTCAAGACCGCCAAGGCGCTCGACTTGACGATCCCGCAACCGTTGCTCCTGCGTGCCGACGAGGTGATCCAGTAATGCAGACGGTTGGTCACGCATCGTCTACCGCTCCAGCGATGGGCCCGGTGCCACGCCGCACCAGCCGCGGGCGGCTCTTCCGTAAGTACCTGCTGCTGATCATGTCGCTGGTGACGATCGCGCTGCTCGCCTCCGGAGCGATCAGTCTTTACTTCACCTATCAGGAAACGAAATCCTCGCTCGCGCTGCTGCAGCACGAGAAGGCGCTCGCGGCGGCCTCGCGCATCGAGCAGTACATCGGCCGCATCGAGCAGCAGCTCGCCTACGCCGCCCTGCCCCAGCTCGACGCGAGCGACGTCGAGCTGCGCCGCATCGAGTTTCTTAAGCTACTGCGGCAGGCGCCGGAAGTCACCGACATCGCGCAGCTCGACGGAACCGGACACGAACAGATCGCGGTGTCCCGGCTCGGCATGGACAACGTCGGCTCGGGCAAGGATCGGTCGCAGGAACCCGCGTTCCGCAATGCGAAGCGCGGACAGCCATGGTTCGGTCCGGTGTACTTCCGCAAGGAGACCGAGCCGTACATGACCATCGCGCTGCGTTCAGGCGGCGACAACGGGCCGGTGGTCGTCGCCGATGTGAATCTCAAGTTCATCTGGGACGTCGTGTCGCGGATCAAGATCGGCGAGAAGGGGAAAGCTTATGTTGTCGACGGCAACGGCTTTCTGGTCGCCGATCCCGACATCGGTCTGGTGCTGCGCAAGACCGATCTTTCGCAACTACCGCACGTCAAGGCCGCGATGGGGGGCGCCAAAGGCGAGGATCTCACGCTCGTCTCCACCGATCTCGCGGGCACGCCGGTTCTCGCCTCGGTCGCGCCAATCGAATCACTGCACTGGAACGTGTTCGTCGAGCAGCCGGTGGCTGAGGTTTACGCCAAGTTGAACGCCTCGATCGTCCGCACCGGGCTTCTGCTGCTCGCAGGCCTCGTGCTTTCGGCGTTCGGGGCGCTCGCGCTCGCGCGGGGCATGGTACGGCCGATCCGCACGCTCGAGGAAGGCGCCGAGCGCATCGGCGCGGGCGACCTCGACCAGAAGATCGAAGTACACACCGGCGACGAGCTGGAGGCCCTCGCCAACCGGTTCAACCGGATGACCTCGCAGCTCAAGGAGTCGTACGCTGGCCTAGAGCGCAAGGTCGAGGAGCGAACGCGCGAGCTGCAGAGTTCACTCGAGCAGCAGACCGCGATCAGCGAGATCCTGCGCGTCATCTCGAACTCGCCGACCGACGTTCAGCCGGTGCTCGACGCGGTGGCGGAGCGGGCTGCGCACTTGTGTGATTCTCCATATGCGCGAGTGCTTTTCGTCGACGCCGGTTCCCTTCGTCCCATGGCGTTCTATTCTCGGGAGGGTGATGGGGCATTCGAACCCATCCGGCCAACGGCGCTGAAGCGATCGTCTCTCAACGGTCGCGCCGTGCTCGATCGCGAGACGATCCATATCGCTGATTTGCCGCCGCTGTTCGACACGGAGTACCCGGACGCGCGCGAGAACTCGATACCGCAGGGCGTGCGGGCGGCGCTCGCGGTTCCTCTCCTCCGCGAAGACATCGCCTACGGAAGCATCTTCATCTTCAGGCGCCACCCCGGACTGTTCGCGCCCGACCAGGTCGCGCTCGTCGAAACCTTCGCGCGCCAGGCGGCGATCGCGATCGACAACGTGCGCCTGTTCAACGAGACGAGAGAAGGGCTCGAGCAGCAGACCGCAATCAGCGAAGTCCTGCGCGTGATCGCCAGCTCGCCCGGCGACGTGAAGCCGGTACTCAATGCTGTGGCCGAGCGCGCATTGAAGCTCTGCGACGCTGCCCAGTCGAATATCGTTCTGGTCGAAGAAGGCGCGCTGCGCTGCGAGGCGGCGTTCGGGCACACACGCACCCTAACCGAAGGCGAAAAGATGCCGCTCACGCGCGGCTCGGTCGCCGGCCGCGCCGTCGTCGACGGCGTCTCGTTTCAGATCGAGGACCTCGCCCAGGCTCCCGAGGAGGAGTTCCCGATCGGGCGCGAGTTGCAGAGACGGGTCGGCCATCACACGGCGCTCGCGGTACCGCTGATGCGCGAAGACCACGCGATCGGGGCGATCCAGCTCTGGCGAATGGAAACGCGAGCGTTCACCGAGAAGCAGGTGGCGCTCGTCAAGACATTCGCCGACCAGGCGGCCATCGCTATCGAAAACGTGCGTCTGTTCAACGAAACGAAGGAAGGCCTCGAGCAGCAGACGGCGATCGCGGAAATCCTCCGCGTGATCTCCGGCTCGCCGAGCGACGTGCTGCCGGTTCTCGATGCGATCGCCGAGCGCGCAGCGCGACTCTGCGACGCCTCTTCTGCGTCGATGTACCTGATCGAAGGCAACACGCTTCGCCATCTCGCTTCGAAGGGACCGTCGCCCGACCCGGTCAGCCACGTCGAAACGCTGACGATCAACCGCGACTCCCTCGCCGGTCGCGCGGTGCTCGAGCGCAAGACGATCCAGTTGCCCGATCTACTCGCCGCGGCGGATGAATTTCCCCTGAGCTACGAGCTCGCCAAGCGCTTCGGCCACCGGGCGGTCGTCGTCGTGCCGCTGTTGCGCGAGGGGCAGGCGTTCGGGACGATCCTGTTGCGGCGCGAGGAAGTGCGCCCGTTCGACGAGCGCGAAGTCGCGCTGTTGCAAACCTTCGGCGACCAGGCGGCGATCGCCATCGAGAACGTGCGCCTGTTCAACGAAACGAAGGAAGCGCTCGAGCAGCAACGGGCATCGGGGGAAGTGCTTGCTGCCATCAGCAGCTCAATCGCCGACACGGGCCCGGTATTCGAGAGGATCATGGAGAGCTGCCAGCGGCTGTTCGCCGGCAAGCTCGTGCGCATCAATCTCGTCGGCGACGACGGCCTGATCCACGGCGGTGCGTTCAGCGGTCCCGGCGCCGAGGAGGTGATGAAGCTGCCGCCGCAGCCGCTCGATGACACGACGGCGAGCGGTCGCGCGATATTGCAGCGGCGGGTGTTGCACTTCGCCGACGTGGAACACGATCGCGATCTGCCCGAATTCACGCGCCGGCTCGCCACAATCAGCGGAAACAGGTCGGGTGTGTTCGCGCCCATGATCTGGGAAGGCAAGGGCATCGGCACGATCTACGTTGGGCGAGAGCAGCCCGGGCCGTTCTCCGACAAGGAGATCGCGCTGCTGAAAACCTTCGCCGACCAGGCGGTGATCGCCATCCAGAATGCGCGGCTCTTCCGCGAGATCCAGGACAAGAGCGCGCAGCTCGAAGTCGCGAACAAGCACAAGTCGGAATTCCTCGCCAACATGTCGCACGAACTGCGCACGCCGCTCAACGCGATCATCGGCTTCTCGGAAGTCCTCATCGAGCGCCTCTTCGGTGAGCTCAACGCGAAGCAGGAGGACTACCTCCGCGACATCCATTCTTCCGGCACGCACCTGCTCACCCTCATCAACGACATCCTGGATCTGTCGAAAATCGAAGCCGGGCGCATGGAGCTGGAACCCTCGACCTTCGACATCGCCGGCGCCCTCGCCAACGCCATTGCGCTGGTGCGCGAGCGGGCGCTGAGGCACAGTATCCTGCTCGGCCAGCAGGTCGACGCGACGCTCACCCAGATCACCGCCGACGAACGCAAGTTCAAGCAGATCCTGCTCAACCTGTTGTCGAACGCGGTCAAGTTCACGCCCGACGGCGGCCGCGTGGACGTGCTGGCGCGGCGGGACAACAGCAACGCCGTGATCTCGGTGCACGACACGGGCATCGGCATCGCGCCGGAGGACCAGGCTGCCGTGTTCGAGGAGTTCCGGCAGGTCGGTCACGACTACACGAAGAAGCACGAAGGCACCGGCCTGGGACTTGCGCTCACGAAGAAGTTTGTCGAGCTGCACGGCGGCACGATCTGGCTCGAGAGCGAACCCGGCAAGGGCTCCACCTTTACTTTCTCCATTCCGATGCGACCATGAGCCTGATACTGATCGTCGAAGACAACGAAAAGAACTTGAAGCTCGTCCGTGACGTGCTCCAGGTGAAAGGTTTCTCCACGATCGAGGCCGGCAGCGCCGAGGACGGCATCAAGCTCGCCGCGGAGCGCAAACCCGATCTCATCCTGATGGACATCCAGCTCCCGGGCATGAACGGCATCGACGCGCTCAAGGCGCTTCGCGCCGACAAGACGACCGCCTCGATTCCCATCGTCGCGGTAACCGCCTCCGTGATGCAGCAGGACCGCACGCTCATCATGGGGGCCGGCTTCGACGGCTACATCGGCAAGCCGATCAACATCAAGGAATTCCTGGACGCCGTGCGCACGGCGCTGGAGGGGCGCAAGTCGTGAGCGATCAGGCCAAAGTGCTCGTCGTCGACGACACGCCGCACAACGTCAAGCTTCTCGCCGACCTGCTCCGCGTGAAGGGCTACGCGGTGGCCACCGCCGCCACCGGCGAAGAAGCGCTCGCCAAGCTCGCCGCCGAGAAGCCGGACATCGTGCTGCTCGACATCATGATGCCTGGGCTGTCCGGCTACGACGTGTGCCGCCGCATTCGCGCTGATCCTTCGACCGCGCTGTTGCCCGTCGTGCTGGTCACTTCGCTCGATCCCATCCAGGAGCGCGTCAAGGGCATCGAGGCCGGGGCCGACGATTTCCTGTCCAAGCCGATCAACCAGCCGGAGCTCTTCGCGCGGGTGCGCTCGCTGCTGCGCGTGAAATCGCTGCAGGACGAAGTCGCGCAGCATGGCGAGGCACTGAAGGTGGCGAACCTCAAGCTCGAGCAGAAGATCGACGAGCAGGTCGCGCAGCTCGACCGTCTCGCGCAGCTGAAGCGATTCTTCTCGCCGGCGGTGGCCGACGCCATCGTGTCCGCGGGCGAGAAATCCATCCTCGCTCCGCACCGGCGCGAGATCTCCTATGTGTTCGTCGACCTACGCGGGTTCACGGCCTTCACCGACTCCGCCGAGCCCGAAGAGGTGGAGGCGGTGCTGCGCGAGTACCACGCCACGATGGGCAAGGTGATCGCCGAGCACGAAGGCACGCTCGACCGCTTCGCGGGCGACGGCATCCTCATCTTCTTCAACGACCCGCTGCCGGTTCCCGATCCCGGCAAGCGCGCCGTATGCATGGCGCTCGCCATGCAGGCAGCCTTCGCGCCGCTGCGCGAGCGCTGGCAGAAGGTCGGCTACGATCTCGCCCTCGGCATCGGCGTGGCGCAAGGCTATGCCACGCTTGGCGCGTTCGGGTTCGAAGGACGTTGGGATTATTCGGCCATCGGCGGGGTGGTCAACCTCGCATCGCGTCTATCCGACGAAGCGCAGAGCGGGCAGATCCTCGTCGATAGGCGCACCCGCGCCGCGCTCGGCGACGCGGCCGAAGTCGAGCCGATCGGACCACTGTCGCTCAAGGGCTTCGCGCAGCCCGTCCACGCGTTCCTGCTCAAGCGCCTCGCGGCGTAGCGGAATGAGGCAAGGTGAAGGCAAAGGTCGAGCCTTTGCCGACCTCGCTCTTCACCCATATCTTTCCACCGTGCAGCTCGATGAACTTGCGCGAGATGGCGAGCCCGAGGCCGGTGCCTTCCACTTTCTTGGCTGCTGAGCCGACCTGCCGGAATTCCTGAAAGACGGCGTCCTGGTCCTCGGGCGCAATGCCCACGCCGGTGTCCCTCACGGAAATCTCCGCCACGCCGTCCTGCAATGCACCGAAAACCTCGATCCGGCCGCCCTCCGGCGTGAACTTCAGCGCGTTCGAGAGGAGATTGAGCAGCACCTGCTTCACCTTGCGCTCGTCGGCACAGATCGGGCCGAGCCGCGGGTCGAGCGTTCGTTCGAGCCTGATTCCTCGGCGCTGAGCGCGCTCCCGGACCAGGATAAGCGAGTTCTCGATCGCCCCCGGAAGATCGAACTCGCTCGGCTCCAGCTCCATGCGCCCCGCTTCGATCTTCGAGAGGTCGAGGATGTCATTGATGAGGCCGAGCAGGTGGCGTCCGGACTCGAGGATGTCGGCCAGATACTCCGCCTGCTTCGCGTTGATCTCCCCGAACATGCGCTCCTGCAAGACCTCCGAGAAGCCGAGAATCGCATTGAGCGGCGTACGCAACTCGTGCGACATGTTGGCAAGAAACTCGCTCTTATGGCGACTGGCCTTCTCCAGCTCGCGGCCCTTCTCCTCGATCTCGCGGAAGAGCCGGGCGTTCTGGATCGCCAAGGCGGACTGCGTCGCGAAAGTCTTCAACAGATCGATCACCTGCGAAGGGAACCCGCCGGCGCTCTTCCGGTTCACCGCCAGTGCGCCGAGAATCTTGTTCTCGCGGAGCAGCGGCATCGTCAGCACCGAGCGATAGCCGCAGCGAAGGATCACCTCGCGCACGCGGCTCTGGTAGCTGCGCTCGTCGGCGATGTCGCGGATCTCGACCGGCTCGCCAGTGATCGCCATCCGTCCCAACGCGCCCTCTCCTTTCCGGATCGGCGTAGCCCGCAGCGTATCGATCAGCTCCTGAGGCAGGCGGTCGGTCGCATGCAGATGAAATTCTTCGCGTGCCTCGTCGTATTCCCAAATCGATCCGCCGTCCATCTCTGAAAGCTGCGCAGCTCGCGAGACGATGGTGCGCAGAACGGTCTCCAGGTCGAGCGTTGAACTAACGGCCTGGCCGACCTCGCCGAGCGCCCTCAGCTCTCCGACCGACCGGGTTAGCTCCTGCGTTCTTGCATCCAGCTCCTTGAACAGTCGCACGTTCTCGATCGCGATGACCGCCTGGTCGGCAAAGGTCCTGAGCAGATCCGTCAAAGCCGCCGGCGTCTGCCCCGGCTCGCTCCACGCAAGGACAATGACTCCTAGCACAGTGCCGTCGCGAAGCATCGGCACGCCGAGCGCCCGTCGCAAGCCAAGGGTCGCTGCATGCTGCTGGTCATACAACGGATCGCTCAGGACGTCGTCGATCTCCTCGACCTTACCGCTGAGAATGACCCTTCCCGACACGACGGAGGCATCCCCTGGCACTACGGGATATTTCTTGCGCAGCTGTTGCTCATCCTCGGGCGAGAAACCATACGAGGCGGCGATATCCAGCAGCCTCCCGTCGTAGCGCAGGACATTACACTGCACGGCGCCGCTGAGGCGGTGCGCGTTGCGCGCGATGGTTTCGAACACAGGCGACACGTCGGTCTGCGCGCCGGAAATAGCTCCAAGGACCTCAGATGTCGCCGTCTGCCGTTCGAGCGCTTCCTTCGTCTCGTTGAACAGGCGCACATTCTCGATCGCGATCACGGCCTGGTCGGCGAAGGTGTTGAGCAGCGCGATCTTCGAGTCTGCGAAAAGCCCGGGGTTCGTCCGCGCGACGAAGATCGCACCGATGATGTGCCCCTCGCGTGTCATAGGCACCGCGAGACAAGCTCGGTAGTCTCCTGCGAAAGCCGCATCCTTCGTCTGGTAGCTTGGGTCTGCCAAGACATCGGTAACGTGCGCCACTGCACGCGTCCGGACAGCTCGCGCGGTAACGGTCTCGGCGCTCAGATCCATGGGGAACAGACGCTTGATTGCCTCCCTGCCTGCAGGAGCGACTCCATGAAGCGCGGCCAAATGGATCTGCCCACCCTCGACCCGCGACACAACGCTGACCTGTGCATCGCACAACCTTTCGGCCAGCTCGCCGATAATTTCGAACACGGGTTGGACGTCGGTGGGCGAGCGCGAAATGACACGCAGGATTTCACTGGTCGCCGTCTGGTGCTCTAGCGCTTCCGCGAGGTCGCGGTTGCGGATCTCCAGCTCCGTGAACAGACGCACATTCTCGATCGCGATCACCGCCTGATCGGCGAAGGTCCTTAGCAGGGCGATCTGCTTTTCCGGGAAAGGCCCGGGCTCAGGCCGGACGACGGCGATGGCACCGATCGGGTCGTCCTCGCGCATCAGCGGAACCGCCGTTACGCTCCGGAAGCCAGCGGTCAGCAGGGGGCCCATGACCTCGTAATCAGGATCTTCGAGCACGTCCGGAATCGCGACGATGCTGCGCGTCAGGACGGCGCGACATGCGGCATTGCTGCGGCCGGGCGGTCTCGGGTAGCGGTGGCGTACTGCATCGGCGCCTTCCGGGGTCACATTCGCAAGGGCCGCTAGCTGGAGCAACTCCCCGTCGAATCTCGAAACGACGGCCGAGCTGGCGCTGCACAGCTTCAGCGCTGCCGCCGCGATCGTGTCGAACACCGGCTGCACATCGGTTGGTGACCGGCTGATCACGCGCAAGATTTCGCTTGTCGCCGTCTGTTGCTCTAGTGCTTCCGTCAGGTCGCGGTTGCGAGCGTCCAGCTCCGTGAACAACCGCACGTTCTCGATCGCGATCACCGCCTGATCGGCGAAGGTCTTGAGGAGGGCGACCTGCGTCTCCGGAAACGGCCCCGGCTCGGCACGGCCAACGGCGATTCCTCCAATCGCCTGTCCCTCGCGCAAGAGCGGAACCGCCAGCACGCTCCGAAAGCCTCCGGCAGTCGCATGCGCGCCCAGCGTAGTGACGTAGTCGGGATCCTTGAGCACGTCGGGGATCGCGACGATGCTCCGGGTCATAATCGCCCGCGCGACTGCCGTCTCGCGGCCGGGCCGCCGCGGATAGACGAGGTGCATCGATTCCACGTAGGCCGGGTTGAGGTTCACCATCGCCACCACGCGGACCAGCTCGCCGTCGTAGGCGAATACGTTGGCCGACGTGGCGCGACAAAGCTCCCGCGCGGCTTTCGCGATCGCGTCGAATACCGGCTGCACGTCTGTCGGCGACCGGCTGATCACGCGCAGGATTTCGCTCGTCGCAGCCTGCTGTTCCAATGCCTCTGCCAGTTTCTTCTTGAGCGTCCGGCTGTCCGACTCGGTCTTTGGTCGCGGCTTCCGGTCAGCGGGGCGCGGAGCGGCGCGCCGCCTTTTTGGTCGGGCGGGCTTTGCTGCTTTCCTGCTTGACTTCCTCCCAGCCATTCGCGCGGGCTCCCCACCGTGCATCTACTTCCGACAGACTAGGCGATGGCGCCCTTGCCGGCAAGTCGGCCTTTCGTTACCTTCGCACGATGCGGCGTCTGACGATCAGCCATCTCACCGAGTATCGCTACGCCGTTCCCGTGACTCTCGGTCCGCACCAGCTCCTGCTGCGTCCGCGCGAAGGGCACGACGTGCGCATCGAGTCCTCGAAGCTCGACATCTTTCCCGCCGCGCTGATCAAATGGCACCGCGACGTGTTCGACAACTCGGTGGCCGTGGCGAGCTTCGCCGAGCCGGCGGATCGGCTGACCATCGCGAGCGAGGTCGTGATCGAGCACTACGAGGAAGCGCCGCTCGATTTCGTCGTCGCCGATTACGCCGTCACCTATCCTTTCATCTACAGTCCCGAGGAGCGCGTCGAGCTCCTGCCCTACGAGCAGTTCGCCTACCCCAACGATCAGGATGCCCTGCGCGACTGGGTTGGGGGATTCGGCTTCATGCAGGGAGCGATCGAGACCTACGCGCTGCTCGATCAAATGAATCGCGCGGTCGTCGACAACTTCAAGTACGTGAAGCGCGAGGAGCCGGGCGTGCAGCCGCCGAGCAAGACGCTCACCGAGCGCAGCGGCTCGTGCCGCGACTACGCTGCGCTGTTCATCGAGGCGTGCCGCTATCTGGGTCTCGCCAGCCGCTTCGTGAGCGGTTACCTGCACGCCCCCGCGACCGAAGCGGGCAATGCGGCGACGCACGCCTGGGCGGAGGTCTATCTGCCGGGTCCGGGCTGGAAGGGATTCGACCCCACGATTGGCGAGGTCACTGGCGCTCGCCACATCGCCGTCGCGGTGGCGCGCCATCCCGAGACCCTCCCACCGGTGACCGGCACCTTCACTGGTCCGGCCGACGCGGCGCCGGTGCTCGTGGTCGACGTTCGCGTGCAGAGTTTGTAAGGCTCGGCCGCTGCGGTGCAACCACTGCAACATATTTGCCGCGCCCCTATCTAACCGCGTAGAATCCGCGCCCTGCCGAGCGGCGACACAATCGCCTTCTCCGGCGTTGGGGGTACCATATAGGCGGTACCCGCGGCATCCAGAAATACAATTTTTGGAGTACCTCGAATGGGATCTTCCTCCGCCGGCGCGGCCGCGCTGCGCACCGTCACCCTCGACGACAAATACGAGCTGGAATCGGGGCGGGTCTTCCTGACCGGCGCGCAGGCCTTCGTTCGCCTGCTCATCCTCCAGCGCCAGCGCGACAAGCTCGCGGGCTTGAACACCGCGGGTTTCGTCTCCGGCTACCGCGGCTCGCCGCTCGGCGCGCTCGACCTCTCGCTGTGGAAGGCGCAGAAGTTCCTCGACCGCGCCAACATCAAGTTCCAGCCGGGTTTGAACGAGGATCTCGCCGCGACCGCGATCTGGGGCTCGCAGCAGGTGAACATCTACCCCGACGCGAAGGTCGACGGCGTGTTCGGCATGTGGTACGGCAAGGGACCGGGCGTGGACCGCTGCGGCGACGTGTTCAAGCATGCCAACTTCGCGGGGACCTCGAAGCACGGCGGCGTGCTGGTGCTCGCGGGCGACGATCACGCGGCGAAGTCCTCGACGCTCCCGCACCAGTCCGATCACCAGTTCTCCGCGGCGATGATGCCGGTGCTCTATCCGTCCAGCGTACAGGAAATTCTCGACCTCGGGCTCCACGGCTGGGCGATGAGCCGCTACTCCGGTTGCTGGGTCGGATTCAAGTGCGTCGCCGACACGGTGGAGAGCTCTGCTTCGGTGTACGCCGATCCCGAGCGCGTCAAGATCATCGTTCCCGACGACTTTCCGCTGCCTCCCGACGGCGTGTCGATCCGCTGGCCGGACCCGTTCCTCGCCACCGAGGCGCGGATGCAGGACTACAAGGCCTACGCGGCGCTGCACTACTGCCGCGTCAATCGGCTCAACCGCATCGTCATCGACAGCCCCAACCCAAGGCTAGGCATCATCACCAGCGGCAAGAGCTACCTCGACGTGCGCCAGGCGCTCGATGACCTCGGGATCGACGAAGCGCAGGCAGCCGAGGTCGGCATCCGGCTGTTCAAGGTCGCGATGCCGTGGCCGCTCGAGCCCGAGGGCGTGCGTCATTTCGCCGAAGGGCTCGCCGAGATCCTGGTGGTGGAGGAGAAACGGCAGATCGTCGAATACCAGTTGAAAGAGCAGCTCTACAACTGGCGCGACGACGTGCGCCCGCGAGTAGTCGGCAAGTTCGACGAGAAGGGCGAATGGGTGCGGCCGCACGGCGACTGGCTGCTACCGCCGCACGCGGAGCTGACCCCGGCAATGATCGCGCGCGTGATCGCGCAGCGCATTCAGCGGCTCGACCTGCATCCGCGCACGATGGAGAAGCTGCAGAGCCGCGTCGCCTGGATCAACGCCAAGGAGGCCGCGCTCGCAAGGCCGAAGATCACGCTCAACCGCATTCCGTATTTCTGCTCGGGCTGCCCGCACAACACGTCGACCAAGGTGCCCGAGGGCAGCCGCGCGACGGCGGGCATCGGCTGCCACGTGATGGCGATCTGGA
>DATJWL010000195.1:0-69235 GCA_035501215.1 Casimicrobiaceae bacterium
GACCTCGTCGGCCCGGCGGAGCGAGAGAATCGCCACGCCGTTGTAGGTGCGCTGCCCGCTGAAGATCGCTTCGTAGCCCGCAGCGACAATTTCCATCGCCGGGAAGCGCGCGTCGTCGAGCTTGGTTTCCTGGAGCCCGACGATATCGGGCTGGTGCTGGCGCAGCCACTCGAGCAGCCGTGGCAGGCGGATCGTGAGCGAGTTGACGTTCCAGGTGGCGAGCTTCACGTCGTGCGCGCTCGCCTCAGTGCGAGGGCCCCATCAGCTTGCCGGGAAGCCAGGTGGCGATTTCCGGAAAGATGCAAAGGATGATGATCGCCAGGAACATGCACAGCACGTACGGAATGGTGCCCCACATGACGCGCGTGACCGGCACGTCCGGCGCGATCGCGTTCACGATGTAGATGTTGAGCCCCACCGGCGGATGGATCAGCCCGATCTCCATATTGATGGTGAGAATTACACCGAACCACACCGGGTCGAAGCCTGCAGCCTTGACGATCGGATAGAGGATCGGCGCGGTCATCAGGATGATCGCCGCCGGCGGGATGAAAAAACCGCAGACGAGCAGGAACAGGTTGATCATCGCCATCAGCGCCCAGCGGTTCAAATGCGCATCCGCGATGGACTGCGCCAGCGTCTGCGTGAGGTAGAGCGAAGTGAGCATGTAGCCAAAAAGGACTGCCGCCGCGATGATCGTCAGGATCATCACGGACTCGCGCGTCGTGTCGCGGAGGATGATCCACCACTGGTCCGGCCGCCACATGCGGTAGATCGCGACGGCGAGCACCACGCACAGTGCGGCGCCTACGCCGGCGGCCTCCGAGGGGGTGGCGATGCCGCCGTAGAGGACGTACATCACGCCGGCGATGATCGCCAGGAAGGGCGCGATCTTGGGAATCGAGCCGAGCTTCTGCGACCAGGTATAACGGAAACCCGGGGCATGCGCGCGGAATCCGCGCTTCCAGATGATGAAAAGCGTCCAGAGCATGAAGAGTCCCGTGAGCATCAGCCCGGGCATCACGCCGGCGAGGAACAGACGGCCGATCGAAGTCTCGGTCGCAATGCCGTATAGGATGAAGGTGATCGACGGCGGGATGAGGATGCCCAGCGTGCCGCCGGCGCAGATCGATCCGGTCGCGACGTCGTCGGGATAGCCGCGGCGGCGCATCTCCGGGATGCCCATCTTGCCGATCGCGGCGCAGCACGCCGGCGACGAGCCCGTCAGCGCCGCGAACAGAGCGCAGGCGCCGAGATTGGAGATCACGAGCCCGCCGGGAAGACGATAGAGCCAGCGGTCGAGCGCTTCGTAGAGATCCTTTCCCGCCGGGGACGAGCCGATGGCCGCGCCCATCATCACGAACATCGGAATCGCGACCAGCGTGAATTCGTCGAGGCCCGACCAGAACGTTTCGGCCACCACGTGCAGGGAGTCGATGCCCTGGAACAGCAGCAGGAAGATGATCGAAATCGCGCCCAGGCCGAAGGCCACGGGTATGCCCGACAGTAGGATGATCAGCGTCACTACCAGCACCATCCCCCCTTGCATCGTCGGACTCAGGGTGCCTCCTCCAAGGCTTGTCGGGCTTGAGCCAGGGCCAGCTCGTCTGTGGCAAGTCCCTTCTTGATGCCGAACGGCGGCGCGCGGCCGGTCACGAGGCACAGAAGTTCGGCGGCGTATTGGAGCACGAGCAGGCTCAGGCCGACGGGCATCGCGAGATATGGAATCCACAGGCGCGCACGCCAGACCGTGTTCGACCGCCAGGATCCTGAGTACGCCTGATACCAAAATTGCGTGCAGAGCACCAAAAGCACGATGCAGAACGCGAGCGCCAGGACCATCGTCACCAGTGCGAGCCAGTAACGCGCGCGCGGCCCGAGATGCAGCGGGAGCACGTCCACGTTCACGTGGCCTCGCAGCATCAGCACGTAGGCGCTGCCGACGAAGGTCGCGGCCACGATGCTGTAGGTGACGACGTCGATCTGCCAGACCGTGGTGCGGTTCAGGACAAAGCGCTCGATCACCATGTCGCAGACGACGAACACCGCGAGACCGATGAGGCAGGCGGCAAATACGCCCGCGACGCGCGACAGGAAGTTTACGACCGCGACATAGACGTCCAGCGCCGCAGGCTTCGGTCGACCTCGGTGCGCGCGCCCAGAGCCGGGCGGACGGGCTGCGGATTCCGGCGGGCGGGCGCCACGGGCGGGCCGGGCGCCCCCACGCCGGGTCATTTGACGGCGAGTGCTTCGTCGATCAGCTTCTGACCTTCCGGAACATCTTTGGCGAACCGCGCGTAGCTCGACTTCTTGGCTACGTCGATCCAGGCCTGATAGTCGGCATCGCTCAACGTCACCACCTTGACCTTGTGGTCCTCGAAAGCCTTGATCGCTTCCTTGTTTACTTCAGCGGCCTTCTTCTCGTAGTAGGCTTGAGCGGCCTTGCCGGCCTTGAGCAAGGCGTCCTGCTGTTTCTTGTCGAGCCGGTCGAAACTCTTTTTCGACATCAGCACCGGCTCGTACATGAACCACAGCGCGTTCTGGCCAGGCGCGGTCAGGCAATCCGTGACTTCGTAGAGGCGCATCGAGGCAAAGGTGCCGAGGCTGGTGTCGGTGCCACTGATAACGCTGCTCTGAAACGCGTTATAGATCTCGTTCGAAGGCGGGCTCACGATGCTTGCACCGGCCGCCTCCCACATGGCCGCGAAGGTCGGCCCCGCAGCGCGGAACTTCATGCCCTGCATGTCCTTGGGGTGGACGATGCAATTCGCCTTAGACGCCATGCCGCCGGCGAACCACGCGTCCGAGAGCACGAGGGCGCCGTGCTTCTCGATCTCGGCGCGGATATCCTTCATGAACTGCGAGTCGTTGATGCGCTTGGCCCGCTCCTGGCTGCGGATGAGTCCCGGCATGAGCGTCGCGCTGAAGGTCGGGACTTTTCCGCTCGCGTAGTCGAGGGGAAATAGCGTGATGTCGAGTTGGCCGTTGACGATGGCGTTCCACTGATCGTTCGGCTTGAACAGCGACGCGCCCGGGTACACCTGCACCTCCAGGTCGACGCCCGCGGCCTTGGCGTCGCGCGCGATCATCTGCACCATGTCGTCGCGCACATCGCCCTTGCCGCCCGGGAACTGATGCGATGCGCGCAGAACCACCGGCGCTGCCATCGCGCAGCCGACGAACAGCATCCCGACCGCGGCGACACGAACTCCGACCTGGGTGAATCGTCTCATGAGTGTCTCCTCCGAACTTAACTGGGCGCACCGGCCCGCTTCGGCCCTTTCAGGCTTCTGGCGTTGCAGGAAGAGATTGTAAGCGCGCGCTCGCCGCGGCGCCACGCTGGATCGGCGGCACAACTGTGATTAGGATGTCAGCATGAAGTCACGCTCCTTCCTCCACCGCCTGTTCAGCGGCAAGGCCGGCGCGACGGCGACCCCGCCTTCCAAGGGCGCGGCGCGTGCGAGCAGGCGGGCGATCGAGCTTTGCCACGCCCTCATGTCCGAACGCGGCGAAGTGTCGGGGGCCCGGCTCGCCCGCGAAGCCCTGGCGGCCTACCAGACCCTCTATCCTGCCGCTGCCGCGGCCTTCTTCGATCTCCTGGCCGAGGAATTCTCGCCCGATCCCGAGGTCGTGGGGCGCTGCGCTCAAGCGTATCGGGACCATCCATCGCAAGCAAACCTGATCCTCCTCCAGCAGGCCGCCGAGCCGCCACGACAGGAGCTCTTTCGCCGTTTCAACATGGCGCCCGGAGGGACGGCTCTGCTGGTTGACATGCATCGCCAGGTACTGCGCGATCTCGGCGCGAACGCGCAGTGGCTCGGCACTGAAGCCGATCTTACCCATTTGCTGCGCTCGTGGTTCAACCGGGGGTTCTTGAGCCTGCAACGCATCGACTGGCGTACCTCGGCGCTCGTGCTCGAGAAATTGATCCAGTACGAAGCCGTGCACGAAATCCAGGGATGGGGCGATCTGCGCCGGCGGTTGCAGGCCGACCGGCGGTGCTATGCGTTCTTCCATCCGGCGCTGCCCGAGGAACCGCTGATCTTCATCGAAGTCGCGCTGACGCGCGGCATGAGCGCGAGGGTCCAGCCGCTGCTCGATCCGGATTCGCCTGTGCTCGATCCGGCCGCCGCCGACTGCGCGATGTTCTACTCGATCACCAACTGCCAGCAGGGTCTGCGAGGCGTCTCGTTCGGCAATTTCCTCATCAAACAGGTCGTCGAGGATCTCGGCCGCGAGCTGCCGCGGCTCAAAAGCTTCGCTACGCTTTCCCCGATTCCGGGCCTGCGCAGCTGGCTTTCAAACCCGCGTCGCGAGATGGATGGCGATGCAGCTCAGGCCGACATTTCGAGGCTGCTCGCAACGCTCGAGGCGCCGCGCTGGTTCGAAGACGAGGGACTCTCGTCGGCGCTCCAGCGGCAGCTCCTGCCGCTCGCCGCTCATTACCTGCTCTTCGCGAAGGAAGACCAGGAGCCCGTCGACCCCGTGGCGCGTTTCCACTTGCTGAACGGCGCTCGGCTGGAGCGGCTCAACTGGCTCGGCGATATCTCGCCGACGGGCATGCGCCAGTCCGCGGGAGTGATGGCGAACTACGTCTACCGCCTGGGCGAGGTGGACAGCAATCACGAGGCCTACGCCCGCAATCGCACCATCGTCGCTTCGCGCCGGCTCGAGCAGCGCGCGAAGGAGTCGTTGCTTGCTCGCGCTGTGCCTGCGGACGTCGCCCCTTCCGGCGAAGCGTAGCGCCGCCGATACAAGCGCCGCGATGCCGCGGCGAGCAGCGTCGCGGCTAGTTCGGGTAATCGCCCTTTGGAGCCGCGGGTGCGCCCGGTGGCGCCGCAGTGCCTGGTACGGCCTGCACGGCGGGGCCCGGTGCAGGAACGGGCGCCGGCGCGCGTCCGACCGGCGCCGTTCGGGGCGGTGGCGCCTCTGGATAGCCCGCGTCCGTGAGCATGGCCTGCCAGCGATTTTCGTTGAAGCCGGTCGTGAACTGGTCGCCGACCTGCAGCGCCGGCGCGTCGAGCCCGCCGGTGAGTCGCTTCAGCTTCTCGGCGCCATCGCTTGCGCCGACGTCGACCACGGTGTGCGGCACGCCGCGCTTGTTGAGCAGCGCCGACGCGGTGTCGCACACTGTTCCGCAACCGAAGGAATAGAGCGTAACGGGGAAGCGCTCCTGCGCCAGTGCGGCCGTGTAGGAGAGATTGCTCGTCTCGATCGTATTCCTGCCGATGCGCTTGGCTTGTGCGTCGCGAGCGTTCGGCGGCGGCGGCTTGTCGGAATACACGACGCGCCCCTCCGGATCGGTGTAGCGGTAGACCTGCTGGAGTTGCGCCACGGCCACGCTGCAGCCGCACAGGGCGGCGAGCGCCAGTGCGGCGAGGCGGGGTATCCGGCTCGGTGCAATGCTCATGAGGACCTCCGTCGATCGCGACTTTTCATGACGCTGACATGCCATTATGCCGCAAGAGGGCGTCGATTTGGGGAGGCCGTCCCCGGAAAGCGATGAAAGATTCGAGGGCGCTCCGGCTGCCGCCCCTGGAGAGCACCTCGTCCTCGAAGCGGGCGCCGGCGTCGGGCGAGAGCACGCCCTGTTCCTCGAACAGGCTGTAGGCGTCCGCCGAAAGCACCTCGGCCCACTTATAGCTGTAGTACCCGGCCGCATACCCGGACGCGAAGATGTGGGTGAAGGTGTGTGGGCTGCGATCGTATTCCGGGCGCTGCACGACCGCGACTTCGCGGCGAATCCGCAGCAGGAGATCGAGCGGTTTCTCGCGGGCGGGGTCGAAGTCGTAATGCAGGTGCATGTCGAAGAGCGCCAGCTCGAGTTGGCGCACGGTCTGCATTCCGCTCTGGAAATTCTTCGCCGCAAGCATCTTCTCGAAGAGCGGGCGCGGCAGCGGCTCGCCCGTGTCGACGTGCGCGCTCATGTGCTCGAGCACGTCCCGCTCCCAGCAGAAGTTCTCCATGAACTGACTGGGCAGCTCCACCGCGTCCCATTCCACGCCTTCGAGACCCGACACGCCCGGGACGTCGACGCGCGTTAGCAGCAGGTGCAGCCCGTGCCCGAACTCGTGGAACAGCGTCTGCACCTCGTCGTGCGTGAAGAGCGCAGGCCGCTTGCTGCCGTTGTGGGCAACCGGCGCCGAGAAGTTGCACGTGATGTAGGCCACCGGATGCTCCACGCGGGTGCCGTGCCGGCGGCGATTGATCGCGTTGTCCATCCAGGCGCCGCCCCGCTTGCCCGCGCGCGCGTAAAGGTCGAGATAGAACTGCCCGACGAGCGCGCCCGCGCGATCCAGTACGTCGAAGAAGCGCACGCCCGGATGCCAGAACGCCGCGGTGCCTTCGCGAATGTGCACGCCGAAGAGCGTCTCGACCACGCGAAACATCCCGGCGAGAACGCGATCCTCGGGGAAATACTGCCTGACCTCCTGCTCGGAGAAGCTGTAGCGCGACTGGCGCAGCTTCTCGGAAGCGTACGGCAGGTCCCATGCGGCGAGATCGGGCAAGCGCAGCTCTTCGCTTGCGAAGGCGGCAAGCTCGGCGAAGTCGCGCTCGGCGAACGGCTTTGCCCGCACTGCGAGATCGCGCAGGAAGGCGAGAACCTCCTCGGGCGTGCGCGCCATCTTCGGCACGAGCGAGACCTCGGCGTAGTTCCGGTAACCCAGAAGCTCCGCGTGCTCGCGACGCAATTCGAGAATGCGATCGATGAGCGCCGTGTTGTCCCATTGCGCCGGACCGAATTCGCTCGCGCGGACCGAGAAGGCGTGGTAGAGCCTTTCGCGCAACCGCCGGTTATCGGCGTACTGCATCACGGGCAGGTAGCAGGGCATGCGCAGGGTGAGCTTCCATCCGGACCTGCCGTCAGCCGCGGCCGCTTCCGCGGCGGCGGCGAGGACGTCGGCGGGAACGCCGGCGAGATCCGCGGCATCGTCGATGAAGAGCGCATAATCGTTGGTCGCATCGAGTACGTTGTCCTCGAAGCGCGACCCGAGACTGGCAAGCTCCTCGTCCACCGTCTTGAAGCGCGCCTTCTGCGCGGGTGGAAGCTCGACGCCCGAGAGGCGAAAGTCGCGCAGCGCGTGTTCGATCATCGTGCGCGTGGCCGCGTCGAACGAGGCGGCTTCGGGAGCCTTCGCGAGAGCGCGAAACCCGGCGAACAACCGCTCGTCCTGCGAGAGCTCGGTGTGGAACGCGGTCACCTTCGGCAGACTCGTGTTGTATGCTTCCCGCAGCGCGGGGGTATTCACGACCGCATTAAGATGCGAGACCTGACCCCAGGCGCGCTCGAGCCGATCTTCCGCATCCGCGAGCGGCTGCACGAAGCTCTCCCACATAGGGTCGTGAGCAACGGACGCCACTTGCTCGATCGTCGCACGTGCATCGGCGATGAGCACGTCGACGGCGGGCACCACGTGCTCGGGCCGGATCTCGGAAAACCTTGGCAGGCCACTGAAATCGAGCAGAGGATTGGCGGAGGCAAGTTCGTTGGGAGCGTTCATGTCGGTGTTCTTTGCGCGTGCCGGAGATTGAGTGCCGCATCGAGTTCGGCGAGGTCGCCCGGCGTTCCAAGGTTGGCCCAGGTACCGGAAAAAAGCTCGCCGGACACCCAGCCGCGACCAATCCATTGGCGATACAGCGGCAGCATTTTGAGCTTCTCGCCGCGCGCCAGTTCCCGGAAGAGGGAAGTACGGTATAAGGCGATGTTGCCGAACGTGAACGCAGCCCCGCCTTCCAGCGCGAGCTGTCCGTCGACGAGCCGGAAGTCTCCCTGGGGATGGTAGGCGGGATTGGGCACCATGACCATGTGCGCATGCGGCGGCGCGAGCGTGGCGGTCATCGCAGCCGCGCGATCGACGAGCGTCGCGTAATCGTAATCGGTGTACAGATCGCCGCTCACGACGAGCACCACGCCGTCGCCGAGGAACGGCAGCGCGGTGGCAATGCCGCCGGCGACTTCCAGCGGCTCCGGCTCGCGCGAATATCGGATCGCGGCCCCGAAACGCGCCCCGTCTCCCAGCGCGGACTCGATGGCCACGGCGCAATGCGCGACGTTCACCACGATCTCGCTGAACCCGGCGGCAACCAATCGCTCGATCTGCCAGACGATGAGCGCCTTGCCGCCGGCTTCGAGCAGCGGCTTCGGCGTCGCGTCGGAGAGCGGCCGCATGCGTTCGCCGCGTCCGGCCGCGAGGATCATCGCTCTCATGGATGAGGGGCGCAAGCACCGGCGCTCATCAGAATGTATACCCCACGACCGGCTGCCGCTCTTCGAGTTGGTCGAGGAGTCGGGCGAGGGGGAAGAGTTCGCGATAGCGCGCGCATGTGCCGCGAAGGTAGCGCATGACCCGCGGCATATCCTTCAGGTACGCGTCCTTGCCGTCGCGATGATAAAGCCGCGCGAAGATCCCAAGCACCTTGAGCTGCCGCTGCACGCCCATCCACTCGAAATCGCGCCAGAAGGCGGAGAAATCGGCGGCGACCGGCAACGCCGCGTCGCGCGCGTGCTCCCAGTAGCGCGCTGCCCAGTCGAGTTGCCGTTCCTCGTCCCATTCGATATACGCGTCGCGCAGCAGAGACACGAGATCGTAAGTGATCGGGCCGTACACAGCGTCCTGAAAGTCGACCACGCCGGGGTTAGGGTCGGTGACCATCAGATTGCGCGAATGGTAGTCGCGATGCACGAACACGCGGGGCTGCGCGAGGTTGTTGGCGAGGATCAGCTCGAACGCGGCGTCGAGCGTCGCGCGCTGCTCGGCGGTGATATCGAGCGCGAGGTGCTTCGCGACGTACCAGTCCGGAAAGAGGGCGAGCTCGCGTTTGAGGATCGTCTGGTCGTACGGGGGCAGCGCGTCCTCGCGGCTTGCGAGCTGCCAACGCGTGAGCGCGCTGCATGCGTCGCGATAGAGCTTCGGCGCGCTCTCTTCGTCGAGCGCGTCGAGGTACATCCGCGTACCGAGGTCAGTGGTGAGCAGAAAGCCGCGCTCGAGGTCCGCGGCGAGGATCACGGGCGCATGCACGCCGGCCGCCGCCAGAAGCTTCGCGGCGGTGACGTAGGGGCGGCAGTCCTCCTGCGGCGGCGGCGCGTCCATCGCCATCAGCGTTGCTGTGCGCGCTGCGCGGCCGGAAATCGCGACGGGTTCTGCAAGCGTCACGCGAAAGTAGCGGCGGAAACTCGCGTCGCTCGACGCGGGCGCGATCGCCGCCATCGGTGCAGGCAGCACGCTGCCGAGCCATGCTTCGAGTGCGTCGAGACGAAGGTCGCGATGCGCGCCGGTCATCGGGTGGGGAAGGAATGCGTTTAGGCTAGAATGCAAAATTCTAGCATTCGGCCCCTCGTCAGTTCCTCGTCAGTCGCGATGCTTCGCCGCGCCGGCACCGCCAGCGCCATCCTCCTGCTGGTGCTTTCAGCAGATGCGCTCGCCCAAACCTCGCAGGACGAGCCCGCGAGTGGGCCGCCGCGCCTGAAGCTTTCTCCGACGCTCGAGCCGCCGCCACTCAAGCCGGCTCAGCCTGCGGGCACGTTGACCGACCGCGGTGCGATTTTCCTGCGCGCCGATCGCCTCGAGGGCGAGAGCCAGAACTGGGTCGAAGCGCAGGGCAAGGTGGAATTGCGCACGCGCCGGCAGACGGTGCTGGCGGACTGGCTGCGCTATGACGTGGCCACCGACGAAATCTGGGGCAAGGGCAATGTCACCGTGCGCCGCGGGATCGACTGGATCACCGGACCCGAAGCGCGCTTCAAGCGCGACGAGGAAACAGGATTCTTCACCTCGCCCGAGTTTCACGTCGGCGAGAACGCCTCGAGAGGCGACGCGAGCAACCTGACATTCGCAGGGCCCGAGCGCTACGAGATAAAGGATGCCCGCTTCACGACCTGCGTAGCGGGCGACAACGACTGGTATCTCACGGCGGGGGATCTCGATCTCGATCGCTCGCGGCTCGTCGGCATCGCGCACGACGCCCACATTGTCTTCCTCGGCATGCCGATCCTTTATTCGCCCTATCTAACCTTCCCCCTTTCGAACGACCGCAAGTCGGGCTTCCTCACGCCGGTCTACGGATCGAGCAACCAGCGCGGCTTCGAGGTGGCGGTGCCGTATTACCTGAACCTCGCGCCGAACTACGACGCCACGCTGCTGGCGCGCCCGATGAGCCGTCGCGGGCTGCAAGTCGGCGGGCAGTTCCGGTATCTCCTTCCCGAGTCGTCGGGTGAAGCCGACCTCGAGTACCTCAACCACGATCGCGTCGCCAATACCGATCGCTACGCGCTTGCCTGGAAGCACAACCAGATCTTCGGCGAGGGGCTCGGCGGCTATGTCAACGTGCAGAAGGTTTCCGACGACACCTATTTCGCCGATCTCTCGGACCGGCTGGCGCTGACCTCGCAGACCAACCTGCCCCGCGAAGCCGGTCTCGCCTACGATCGCGATCCGTTCACTGTACTCACCCGGGTGCAGACGTTCCAGACGCTGCAGGACCCGAACGCTCCGATCACGCCGCCGTATTTCCGCGAGCCCCAGGTGCTGGCCACGATGAAGCCCGTCGAGTGGCACGGCCTCGATTTCGCCGGGGTCGGCGAGTTCGTGCGCTTTACTCAGCCCGCGCTGGTGCCCAACGGCGAGCGCTCGGTGCTGTATCCGACAGTCGCCTGGTCGCAGCGCGGCAATGCGTGGTTCTTCACCGCGCAGACCGGGCTGCACATGACGCACTACGATCTCGAGAATCCGGTAACCCCTCCGGCGAGTCTCACCCGCACGCTGCCGATATCGTCGCTCGACGGTGGGCTCTTCTTCGAGCGCGATACCACCTGGCTCGACCGCAAGTTCATCCAGACGCTCGAGCCGCGCGCCTATTACGTCTACATCCCCTACCGAAACCAGAGCACCTATCCGAACTTCGACACCGCGACCGACGACTTCAACTTCTCGCACCTGTTCACGCCGAACCGCTATCTGGGCAGCGACCGCGTGGGCGACGCGAACCAGCTCACGCTGGCAGTCACGTCGCGTTTCCTCGACCCGGAGTCGGGCGCGGAAAAAATGCGCTTCGCGATCGGCCAGCAATACTATTTTCAGCGCCAGCAGGTGACGCTGAACGAGCCCCCGCGCACTTCGAACAGCTCCGACATCCTGCTGTACGGCGAGAACCGGCTTTCGGACACGTGGTCCGCCGCTTCGTTCTTCGACTACCAGCCGAGCACCAAGCTCACCGAGCGTTTCGATCTCGGCGTGCGCTGGCAGCCCGCGCCGGGCCGCGTGCTCAATGCCGCGTTCCGCTACAACCGGCAGGACATCGACAGCAGCGGCAACGTGACGCAGTTGAAGCAGGTCGACTTTTCGGGGCAATGGCCCGCGTCGGCAAACTGGTCGGTGATCGGACGGTGGAACTACTCGATCGTCGATCGCAAGGCGCTGGAGGCGGTGGTGGGCTTTGAGTACAATGGCGGCTGCTGGGTCTTCCGCGTCGCCGCGCAACGCCTGCAGACGAATACCCAGCAGGTCAGCAACTCGGTCTACGTGCAGTTCGAGCTGAACGGGCTGGCGCGCATCGGCACCAATCCGATCGACGTGCTCAAGCGCAGCGTCCCCGGTTATCAGAAGGTCAACGACCCGACTCTGCAGCCGGCCGGCGCGGCATCGAGCGACTACTTTCCGGAGTTTTGAGCATGGATTTTCGCTTTGTCTTTTTGCTTCCGTTGACTCTCGCCGCTACGCAGGCAGTGGCGCAGGCGCAGCAGGCCCGTCCCGCACCGGTGCGCGCGCAATCGCTCGATCGCGTGGTCGCGATCGTGAACGACGAGGCGATCACCCAATACGAGCTCGACGATGCCAAGCGCGTCGTCATCGATCAGCTCAAGAAGCAGAAGGTCGCGCAACCGTCGAGCGACGTGCTCGACCGGCAGGTCCTGGAGCGGCTGATCACCGAACGCTCGCTCCTCCAGTACGCCAAGGAGAACGGCATCAAGGTCGACGACACGCAGGTCGAGCGGACCATTCAACGGATCGCCGAAGACAACAAGATGACGGTCGATGACGTGCGCAAGACCCTCGCGCGCGACAACATACCGTATTCGCGCTACCGCGAAGACATCCGTAACGAGATCACGATACAGCGGGTACGCGAGCGCGAGGTGGATAGCCGAATCACGGTCAGCGACGCGGAGGTCGACATCTATCTCGCCACACTGAAGGCGCAGTCCGGCGGCGAGGCCGAGTACCGCCTTGCGCACATCCTCGTGGTCGTTCCGGAGCAGGCAACTCCCGATCAGATCGAGGCAAGACGCCGCCGCGCCGAAGAGGCGCTGCGCAACGTCAAGACCGGGGGCGACTTCAGCCAGGTCGCGGCGACTTTCTCGGACGCCGGCGATGCGCTGCAGGGCGGCAACCTCGGCTGGCGATCCGGTGCGCGCCTGCCGACGATATTCGCCGACTCCGTGCGCAACATGAAGGTCGGCGACGTGTCTCCGGTAATGCGCAGCGCCGCTGGATTCCACATCTTGAAGCTCCTCGACAAGCGCAGCCGCAACGAGCCGGCGGTCGTCAACCAGACGCATGCACGGCACATCCTCATCCGCGTCAACGAGATCACCTCCGAAAGCGACGGGAAGATCAAGATCGATCGCCTGAAGGACCGGCTCGACACGGGTGCGAAGTTCGAGGATCTTGCCAAGCTCTACTCGGAGGACGCGACCGCGGCGAAGGGCGGCGACCTCGGCTGGCTCAATCCGGGCGACGTCGTGCCTGCGTTCGAGGATGCGATGAACCGGCTTGCAATCAAGCAGGTGTCTGCTCCGGTGCGCACGACCTTCGGCTGGCACCTGATCGAGGTGCTCGAGCGGCGCAAGCAGGATGTCACCGCCGATCGCGAGCGCGTGCAGGCGCAGCTCGCGATCCGTCAGCGCAAGTCCGATGAAGCCTTCGACGACTGGGTGCGGCAGACGCGCGACCGCGCGTACGTGGAGATCCGTCTCGACGACCGCTAGATTCCGCCCCGGGTCACGTCCCCGACCGGCGCTTCGACGCGAGCTTCGCGCGCGCCCACGGAAGGGCAAGCCACCATTTGGCGCTTTGCCGGTGGTCGATGACGCGCTGCTTTTCCGCGAGTATGCCCTGGAGCTGCTCCTGTTCCTGCCGCGCCCGATCGAGCGCTGACTCGCGCTCGGCGCGAGCGGCTCGCTCGGCCGTGATCTGCGACAGGAGCGCATCGCGCTCGGCGGCAAGCTCCACTCGCTGCGCTTCGCGATGCGCGGCGATCTCCTCGAGGTAGTCGACGCGTGCGCCGCGCGCTTCGAGCTGCTTGTTCCTTTCGCCGGCGAGGGCGTCGATGCGCATGATCTCGCGCGCCTGGTCGTCAAGGCGCTTCAGCTCGACCTCCGATCGATCGGTGAAGAGCGATAGCACGGCGTCCTCCTGCGGCAGGCTCGCCGCCGAACGCCCCGCCACGACCACGAAATACATCGCAGAGGGCGGGCGCGCGCGTTCGATGACCGCTGCATCGCCGCTCCAGGCATCGGTGCGGCTGCCGTCGCGCTCGCTCCAGATCGTCGAACCGAAGTAGCGCCGCTGGCGGAACCACCGCTGCGCCGGAAACGCGACCTCGAGGAGCGCCGCCAGCTCGTCCCGGTCCGGTTCGTGCTGATGGAATGGATTGCGGTAGTTGCGCGCGGTGGAATACTCGACCGGATTGGGCGCCGACAGAATGACGAGTCCGCTCCTGGTCAGCACGCGTCCGAACTCGGCGAGCATGCGCGGCTGGTCTTCGCGCGGCAAGTGCTCGATCGTCTCGAAAGAGACCACGGCGTCGAGGCTCGCGTCCGCGAGCGGCAGCGCAATCGCGCTCCCCGCCTCGAAACGCAGGTTGGGAACCTCGGCGTAGTTGCGGCGTGCGTGATCGATGGCTTCCGCCGCGACGTCGATGCCGACGACACTGGCGGCAACGCCTGCGAGGAGCGCGCTGCCGTAGCCTTCGCCGCACGCGACGTCCGCGATGCGCTTGCCGGCGACATAGGAGCGCGCGAAGGCGTAACGATGCCAGTGCTCGTGGGCAATCTCGCCGGCAACGCCGGGAAGAAAGCGTTCACCGGTGAATTCGAGATCGGGCGGCATGAGAGCGACGCACAGCGCGGGGAACGCCGTGCGCAACGTTCATTCTAACGCACGAGCAAAGCCGCGATCCGCGTCAGGGTGCACCGGCTCGTCGCCGCGAGCCTGAGCTCGACGCGCCATTGATACGCCGCCGCGCCGTTCGCCGATCGGTCGGCGACAACGAAGATTCCCGCCTCGGTTTCCGTCAATGCCGTGTCGGAGCCTCGCGCGATGCGGCGCCACGCTCCGTCGGGTGTGCCGCGTGCGAAGACCGCGACTTCTCGCAGGCGGCCGGCCGGCGAGAGCCCGATCACGAACGCGCCCGCATCGCGCGCGCGCGCCGGCAGCTCCTCCGGCGACAGCAACGCGGCGAGTCCGCTCGCATCGGGCTCGACAGCGAGATGACCGTTGCCCGGCGAAATTGCTCCCGCGGCGGCCGACCACCCGTCGTCGTCGGCATGCGGCGCGCTGCCGAAGGTCCACAGCAGCGACCCGAGGGGCAACCCGGCTCGCGCCAGCACGAAGTCGCAGGCGGCGTCCTCGAGCGGCGTATTGCGCCACGAGGTGTGAGCGGCGCAACCCGGCCGTCCGGACTCTTCGCTCAAACCGTTCCACGCCATAGGCGAAACGAATCTCGCGCCCGCATTCCACAGATCGCGCAATGCGCGGTAGCCGTCGGCGTAGCCTGGAAGCCAGCGCGGACGGCGAAGGTCCGCCGTGTTGAGCTCGACCACCGCGAATCCCGGATCGATCTCGGCAAACGTCGCGAAGAGCGAGCGCCCGTTCTCCATGGGTATGCGATTGGTCGCCGACGCGCCGTAGAGGATCGCACCGAGATGTCCTTCGACCGGCTTGCCGCCTTCCACGCTCATGCCGCCCGAGTCGAAGTTCTTGACCGGACTGTCGATCGAAATGGCGAACGGCATCGCGCCGGGTGGCGGAGCCATGAATCCCTGCGACGACCATATCTTGTCGCGCGGAATGCCGGCTTCGACGAGCCACTGCGAGAGATCATCGTAATGCAGCTTGACGAGGTGACGCCGGAAGACTTCCCATTCGCGCACCCAGGGGTCCATCCAGAAGGGATGCGACGGATCGCGCGAAAAGACACGCGGCGGATCGACCTCTTCCCAGTTGGCGCAATGCTTGCCCGAGATCCTTCGCACGCCCGCCAGCTCGAGCGGCATGCGCCGCCGATAGCGGCGAAGATCGGGCACGCCGCCACCCTCGCCCGCGTAGGGGCCAGTGCCGGCGAGCCAGTGCCGGAACTGCTGGAGCGTGCCCGGGTTGTAGTCGTACCACTGTTTTTCCTCGAAGAACGGATTGAGATAAGTGTCGGGATCGACGTTGACGCCGACGAAGAGATCCGGATGCTCCCGCATGAAATCGACGATATGCCGCGCCGCCTGCTGCAGATTGCGCTTCTTGTAGTGGCGCGCTGCCTTGGCGTACACGTTGAAAGTCAGCGAGCGCGCGAGTTCCGGCGCAGCGATCGAGCCGGGCAGATGCCTCAGGAAGTCGTCCGGCATCACTTCGTTCTTCTCGTTCCACTGACAGTTAGCCGCATCCTGCTCCAGCCAGTCGTTGACATCCCACTCAGGCGCCGAGCACGAAGCGTCCGCCCAGACCCCTCCGTTCAGCGTGACGAGCACGGGGAGCTTCTTCTCGATGGAGACCGCGAGCAGGCCGGCGAGGTTGTCGTCGGCCACCGCGCGGGCTCCGCACTTGCGGGTCAGGTCGAATTCCGGATCGAAGACGAAGTCTTCGCGCGCGCCGAGCGTCGTGCGCAGATAAAGGATCGGCACCCGCATTCCGATGCGCGTCGTGGGCGAGAGATACGGCGCATACCGCTTTTCGAGACCGAAAACGCCCGGCATAAAGGCACCCGACAGTGCGGGCAGGATGTAGAAGGCTGAGCCGCCGTCGGGCGCTGCCGACTTCCAGCGCACGAAAACCGCGGGCTCGATCAGGCTTCGCTTGCCGAGCTTCGTTTCGCGCCCATCGTGCGCGATCGCGACGACTTCCAGCGTGCGCCGATCGACTCCGGGCGGCGCCGGATATGCGGTGAAATCGCAGACTAACTCGAAACCTCCGTGTTCGCCGTCGGGATAACCGGGCCTGAGCGCCGCGGCATCCCTGCGCACGACCTTCGTTCGCGCGGGAAAGCGCCGGCCGTCGAGGCGCACTTCGACGGCGCGAATCCCCGCAGGATCGAGCGCCCAGCCGGAGATCGTCGTGTGCGGACCGATAATGGCTTCGGCATCTGGCACGTCGATGTGGCCGATGGTGCCGGCGGGTGGTGATGACGAAGTCGTCACGGATCGCTATTCGAGCAGGCAGAATTCGGGAGCATACGGCGGCGCAGTCGATCGAGTATCATTTTAGTCATGCAGCGCGCGCTCCTCCACCGTTTCAGTAGACTGAGAGAGCGCTTGCGAGGTGGAGCGAAGCTCGCAGAGGCGCAACTGCCGGTGCCAGCCGATCCCGCGCCGAAGAAGGTTCGAAGGCTCGTCGCGGAGCCATGGTACGTTGATCACATCGACTTGTCGGGCGATCGCTTCCACGCCGCCGGCTGGTCGATGCCGGTCGACTCCGCCCAGACGCCCGCGGGCGCCTTCACGGTCAACGGAAGGCCGTTCGACGAGCTTCGCTACCCGCTTCCGCGGCCCGATGTCGGCGCGGTGTTCTGGATGCGCGAAGGCTCGGAGCTGTGCGGCTTCGAGGGCATCATCGAGCACCTGCCCGAGCCTTATCCGGGTGGCGTGCTCGAGATCCGCCGCGTGCGAACGGATACGGCTGTGCTCGAGCGCGGGCGCGATTCGTGGTTCAAACCCGATCCGGCGCTGCATACCGAACTGCCGGACGAGGAGCGCAGGTTCCGCGTGATCGCCGACCGCGATGCGAACGGCTTCCTGGTTTCCGGCGCCACCGACTACCACCGCATCGATCGCGCGGTCTCCGCGCTCTCCGGGAAACACATGCACGAATTCGGCAGCGTGCTCGACTGGGGCGTGGGCTGCGGGCGCCTGGCGCGGCATTTTCCTAAAGCGCACGCGAATGTGCTCACAGGCTGCGATATCGATCACGACAACGTCGCCTGGTGCAGGGAGCATCTGCCCGGCACCTTCGTCGGCTGCAGCATGTCTCCGCCACTGCCGTTTGCCGAGGCGAGCTTCGATCTCGTCTACAGCGTATCCGTGTTCACGCACCTGCGCGAGCCGATGCAGACGCGATGGCTGGAGGAGTTGTCGCGGGTCATGAAGCGCGGCGCGATGCTCCTCACCACGATCCACGGGCAGACCGCCATCGACTTTTCGCGCCAGCCGCCGCCCGAATACGCCCGACTGCAGGACGAAGTCAGGGCCAAGGGCATCGTCTTCACCGGAGACAACTCGCAGCTCGACGGCCATGCCGAGCACGGCGGCGAGTACGTCAACGTATTGCACAGTCTCGACTACGTGCGCCTCGTCTGGGGCCGCAGCTTCGAGGTCGTGCACATCCTGCCCGGCTACATCCTGCACCACGACCTCGTTGTCTTGCGCAAGCCGTGAGCGAGCGCAGCATCCTCGACGACCAGATCGATTACTACCGTGCGCGCGCCGGCGAGTACGACGAATGGTGGTTCCGCACCGGGCGCTACGACCGGGGTCCGGAATGGAACGCGCGCTGGCGCGCCGACGTCGGCGAGGTCGAACGCGCCGTCGAGCGTTGGCTCGAGGCGAGTCGCCCGCAGAATGCGCTCGAGCTCGCCTGCGGGACGGGGCTCTTCACGCGCCTCCTTGCGCCGAAGGTCGGACGGCTCACCGCGATCGACGCTTCGTCGGAGGTGCTGGCGATCAATCGCGGCCGCGTCGCGGGCGGCAACGTGGAGTATGCGCAAGCGGATCTGTTCGCGTGGCAGCCGCGCGAGCGCTACGATGCCGTGTTCTTCAGCTTCTGGCTCTCGCATGTTCCCGACGAGCGCTTCGCGCCGTTCTGGAAGATGGTTGGCACTGCGCTGGCACCAGGTGGCGCGGCGTATCTCGTCGATTCCGCCTTCGATCCAACGTCGACCGCGAAGGACCACCCGTCGCCAGAGCGCGACGCGGGCATCGTGACTCGCCGCCTCAACGACGGGCGCGAGTTCCGGATCGTGAAGCTCTTCTACGAGCCCGCGGTGCTTGCCGCCAAACTGGAGCGAGTCGGTTTCACTTCGGAGATCGGCCAGACCGCGCAGTACTTCATTTACGGCGAGGCGCGGCCCGTGGCCGAGTGAATCTCGACGCCCTACTTGCCGGAATAGACGTACGGCGACTGCGGCACGCGGCCTTCGTCCATCCTGCGCTCCTCGGCCAGCTCGCCCGGCGCCTTGTCCCACCAGATCGCACGCGCCTCGCGCTGCTTCTGCAGGAGATCGGGCTTCTCTCTCATCAGCTCGCGCATGAACTTAGTGTGCTCGGAAACGTAGTGGCGGCTGGGGAGCATCATGGCGCAATCTTCGCGGTGAAAGGAAGCTCGGTCATTTTAGCATCGTCCGGTCGCGTGCCGAGCCGGCGACGAGGCGATACTCGTAGAGACGGCACTCGAGTGCCCCGTTCCAGAGCGGAGTGCGCCGGCTCGCCCTGAGACCGATCAACTTCGGCAGCCGTGCGTCGCCGCTCAGAAGATACGCCGTCCAGCCGGCGAAGCGCTGCTTCAGCGCGTCGCCGAGGCGCGGGTAGAATGCAGCGAGCTGCTCGGCATCGGCGACCCGCACCCCATACGGCGGATTGCTGACGATCACCCCCGAACGCGCCGGCGCAGCGCGCGACAGCGCATCCGAACGATCGACGACAATAGCCGCAGACACGCCGGCCGCCGCGACGTTGGTACGACAGCGCGCGACCGCTGCCGCATCGCTATCGCTCGCATGGATCGCAACGGTAGTCGCGGGCCGGATGCGCCGCTGCGCGGCCTGCTTGATCCGCTGCCACGTCGGGCCGTCGTACCAAGCGAGCTTCTGAAAGCCGAAGGTGCGCTTCAACCCGGGTGCGACGTCGAATGCGATCAAAGCCGCCTCGATGGCGATGGTGCCGCTGCCGCACATCGGATCGAGGAAGGCGACGTCCGGAGTCCATCCGGCCAAGCGCAGCAGACCGGCGGCGAGATTCTCGCGCAGCGGCGCTTCGGCGGCCTCGCGGCGGTAGCCACGCTTGAAGAGCGCTTCGCCGGAGGTGTCGAGGTAGAAGGTCGCGCGGTCCGCCGTGAGATAGGCGTGCACCCGCACGTCCGGCCGCTCTTTGCTGACGCTGGGCCGCGCGCCGCCGGCAGCGCGGTGGCGGTCGCACACGGCATCCTTGATGCGCAGCGTGGCAAACTCGAGGCTTTTGAGCGGTGAGCGCATCGCCGCGACGTCGACGCGAAGCGTTCGCTCGGCACGAAACCAGCGCGGCCAGTCGAGCGCGTACGCAGCGTCATAGATGTCGCGCTCGCTTGCATAGTTGGCCGCACCCACTCGCCAGAGGATTCGGCTCGCGATGCGGCTCTCGAGATTCGCGCGATATGCGAGGTTGAGAGCGCCGGCGAAGGCCACGCCGCCGTCCGTGGCGGCGACTTCCGTGGCGCCGAGCTGCTCGAGCTCCGTGGCGAGTGCGCTCTCGAGCCCGCGCGGGCACGGCGCGAAGTAGTTTTCCATGCGCGGGTCAGAAGGGTTTGAACACGACCAGCAGTACGATCGCGATCAAGATCGGCAGCGCGGGAATCTCATTAATCCAGCGGTAGAAGACGTCGCCGTGGCGGTTGCGATCGTCGCGGAAGTCACGCATCAGCTTGCCGAGCCACAGGTGATGCGCGAGAAGGATCGCGACGAGCGCGAGCTTTGCGTACAGCCATCCGCCGGTGACGCCGTAGCCTAGCCACAGCCATGCGCCGGAGCCGATCGTGAGCACGGCGCTCGGCGTCATGATGCCGTAGTAGAGCTTGCGCTCCATCACCTTGAAGCGCTCGATGCCGATCGAGTCGGAGGCCATCGCGTGGTAGACGAAGAGCCGGGGCAGGTAGAAGAGGCCCGCGTACCAGCTCACCAGGAACACGATGTGGAGCGACTTGACCCAGAGCATGGCTATTTGAGCAGCCGCCGTCGTGTCAGCACCAGCGCGATGAAATAGGTCGCGCCGGCGTAGATGAGGAGCACGGCGAGGTGCAGCGCGAGCGCCGCCGGGACGCGCCCGGCGAGGAGCGGCCGCGCGATGTCGATCGCGTGCGAGAGCGGCAGCACCGCCGCGATCGCCTGCAGCCCCGGTGGCAGCTGATCGACCGGGAAGAACACGCCGGAGAGCAGCAGCATCGGCGTCTGGAACAGAGTCAGCGAGTAGGTGAAGAAGTCGTAGTTGCGCGCGAGCGCGTTCATCACCAGGCCGAAGCCGGCGAAGGTGAGCCCCGTGACGAATCCGAGCGGCAGCACCCATATCGCGAGCCACGAATGGCCGAAGCCCAGGGCCAGGATCACGACGAGGATTGCGGCCACCGACATCACGCTCTTGGTCGCCGCCCAGATCCATTCGGCCAGCACGACGTCGTCGAGCGATATCGGCGCGTTGATGATGGCTTCCCAGGTGCGCTGGACGTGCATGCGCGAGAACGCCGAGTACATCGCCTCGAACGATGAGGTGAACATGGCGCTCTGGCAGACCATGCCGGTGCCGATGAAGGCGATGTACTTCATGCCGCCGACCTCGGGCACGAAGGCGCCGATGCCATAGCCGAGCGCGAGCATATACAGCAGCGGATCGGCAATGTTGCCGAGCACCGAAGCGATGGCGAGCTTGCGCCAGACGAGAAGGTTTCGCCGCCACACCGGAATCCAGCGCAGCGATATTTCCGGCGTACGGAGCACGGAGGCGTACATGCGGCGTTGCAGCGAGTCCCGCGGCCGAGTATAACCCGGGACACGACGTTGACGTTTGATGAACGGCCGCGCGAGCCGAGGGGGGATCATCAAAGTGGATTGTCGCTTCGCGTGCATCGTGCTCGGTGTGCTCCTGCTCGCCGCCTGCAGCAAGCTGAGCGAGTCGGAGAAGGCTGCCCGCGATGAAGCGCTCAAACAGGCGATCGAGACGTCGCTCGCCGAGGAGCGCGCCAAGGATCAGGCGATGAAGGAAGCGGCTGCCGCCGAGGCAGCCGAGCACATCGAGAAGATCACGGCCGAGTTCGAGGACCAGCGAGCGAAGGAACGACCCTCCGCAGAGCTCTCCGCGGAGGTACAGGCTGCCGAGGACGCAGTGCGCCGCTACACCGACAAGCTGCGGCAATCGGTCAAGGATCCGGCGAGCATGCAGCTTCGCAATGCCGCATTCGCGCCGAAGAAGAACGGCATGTGCGCCGAATTCAGCGCCCGCGACAAGAGCGGCGGCTTCGCGAGCTTCAAGCGGGTGGTCGTCACCGACACAGCGGTCAATCCCGAGGAGCCGCCGAACCGCGACACGCTCACCTACTTCCTTGCCTTTCAGGTCGCCGCGCGCGACACCGGTTGCTTCCCCGATGTGCTGAAGGTGCATGTCGTTCAGTGACGGCGCGCTCTGATATCGCGCCGCCAGGCAGCGACCGGAGAACGCGCGCCGCGGTTCTTCTTCTTCTGAACGTTCCGTTCGGCGCGCTTTCCGGCTACATCACCGTAACGATCGCGTATCTGCTCGCGCAGCAGGGCGTGAGTGCAGAAGCGATCGGCGCGCTCGTTGCCTTGAGCGTGGTGCCCAACACCTGGAAGTTCGCGTGGGCACCGCTCGTCGACACGACGCTCAGCCGCAAGACCTGGTACACGCTCGGCACGCTCGCGACCGCAATCGGCTGTGTGGCCATGAGCGCGGTGCCGGCCAACGGCTCCGGACTGCCGCTGCTGACCGCGATCGTGTTCGTCGTGAGCCTCGGCAACACCTTCACCTCGATCGCTGCGGACGGCATGATCGCCTACGCCACCGGCGAGCGCGAGAAGGGGCGCGCGGGCGGCTGGTACCAGGCGGGCAACCTCGGCGGCTACGGCGTCGGCGGCGGCGCGGCGTTGTGGCTGGCGCAGGTTCTGACCCAGCCCTGGGCGGCGGGCGCGTTCATCGGCGCGGCCTGCGCGCTGTGCTGTCTCGTGCTGCCCTTCATCGCGGACGGCGGCGCCGCGCCGCACGAGGCCGGCTTCGGGCGGAATCTCGTCGAAGTGGGACGCGACCTCTGGGCCGTGGCCCGCTCGCGTCGCGGATTTCTCGGGCTCATCATCTGCTTCCTGCCGATCGGCACCGGTGCCGCATCGAACCTGTGGTCCGCCGTGGCCGACGATTGGCACGCGAGCGCCAACGCCGTGGCGCTTGCCAACGGAGTCTTCGGCGGCATCGTCTCCGCGGTCGGCTGCGTGCTCGGCGGCTACCTCGCCGACCGAATGGATCGCAAGCTTTCGTACGTCGTCTACGGGATCCTGCAGGCGTTGTGCGCGGTGGCGATGGCGCTAGCGCCGCGCACCGAGCTCATGTACATCGAGTTCACGCTGGCGTACGCGCTCATCACGGGGCTCACCTACGCGGGCTTCTCGGCGGTCGTGCTCGAAGCGATCGGCCGCGGCGCGGCGGCGACGAAGTACAACGTGTACGCCTCGCTCGCCAACATCCCGATCGCGTACATGACGGTCGTCGACGGCTGGGCGCGCACGCGCTGGAACGAGGGCGCCATGCTCTACACCGAAGCGATGGTCGGCTTCGCGGCACTCGCTGTCTTCGGGGCCGTTGCTGCGGCGGCACAGCGACGCCGTGCGCGGTAGAAGAGGGTTCGCCGCGTGGTGAGGGGCGATGTGGCGCAGTCGTCGTTAAGCGGGTGGCGCGGCGAGGGAGATCGTGTGTTGACGACCGAAGCCGCGCCCGGACCCGCTCGACGACCGAATTGCGCCACGGCCCCCGACCGCGCGACGAACCCTCTTAGTCGCGTAGTTCACGCCCAGTGAGCTTGATGAACAGATCCTCGAGATTCGCGGGGCGATGCAGATAGCGCACGCCATTCGCGTGCGCCAGCTCGGCGAGGAGCGGCGCTGCGTCGCGCGCGTAACAGAACGCCGTCTCGCCGGTCAGCTCGATCCGATCCGCAAGCGCCCGCCCGCGGCGGTTCGCCCAGTTGCGCGCCTCGTCGCCGTAGACCTCGATCACCTCGGGCTCGACGTGTTGCGCGATCAGCGCGCGCGGAGCATCGCTTGCGATCATCCGGCCGCGGTCGATCACCGCGAGTCGCGTGCACAGGCGCTCCGCTTCGTCCATGAAATGCGTCGTGAGCAGAATCGTCTTGCCCTGCTTGAGAAGCTGCCGCAGCCCGTCCCAGATCAGGTGCCGCGCCTGCGGGTCGAGTCCGGTCGTCGGCTCGTCGAGCATCAACAGCTCGGGATCGTTGATGAGCGCGCGCGCCAGCGTGAGCCGTCGCTTCATGCCGCCGGAGAGCGTGCGGATGCTGGCCTCGCCCTTGCTCGCCAAGCCGGCGAAGTCGAGCAGGCGCGGGATGCGCGAGTTGATGAGCGCATTGGGCAGTCGGAAATAGCGGCCGTAGATCAGCAGATTCTCGACTACGGTGAAATCCGGATCGAGGTTGTCCATCTGCGGCACGACGCCCACCCGGATGCGCGCCTCGCGCGCAGCCTTCGGCACCGGCTCGCCCACCATCGTAATCGCACCGGCATCGGGATCGATGAGTCCGAGGCAGCAGCGAAGCGTGGTCGTCTTGCCGGCGCCGTTCGGGCCCAGCAGTCCGAAGCATTCGCCGCGGCGAATGGCGAAGTCGAGCCCGCATACGACCTCGTTGCCGTCATAGGACTTGCGCAGTCCCGATACCGAGAGGACGGGGGCGTCGAGAGGGTTCATGAGCCTGTCCTGAGCCCTTCGGCTCTGCTCAGGGCAGGCTTGTCCAAGGGCTGCCACATCCCTGTAATCACCCGCTGCAACTGCGTCAGCCGGCCGTGGAAGAAATGACCGCAGCCGGGAAACACGATCACCGGCAACTGCTGCGGTCGCGCCCACGCCAGCACGTCGGCGAGCGCGACGACGTCGTCCTCGTCGCCGTGGACCACGATCGTGTCCGCCGGAACGGTTTCGACCGGGAAGCGCATTACGGCGGGGGCAACGAGCACCATGCGTTCGAACGCGACGACTCCCGCGACCCGCGATTGCACGTACGAGCCGAAGGAGAATCCGGCAAGCACCGGCGGATGCTGCGCGAGCGCGGAAAATTCGCTGCGGCCGAAATCCAGCGCCGCGAGCGCGTCGGCCGTCTCGCCCACGCCTTCGTCGAACGCGCCCTCGCTCTTGCCCACACCGCGAAAGTTGAAACGCACGCTGACATAGCCGAGCGCCGCAAAGGTCTTCGCGAGCGTCTGCGCAACCTTGTTGTCGAGCGTTCCGCCCTGCAGCGGATGCGGATGGGCGACGAGCGCGATGCCGTGGGGTGTCGCTTCGGGCTCGTTCACCGCGACTTCGAGCGCGCCCGCGGGACCGGCGATGACGCGCCGCCGTTCACCGCGAAGGCTCAAATCTTCAGCCTTTCCACGATGTGGCCGTGAATGAGGTGCGACTCGATGATCTCGTCGATGTCGTGCCGGTCGACGTAGGTGTACCAGACAGCATCGGGATAGACGACGACCACTGGGCCCTCCGTGCAACGGTCGAGGCAGCCGGCCTTGTTGATGCGGATCTTGCCCTTGCCGTCCAGGTGCAATGCCTTGATGCGCTGCTTCGCGTAGGCCTGCATGTCTGCCGACCCGTGATTGTTGCAGCAGGCCTCGGGCGGATCGCGCTGGTTGCAGCAAAAAAAAACATGGCGCTTGTAGTAAGTCATGCGAGCATCATACCCCGCGGGCACCCCACCCCGGCTGGCCCGCGAGCCACAGCAGATAGCCGCTTGCGGCGAGCGGCCAGATGACGAGCACCGCGTGGGTCAGCCCGTTGAAGTTGAGCAATTGCCCGTACGACCAGTCGAAGAGCGCCAGCGGCGCCCGCGCCTGCCACAGGTCCGGCGCAAGCAGCGGCGCAACGAGCGAAGAGAGCAGCGCTACCGCGCATAGGGTCGTGCGCACCGGCCGCGGCAGCCACACCGCGAGCAGCAGCACCAGCGCCCCGGCGGCCACACCGAGCGACACGCCGGGCTTGAACCACGACTCCCATGCCGCCGACTTCAGCAACAGCGCGGCCGCCATCACCTTGAGCACCAGCGCGAGCGCGATCAGCGCGAGCACCGCGATGCCGAAGTCGCGCCGCCGCCGCAGCAGCAACGCAAGGAACAGCCCCACGCCGATCACGTTGAATGCGCTTTGTGCCGCCTGCAGCAGCGTGCCGGCGACGTCGGGAGTGAGCTCGCGCGACGGGTCGAAGGTCGCCGCGAACAGCGGGATGCCCGGATTCACCTGCGACAGCAGCCAGATGCACAGGAGGGCGATGCCGACGTCGCCGCTGCGATCGTCCAGGAAAACGCGATTGCGCCAGTCCGCGATGCGCCGGCGCAGTCCCGGCGTGCGATCGAACGCCAGTGCCGCGAGAGCGCCGAGCGCCGCGCCGGCACTGTTCGAAACGAAGTCGAGCGCGCTCGCATCGCGCATGGGCAGGAACATCTGTGTCGCCTCCATCACGAAGGAAACGAGCGCGGCGATGCCGACCGCGGTTGCGACCCGCGCCGGCGCGCTCCTGCTCCCGCCGATCAATGCAAGGAGGAATCCGAACGGCGCATACGAGATCACGTTGACCACGATGTCGAAGCGCGTGAAACGTGGCGGAAACGGCGCGAAGAGAAAGAAGGGTGTGTCCGGAAGCGGCGCCATCCAGTCCGAAAACGGCTCCAGGCTCGCGTATGCAATCATCAGCCCGTAGAGCAGGGCGAGACAATGCGGCAGGCGGGTGCGATGCGGTTCGTTCATCCGCCACGTGCTCGTGCAACGGGTTTCTCGAGCACCATCACCTCGCGGACGAATTCGGGGTTCTGCTTCACCTCGCCGGTCTCGCGATAGCCGAGCTTGCGCCAGAAGGCCAGGGCGCTCGTGTTCGATGCAACCACGCCGATGCGAAGGCGCTCGATCTCGGGCCACGCCGCGATCGCCTGCTCGATGAGCGCGGCGAACGCGCGGCCGAGCCCGCGGCGCTGCCAGGGCTGCGCGAGGAGCAGCAGCCCGATGACCGCCTTCTCGAACACCGGAAAGCCGCGGATCACGTCGGCGCAGCCGATCATCGCCTCGCCTTCATAGAGGCCCCACACGAACTTGTCCGCGTAGGTCTTGTCCGGCGGCAGCGCGGTGAAGGTACTCTGCGCCTCGGCGCCGCCCGGCGAAGCTCCCGTGACGCGCTCGAAATAATCCGGCGCGGCCTCGAGCACGCGCTGCAGCGCGGCTATCTCGGCCGGCTTGCCGGTGAGCAGGCGCAGGGTCAGGGCGTCATGCGCTGGGATCGTCAATGCCCAGCCTTGATCTCCGTCCACATGCGGCTGCGCAAGCGCCGCTGCGCGACGGTCAGGTCCTTCAGCTGTTCGAGCCTGGCCGCAACCTCCTTGGTGGGGAAGATCGCCGGATTCTTGAGGATCTCGGGCTTTATGTACTTCACCGCATCCAGGTTCGGATTGCCGGAGCCGATGAGGTTGGTGAGCTCGCTGGAATTCTTGCCCTCCAACATGAAGTTCATGAACTTGAGCGCAAGATCGGGCCGCGGCGCGTCCTTCGGGATCACCATGTTGTCGACCGCCAGCACCGCGCCTTCCTTCGGCATGCCCTGCACTAGGTGGAACGGGCGTTTCGCGGCCTGCGCGTCGAGGTTCGCCTGGAAGATGTCGTTCGAGTACCCATGGACGAGCCAGATGTTCCCGACCGTCAGCTCCTTGATGTAGGACGACGCGTTGAACGCCGCCCAGTAGGGCTTCGCCTTGTTGATCAGCGCCTGCGCTTCCTTCCAGTGTTTCTCGTCGACGTCGTTGACCGAATACCCGAGATACTTGAGCGCGGCGGCGAAGAGCTCGTTCTCGTCGTCGAGCACGGTGATGCGGCCCTTCACCTTCTCGAGATATTTCGGCTCGAAGATGACCGCCCAGGTATCGGTCGGTAGTCCCAGCTCCTTCATCTTCACGTCGTTGTAGCCGATGATGGTGGTCGACATCGCGTAAGGCACCGAGTACTTGTTTCCCGGATCGAACGGCGTGTTGAGATAGCGCGGATCGATGTTCTTGAGGTTCGGAAGCTGCGAGTGGTCGAGCGGCTGGAGCCGCTTGCCCTTGATCAGCGCATCGACCGCATTGGTCGTGGGCACGAGCATGTCGTAGCCCTTGGCGCCGGCAGCGAGCTTGGCGAGCAGCTCCTCGTTGGACGAGTAGTAGGTCTGGACGACCGTGCACTTGCAGAAGTCCTCGAAACGCTTGACCGTCTCGGGCGCGATGTAGTTGTTCCAGTTGTAGAGATGAAACTCGTCCTTGGCGAACACTGGCGCCGCGAACAACGCACAGACGGCAAATGCGGCGGATAGCCACAGTAGCTTCTTCATGACAGGCCCTCTTGGGAGCGAAGGATGGTCGGCGAGACGCGGGAGGCGATGATGATAAGCGCCAGCGTGAGCAGCATCAACAGGCTGGAAACGGCGTTCACTTCCGGCGTCACCGCGATCTTGATCATCGAGTAGATCTGGAGCGGCAGCGTGACCGTGCCGGCGCCCGCGGTGAAGAAGGTGATGACGAAGTCGTCGATCGAAAGCGTGAACGCCATCAGCGCTCCCGCGATCACGCCGGGCATGATGAGCGGCAGCGTGATGTAACGGAAGGTCTGCCATGGCGAGGCGCCGCAGTCGCGCGCCGCCTCGGTCAGGCTCTCGTCCATGCCGGCGAGCCGCGCGCGCACCACGATCGCAACGAAGCCGATGCAGAAGGCGATGTGCGCGAGCGCGACCGATACGAGCCCGAGCGTGAAGTTGAGCAGCACGAAGAAGATGAGCAGACTCACCCCCATCAGGATCTCGGGAATGGCGATTGGCGCGAGGACGAGCACCGACAGGAGCTTTGTCGGGTAGCGGTACATGGCCACGCCGGCGGCCGTGCCAAGCACCGTCGAGACGAAGCTCGCGGTGAGCGCGATCGCGAGCGAGTTGCCGGCGGCGAAGATCATGTTTTGGTCGTGGAAGAGCGTGTCGTACCAGTTGAGCGTGAAACCCACCCACTCGGCGTTGAGCCGCGAATTGTTGAACGAATAGACGATCACGATGATGAGCGGCACGTAGAGAAACGCGTAGCCCGCACCGGCGGCGATCCACAGCGTGATCCCGCGCTTGCTCCTCATCACGCGCTCACTTTCCTTGCGCTCGACGGCGTGCCGAGATTGCGGCGCGCGACCCAGGCTGCGAAGCCGGCGATCGCCAGCGCCGCCACGGTAAGCACGATCGACAGCACGCTGCCGAACGGCCAGTCGCGCGTCTCGAGGAACTGCTGCTTGATCACGTTGCCTATGAGGCTGTCCTCCGGCCCGCCCAGAATGTCGGGGATGGCGAAGATGCCGAGCGCGGGGATGAAGACCAGCGCCGAGCCCGCGAACACTCCCGGGAGCGAGAGCGGAAACGTGATGCGCCAGAAGCGCTGCCAGGCGTTCGCGCCGAGGTCCTGTGCCGCGTCGAGGAGCGCCTGATCGTGCTTCTCGAGGTTGGCGTAGAGCGGCAGCACCATGAACGGCAGGCTCACGTACACCAGGCAAACCAGGACAGCGAAGGAGCTGAACAGCAACGGCACCGGTTCGTGGCCGAACCATCGAAGAATGCCGTTCACCGTCCGCGCCAGCGCCGCGTTCGGTCCGAGGATGATCATCCATGCGTAGATACGAATGAGAAAATTGCTCCAGAAGGGCAGGATGACCAGGAGCAGCAACAGGTCGCGATAGCGCTTGGGGCTTCTCGCGATGAGCGCTGCCAGCGGATAGGCGAGCGCGAGGCAGAAGAACGTCGTGGCGAGCGCATACCAGACCGACTTGAGGAAGATCTCGGCGTAGATCGCTTCGGAGAAGAAGCGCGCGTAGCTCTCGAGGTTGAGGTCGAGCTTGCCGTCCTCGACGAGCGGCGCCAGGCCGCCGAACTCGCCCGGTGTGCGAAACGACGCCAGGACCATGATAAGCGTGGGGACGGCGAAGAAGACGAAGAGATAGAGAACGGGTGGCCCGCTCACCAGCCATCGCCCGAGACGGGCCGACCTGCGTGCGGTAGCGGAGCTCATTCGCCTACTCCGCGATGAAATAGCCCGCATCGACCGGCCAGCTCACCTCGACCGCGTCGCCGACCTCGAAAAACTTGGCTCGTCCGCTCTGCGAATTGGCGAGCAGTGCCTCGACGCGCATGCCGCCGGGCGTGGCGACCTTGTACACGGTGACGTCGCCCATGTAGAGGAGATCGGCCACCGTACCGCGATAGTGATTGTCAGGCGTGCCCTCGGGCGCAGAGGCCTGGATGCGAATCTTCTCCGGACGCAGAGCGACCGAGCCCACGCCTCCCGAAGCGACTTGCGCATCGGCCGCGACGCGCACGGGTCCGAGTCCCGGAACCTCGAGGGTGACGAGCCCGCCGTCGCGCTCCTTCACCGGCCCGGAGAAGATATTGCAATGCCCGATGAAGTCGGCGACGAAGCGCGTGCGCGGAAAGCCGTAGATCTTCGAGGGCTCGTCGAGCTGCTCGACGCGGCCCTTGTTCATGACCGCGATGCGATGCGAAAGCGCGAGCGCCTCGGTCTGGTCGTGCGTGACGTACACGAAGGTGATGCCGACTTCCTTCTGCAGGTTGATCAACTCGAGCTGCATCTCCTCGCGCAGCTTCGCGTCGAGCGCGGCGAGCGGCTCGTCGAGCAGGAGCACCTTCGGGTGCGTGACCAGCGCGCGGCCGATCGCCACGCGCTGCTTCTGACCGCCGGAAAGCTCATGCGGGTAGCGCTTCCCGAAGCCGGTGAGCCGCACGTCCTCGAGGGCCTCGCGGACCTTGCCCGTGATTTCCGTGGCTGGGACGTTCGACATCTGCAGCGGGAACGCGACGTTGCCCTCGACCGTCATGTGCGGGAAAAGCGCGTAGCTCTGGAAAACCATGCGCATCGGGCGCCGCTCCGGCGGGCGGTCGGCGAGATCCTCGCCGTTGAGCAGGATGCGGCCGCCGTCCGGCACTTCGAAACCGGCGATCGTACGCAGAAGCGTTGTCTTGCCGCAACCCGACGGACCGAGAAGGGTGAAGAACTCGCCGGCCTCGATGCCGATGCTGACGTTGTCGACCGCGGTGAAATCACCGAAACGGCGGGTGACGTTCTGGATCTCGAGTAACGGCATTGGAGGCTCCGGATGATGGAGCCGACCCCCCTCGCGTATGGTTCCGATTGTAGCAAAATGAGGTTCGTTTCCACGCGACTTGGAGTCACGGTGCGACGACACGTCATTCTTGCGCTCACATGTTCGTTGACGGCGCTCGCTGCCGCCGCCGACGCGCCACGCACCTATCAGCTCGATCCGTTCGCGCCGGCGACCGCGGGCTATGCGGGCTGCCCGACGGTGCAGCCGCCCGTCCTGACCGAGCAGGAGATGCGGACGAGCGCACACTCGCGCGCCGAGCGCGGCACGTCCTGCTGCCTCGCGGGCACCTGCGAGTGCGGTGGCGCCTACAAGCGCGATCCCGAGATTAACGTGCGCGTCGTCGATGCGATCAAGAGCGATGCACGCTTCCGCAACACGAGCCTGTGGGTGACCACGACGCGCAAGTTCGTCACGCTGCAGGGATGCGTTCGGAGCGCCGCGCAGAAGAAGACGCTCGAGCGGTTCGTGAAGAACGTGCCCGGCGTCGAGCTCGTGTGGAACGAGACGACCGTCGGTACCAGGTAACGTAGTTTGTCATTCCGAGCGCAGCGAGAAATCTGCATTTCGCACACGAAAGCGGATCCCTCCCCCGCTTGCGCGGGGTCGGGATGACACCTACGCGGCGTATCGCGCTCCGTAGCTTCCGGTGACGTCGCCCGTCCAATACAGCGGCCGCAGCCCGTGCGAGATGTAGGCATGCAGCGACGAGTAGGGCCATTTTCTCGGCGTCCGGACGAAGCCGTGACGCACCGGATCGCTGTGGATGTAGTCGATGCGCCGCTCCAGCTCGGCCCCATCGGCGATCGCACGGTCCTCGAAGCTCTGCCATTGTCCTCGTCCGCCACCGATCACCCGCTCGAAGAGTCCCTGGATTAATCGCCAGCGTGCGCTCCGGGTGGCGTCGCACGCGGGCAGGGCGAGGATGCAATGCAGGTGATCGGGCAGGATCACGCCCGCGGTCATGGTGAAGGGGTAGCGGTCGCGGCAGGCCCGGAACGCCAGCAGCAGCGTATCGGCGTGCTCCGTCAGCAGGCTCGCGTGCTCGTCGCCGAGCGCGGCGGTGAAGAAGTGCTGGGTCGGTGCGGGAGATTCGCGGTCGGCATCCATGCCGCCGACTGTCGCATCGTTCGCGCACCGGCGATTGCGACTTCCGGCTGATACCGACGGATGAGTACGCGCCGCGAGCGGGAGGCGCGCCCGGCTACGGCGTCTGCGCCGGCCTGATCGCTCCGAGCGCGGTGAGCAGTTCCATGGGCAGCGGAAACACGATGGTCGAGCTCTTGTCGCCGGCGATCAGGGCCAGCGTCTGCAGATAGCGAAGCTGCATCGCCTGAGGCTGGCGCGCGAGCATCTGCGCGGCCTGCAACAGTTTTTCGGCTGCCTGCTGCTCACCCTCGGCATGGATGATCTTGGCACGGCGCTCGCGTTCGGCCTCGGCCTGGCGCGCGATGGCCCGAACCATCGACTCGTTGAGGTCCACGTCCTTGATCTCGACGTTCGAGACCTTGATACCCCAGGCGTCGGTCTGCGTATCGAGCACGTGCTGGATGTCGAGATTGAGCTTCTCGCGCTCGGCGAGCAGTTCGTCGAGGTCGTGCTTGCCGAGCACGGCGCGCAGCGTTGTCTGCGCGAGCTGGCTCGTGGCCTCGAGGAACTTCGCCACCTGGATCACCGACTTCGCGGGATCGACGACGCGGAAGTAAAGCACCGCGTTCACCTTGACCGAGACGTTGTCGTGCGTGATGACGTCCTGCGGTGGGACGACGATGACGATTGTCCGCAAGTCGACGCGCACCATCTGTTGGACGCCCGGGATCAGGATGAAGAGTCCCGGCCCCTTGACTTTCCAGAAGCGCCCGAGCTGGAACACGACCGCGCGCTCGTACTCGCGCAGGATCTTGAGCGATACGGCAACGAGCAGGATGACGACGATAAGAATGAAGCCACCAAAGCCGATTCCGAACATGTCTCACGCTCCTTGGTCGGCTCGTCCCAACGGTGCCACCGTCAGCACGAGGCCTTCGCGGCCGGTTACGCGGACGTTCTGGCCGCGCTTCAGCGGGACCGGGCTCTGCACGCGCCATTGTTCGCTGCGCACACGCGCCCAGCCCTCCGTTTGCACATCCTCCAGAGTCACGCCCACGCTGCCGATCAGCTCCTCGCTGCCGGTGACGATCGGGCGCCGGCGCGACCTTACGGCGAGCCCTCCGACAAGGAGGACGAACGCCGCGGAGATCAGTGCCAGCGCACCGATCAGCCAGTAGGGAACGCCGAATCCCGGCACTTCGGTGTCGATCAGCATGATGGCGCCGATCACGAAGGCGATGATGCCTCCCACGCCGAGCGATCCATAGCTCGGAAAGAAGGCCTCGGCGATCAGGAACGCCAGCCCCAGGAGGATCAGCAGCAGGCCGGCGTAGTTCACCGGCAGCATGTTGAGCGCGAAAAGCGCGACGAAGAGGCAGATCGCACCTACGACACCCGGCAGCACGAATCCGGGGTTGGAGAACTCGAAGAAGAGCCCGTACACGCCGAGCATCATGAGGATCAGCGCGACGCTGGGCTCGGTGATCACGGCGAGGAAGCGGCTTTTCCAGTCCGGCTCGACGCGGACGGCGACCGCTCCCGCTGTCGCGAGCGTGCGCTCTCCCGCGGCAGTGGTCACCTTTCGGCCGTCGAGCTTTTTCAACAGCTCGGGGACGTCGCGGGCAGTGACATCGATGACTTTTTGCGCGAGCGCTTCATCGGCCGACAGGCTCACCGCTTCGCGCACCGCGCGCTCGCCCCACTCGGCGTTGCGCCCGCGCAGTTGCGCGAGCCCGCGGATGTAGGCGGCCGCGTCGTTCGTCTGCTTCTTGGTCAGCGTGTCCTGCGAATGATCCTCGGAGGATTTGGCTTTGTCCTTTTCCTTGTCGCCGCTCGGCGGCGACGAAGGCGAGCCCGGCGAAGGCATGCCGATCTGAATCGGCGTAGCGGCGCCGAGATTGGTGCCCGGCGCCATCGCCGCAATGTGCGCGGAATAAAGGATGTAGGTGCCGGCGCTCGCGGCGCGCGCCCCGCTGGGGCCCACGAAGACCGCCACCGGAACCGGCGACGCCAATATCGCCTTGATGATGTCGCGCATCGCGGTGTCGAGACCGCCGGGCGTGTCGATCTGCACGACGACGAGCTGGGCGTTGTCCTTCTCCGCGCGCGCGAGACCGCGCACGATGAAATCCGCGCTGGCCGGTCCGATGGCGCCGTTGACCGGCAACAGGATGACCGGCGCCGGCTCGGCACATGCGCCGATGGCGCTGAACGAAAGCGCTGCGATCGCGACGATTCGCAGGAAACTCACCATCTTCACGCGATGCCTCGCGGAATCAGGTAGGGGCGATGATTATTGCAGAAAAGCGGCGGGGCGGCACTTCGCGCGTGGGTGGCGCTCACGCCCCCTGCGTCGCTGGGCGAACGCCAGCGCCCGCCGCAAGCCGCCTTCGCTGCAGCAGCACGATTGCGCCCAGCACCGCGAGCGCGGGCAGGAACAGCCACTCCTGCGCGGGTCGCGTGGCGCGGGTCTCGATGCCGGTGACGACAAAGCCCTGTTCGATGCCCGCCCTGTCCGCAGCGCTGTGCAGGTTCACTGCCGCGACCTGCACGCCGGCAGGCGTGGCCATCGTCGTCAATCCCGAGTGCCCGAAGCGCTGCACCGCCGCTCCGGCCTCGCCGAGCGGCAACAGCACGATCTTCTTCACGTCCTTGCCCTCGATGCTCGTGCCTTCGATGCGCAGCCGCAAGCCCGTGTTCGGAGGGGCCGAGGACGCGAGCTCCATCAGCTTCTGCGGCGGCTCGACGTTGTATTTCGGGTAGAGATAGTCGAGCCAGAAATCCGGACGCAGCAGGGTGAAGGTCACGAGCAGCATCGCGACCGATTCGTACCAGCGGCTGCGGGTGAGAAACCACCCTTGCGTGGCCGCCGCGAACACGAGCATCGCGGTGATCGCGGCGGCCACCGTCAGGGCGAGGTGGCCGAAGGAGTTCACGCCAATCAGCAGCAGCTCGGTGTTGAAGATGAACATGAAGGGCAGGATGCCGGTGCGGATGCTGTACCAGAACGCCGTGAAACCGGTGCGCAGATAATCTCCGCGCGAGATCGCCGATGCGGCAAAAGCCGCAAGACCGACCGGCGGCGTCACGTCGGCCATCAGGCCGAAGTAGAAGACGAACATGTGCACGGCGACGAGCGGGACGACGAGGCCGCTCTGTGCGCCCAGCTCGACCACCACGGGCGCCATCAGTGTCGAGACGACGATGTAGCTCGCGGTGGTCGGCATGCCCATGCCTAGGATGATGCAGATCGTCGCCACGAGGAACAGCATGCCGATCATGTTGCCGGCGGAAATCGTCTCGACGAGATCGGTCATCACGAGGCCGAAGCCGGTAAGGGTGACCGTCCCGACGACGATGCCCGCGGCGGCGGTGGCGATGGCGATGCCGATCATGTTGCGCGCACCCGTGCCCAGGCCGTCGACGAGGTCGTGCCAGCCCGCGCGAAAGCGTGCGAGCAGCGCGGCTTCGCCGCGGAAGAATGCGATCAGCGGCTTCTGCGTGAGCAGGATCACGATCAGGAGCACCGTCGCGTAGAAAGCCGAGAGGCCGGGCGAGAGGCGCTCGACCATCAGCACCCAGATCAACAGGATCACCGGCAGCAGATAGTGCAAGCCCGCGAGCAGCGTTTCCTTGAGAGGCGGAAGCGCGATCACGGCTGCGTTCGGATCGTCGATCACGAGATCGGGCTCGGCCGCGACGATGCGCAGGAGCGCGACATAGACGACCGCGATCAGTCCGAGCACGATCCACAGCGCGGCGTTCGGGAAGACGTCCTTGAGCCATCCCAGCGCGTAGTAGACGACGTTGGCGAAGATGACGAGCCCGGCGAGCGTCATCACGATGCCGGCGATGCGGCCGAGCGCCGAGCTGCCCGGGCGCGGCGGCAGGCCCTTGATCCCCGCCTTGCACGCCTCGAGATGCACGATGTAGAAGAGCGCGATGTACGAGATCGCCGCGGGCAGCGCGGCGTTCTTGCAGATCTCCACGTAGGACACGCCGACGTATTCGGCCATCAGGAATGCGGCCGCGCCCATCACCGGCGGCATGATCTGTCCATCGACGCCCGCTGCCGTCTCGATCGCGCCGGCCTTCTCCGCGGTGTAGCCGACGCGCTTCATCAGCGGAATCGTGAAGGTGCCGCAGGTCACGACGTTGGCGACCGACGAGCCCGAGATCATGCCCATCATCCCGGATGAGACCACCGCGGCCTTCGCGGGACCGCCGCGCATGTGACCGAGGAACGCGAACGCGACCTTGATGAAGTAGTTGCCCGCGCCTGCTTTCTCCAGCAGCGACCCGAACAGCACGAAAAGAAAGATGTAGCTCGCCGAGACGCCGACCGCCACGCCGAACACGCCTTCGGTGGTGAGCCAGTAGTGCGACACGGCTTTGGTCAGCGAGACGCCTTTGTGCTGGATCACGTCGGGCATCCACGGACCCGCGAACGCGTACACGAGCATCAGGCCGGCGATGATGGCGAGCGGCGGCCCGACGACGCGCCGCGTCGCCTCGAGCAGCAGAGCCATGCCGGCGATGGCCGCCGCGAAGTCGAGCGGCGTCGGCTGCCCCGGGCGCGTGGCGAGCTCGCGGTAGAACAGGAAGAGATAGGCGCCGCAGAACGCCGCCGCGACCGCGAACAGCCAGTCCGGTGCTGGAACGCGGTCTCGCGGCGAGGACTTGAGGAACGGGTAAGCGAGATAGGCCGCGAAGAGCGCGATGCCCAGGTGCAACGAGCGCATCTCGGTATCGTTGAGAATGAACGCGTTGAAAGTGAACGGCAGCGGCGAGGCATACCACAGCTGCAGCAGCGACCAGCCCACGCAGGTCGCGGCGAGAATGGCGCGCGTGACCCCGACCGGCTTGCGCCGGCCGAGGTCCGCTTCCTGGATCAGCTCCTGGACGTCAACGGACTCGGTCACTCTTCGTCGTTCCCGCGTAAGCGGGAACCCAGTGGCGTTCCGTTCATGTGGCAAGCCACTGGATCCCCGCTTTCGCGGGGATGACGCGGGCTGTCTCCGATCGCTGCGACGCTTCGCGTCTTGCTCTCGGACATCCGCGTCACTTGATCCAGCCCTTTTCGCGGTAGTAGCGCGCCGCGCCTTCATGCAGCGGCGCGGAGAGCCCGTCCTTCACCATGTTCTTCGGGTCGAGGTTCGCGAAGGCGGGGTGCAGCTTCTTGAATTCGTCGAAGTTGTCGAACACGGCCTTGGTGATGATGTAGACCGTATCGGCCGGCACCTTCGACGATGTCACCAGCGTGGCGAGCACGCCGTAGGTCCTGGTCGGCTCGGGATTGTTCGCGTACATGCCGCCGGGGATCGTGGCGTAGGCGTAGTACGGGTACTTCTTCACCAGGCCGTCGATCGCAGGGCCGATGAGCGAGACGAGCTTCGCGCCGCAGGCGGTCGTGGGGTCCTGGATGTTCGCCGACGGATGGCCGACGCCGTAGAAGAAGCCGTCGATCTTGTTGTCGCAGAGCGCCGGACCGTGCTCGTCGGCCTTCAACTCCGAGGCGAGCGCGAAATCGGAAAGCTTCATGTTTTCGGCCGCGAGCAGCTCCTCCATCGCCGAGCGCGTGCCGGAACCGGGATTGCCGACGTTGAAGCGCTTGCCCTTGAAATCGGTGAAGGTCTTGACGTTGGCCTCCTTGCGCGCCACGACGGTGAACGGCTCGGGATGCACGGACATGACGGCGCGCAGGTCCTTGTCCGCTTCCTTGAACGGTCCGGTGCCGTTGTAGTCCTGGTATTGGACGTCGGATTGCGTCATGCCGAAATCGAGCTCGCCGGCCTTGATCGTGTTGACGTTGTAGACCGAGCCGCCGGTCGATTCGACGGAGCAGCGGATGCCGGTCTTCGCGCGGTCCTTGTTTACGAGACGACAGATCGCGCCGCCGACTGCGTAGTACACGCCGGTGACGCCGCCCGTGCCGATGGTGACGAACTTCTGCTGCGCGATCGCCGCGGACGGCAGCGTTGCAAGACCGACGAGCGCGATGGTCGCGGCGATCGACGCCGCAGTGCTCAAGAGCTTCGTGAAAATATTGGACATGGTGGATCTCCTCCGTGGTGAGTGAAAGCATTCTGGTTTCTTGTTATTCCGACGAGCGCAAGCGAGGAGGAATCTGCTGTCATCATTCATGGATCCGCCGCCACGGCAGATCCCTCGCTCCGCTCGGGATGACTCGAAACGCCCGCGAGCGCGGCATTCACCGCGGCGGCGAGCCGCGCCACGATCTCGTCCAGCTCGCCGTCGTTCACGATGAACGGCGGCGCGAGCAGCACGTGGTCTCCCTTCCGGCCGTCGATCGTACCACCCATGGGGTAAACCATGAGCCCTCGGGCCATCGCTTCTGCCTTGATGCGCGCGTGCAGCCTCGACGCGGGATCGAAAGGCTCCTTCGAGTCGCGGTCGGCGACTAGCTCCAGCGCCATGAAGAGTCCTCGCCCGCGAATGTCGCCCACGTTCGGATGCGCGCCGAATGCATGCCCGAGTCGCTCGCTTAAGGCCGCGCCCTGGCGGCGCACGCGCGCGAGCAAGTCCTCGCGCTGGATGATCTTCTGCACTGCGAGCGCCGCCGCACAGGCGACTGGATGCCCGATGTAGGTGTGTCCGTGCTGGAAGAAGCCGCTGCCGGCGGCGAGCGCAGCGACGATCTTCTCGGCGGCGAGCACGGCGCCGATCGGCTGGTAGCCGCCGCCCAATCCCTTGGCGATCGCCATCAGGTCGGGCGCGATGCCTTCCTGTTCGACCGCATGCAGCGTGCCCGTGCGCCCCATGCCGCACATCACCTCGTCGGCGATGAGGAGGATGCCGTTCCGGTCGCAGATGTCGCGGATGCGGCGGAAGTAACCCGGCACGGGCGGCAGCGCGCCGGAGGTCGCGCCCCCGACAGTCTCGGCGCAGAAGGCGATCACATTCTCCCCACCGAGCCGCCCAATCGTCTCTTCCAGCTCGTGCGCGAGGCGCTTGCCATAGGCCTCGGAGGTCTCGTCGCTCGACCGGTCACGGTACTCGTAGCAGGGCGAGATGTGCGCGACGTCGATCAGGAGAGGCGCGAATTGGCGGCGGCGCCATTCGTTTCCGCCGACGGCGAGCGCACCCAGCGTGTTGCCGTGATAGCTCTGGCGCCGCGCGATGAAATGGCGTCGTTGCGGCTCGCCGATCTCGACGAAGTACTGGCGCGCAAGCTTGAGCGCCGCCTCCATCGCTTCGGATCCGCCCGAGACGAGATACACATGCGATATTCCGGGAGGCGCGTGGGCGATGAGCTCGTCGGCCAGCGCCTCCGCCACCGCGGTCGAGAAGAAGCTCGTGTGCGCGTAGGCGATCCTGTCGATCTGTTCGTGCATGGCGCGCAGAACCTCGGGATGGCCGTGACCGAGGCAGGACACGGCGGCGCCGCCCGACGCATCGAGATACTCCTTGCCGTTCGCGTCGACGATGCGGATGCCGTGTCCGCTAGCCGCGCGCGGCAAGCTCGCGCGAAGGCTGCGATGAAGGATGTGGGTCATGCGGATTCCTTGCGGCTGGCCTGCAACCGCCTCGCGAAGTGTACAAGCGTTTCGAGCCAGTGCGGGACGAACTTCATCCGCTCGTCGCCCAATGCTGCACCAGCAGCACGATCGCGCCGCCGACGACGGCCGCCACCATCGCGAGCCAGATCGACCGCACGCGCTGCGCCGCGGCGAACTCCCGCAGGGCGACGTCGGGTGTGGGCGGCGGCGCGGAGAGCTTCTGATAGATGAGGCGCGGCAGCTGCGGCAGCGCGCTCAGCAGGAAAGGCGCTTCCTCGCGCAGGCGCCGCTCGAGCGCGCGCCAGCCGAGCTGGTCCTGCATCCAGCGCTCGAGGAAAGGCTTCGCGGTCACCCACAGGTCGAGATCAGGATCGAGCTGGCGGCCGAGTCCTTCGACGTTGAGAAGCGTCTTCTGCAGCAGAACGAGCTGCGGCTGGATCTCCACGTTGAAGCGGCGCGACGCCTTGAACAGCTGGATGAGCACGCGCGCCAGCGAGATTTCCTTCAACGGCTTGTCGAAGATCGGCTCGCATACGGCGCGCACTTCGCTCTCCAGCTCGTCGACGCGCGTCTCCGGCGGCACCCAGCCGGACTCGATGTGCGCCGTGGCCACCCGGCGGTAGTCGCGGCGGAAGAAGGCGAGGAAGTTCTGCGCAAGGTAGCCTTTGTCGGTCTCCGAGAGCGTGCCCATGATCCCGAAATCGAGCGCGATGTACTTCCCGTGATGCACGGGGTCGCTGGCCACGAAGATGTTTCCCGGATGCATGTCGGCGTGAAAGAACCCGTCGCGAAAGACCTGCGTGAAGAAGATTTCCACGCCTGCTCGCGCGAGGCGCGGGATGTCGACGTTCGCGTCCTTCAGGCGCTCGACCTGGCTGATCGGGATCCCCGTCATGCGCTCCATCACCATGACCTCGCTGTTGCACCAGTCCCAGTAGACCTCCGGTATGAGGAGCAGCGGCGAGCGCAGGAAGTTGCGCCGCAGCTGCGAGCAGTTCGCCGCCTCGCGCGCAAGGTCCAGCTCGTCGTGGATCGTCTTGTCGAACTCGGCGACGACCTCGCGCGGCTTCAAGCGCTTGCCGTCCGACCACAAGGTCTCGACGAGCCACGCGCCGGTGCGCATCAATTCGAGATCGTGCTCGATCGTGGCGGCAATGTTGGGACGCAATACTTTTATCGCTGCCGGCGTGCCGTCGGGAAGCTCGGCGAGGTGCACCTGCGCCACCGATGCGCTCGCCACCGGATCGCGCTCGAAGCTCCTGAAGACCTGCTCCGCGGGCCGGCCGTAGACGCGCGAGAGCGTGGCGAGCACTTGCTCGGTCGCGAACGGCGGCACGCGGTCCTGCAGCTTCGCGAGCTCGTCGGCGATGTCGGCGGGGAGGAGATCGCGCCGCGTAGAGAGCATCTGCCCGAACTTGACGAAGATCGGTCCCAGCGCTTCGAGCGCGAGGCGCAGGCGCACCGCGCGCGGAGCGGAAGTGTCGCGCCAGAAGGTGACCGTGCGCGCGGCGGGCCGGAGCCAGCGGAAGCGCTCGTGCCCAGTGAGGAACTCGTCGAGCCCGTACCGGAGCGCAACGAGCCAGATCTTCGCGAGCCGCAGCCAGCGCATGCGCGCAGCCGATCAGCGACCGTCGGGTCGCGGATGCTCGGCGATTCGCCCGACGCGGCGCTCGAAGGCGTCGCGGCGCGCGAGCAGCCGCACGTGCCGCGCGGGAAGGAGCGGGTAATGCGGGAGCGCGTCGAGCCGATCGTGCAGCTCCCAGCACCCGCGCGTGCTCGTCACCCACAGCGAAGTGGCCACGCGCCGCAGGTCGAGCGGGCGCGAGTAGCTGCGCAGCGTCTTGCGGCCGCGCCGGTCGAAGTACTCGTGAAAGTACGACATGACGAGCTCGCGCAGGCTGCGGTAGACCGGATCGCGGAAGCGCAGCTGCGGCCCGTTGTGCTTGGAGATCGCGCCCCAGCGGCCGTGACGCCGGTACAGCGTTATGACGTGCGGATAGTCGCAGGGATCGCAATCGAGATGCGAGATCAGCGGCGGCTCACCGTGAATCCAGAGCGCGCAGGCCGCCGCCAGCGCGCCTTCGATGCAATGCGCGCGGCGCTGGCGCAGCACGTCGCGCACCGCGAGGCTCGTCTCGCCGCCGATCTCGTGATTGGCGGGAATCGCGTTCACGAAGGTCTGAATTTGCTCGGGCGTCGCGAGCCGTCGCAGAATGGCGAACTCGTTCGCGGTGAGGCCAAGATCCTCGCGACGGGCGAAGCGCCGGTGCATCAGGGAGGCCATGCCGGCCGATGATAGCACCGGCCCGAGACGACTTTGAGGGAGAAGCGCGATGCAAAGACCGATCGATGCCGTCCTCATTGTGGCGGCCCTTGCGCTCGCCACCGGCTGTGCCAGTGCGCCGCGGCAGACGACCGCCGAAGGAGCATCCGAAGCGAGCGCCAAAGAGCGGGAAGTCGCCGACACCGAGCGCGCTTTCGCGAAGACGATGGCGGACCGCAACTTCGCAGCGTTCAATTCGTTTCTCTCGAACGAAGCGGTATTTTTCTCGGGGCCGGAGCCGCGACGTGGCAAACAGGCCGTCGCGGAATGGTGGCAACGCTACTACCAGCAGCCGAAGGCGCCGTTCTCCTGGGAACCGGACCGGGTGGAAGTGCTGGAATCGGGGAACCTCGCGCTCAGCACGGGCCCGGTTCGCAATGCCGAGGGCAAGTTGATCGCCCGCTTCAGCTCGATCTGGCGGCTCGAGGCGCCGCATACCTGGCGCATCGTCTTCGACCAGGGATGCGAGGTTTGCGCGGAGTGCGCGAAGAACTGATCTGCGTGTCGTCCCGAGCCTCAGCGAGGGACTTGCTGGTCCTAACGTTCCAACGCGTCGACTTGCTTCGCGAGAGCATCGATGCGCGCGGCAAGCTCGGCAACCTCCGTTGCAAAGCGCTGCGCCTCGTCCGAGCGCACCGCGAGGCGCGCCTCGTCACTGACGTAACGCGCGAAGCTCTCCGCGATGCGCTCGCCCGCGTACTCGGGAAAGGCGAGCAACCGCCGTCCCGCGTCGGCCACCTGTTGTCCCGCGATCGGGCCGAGCGCGCGCGCGAGAAGGCGCTCGACGAACCACGGCAGCGTGGGCGCGAGTTCGGCGAGCGTGGCGGCGAGCGCGGCATCGCCGGTTGCCGATGTGAGCTCGCTCCAGCGCGACGGCTGCGCGAGCAGGGCGGGAAGCTTGAGCGGATTGATCGCGATCGTGAGATCGGGCGTTGCTTCGCTGGCGGCGAGCGGCCCGCCGGTTTCGACTGCGAAGCCGAAGCGCGCCGGACCGACGTCGAAGCGCATGGTCTTGCCGGCGTGCGCAGCCAGCTTGTCGCGCGCCCACGCCTCGCTTTCGAGCGCGCGGTTCGCGAAATCTGCCGCGAACCTCACAGCACGTAGCCGCGGTGCAGCGCCACGATGCCTGCCGTGAGATTGAACCACTCGACGCGCTCGAAACCCGCCTGCTGCATCATTTCCTTCAGCGCGGATTGGTCCGGATGCACGCGGATCGATTCAGCGAGGTAGCGGTAGCTCGCTTCGTCGCCGGCGACGAGCTTGCCGAGCCGCGGCAGCACGTTGAAGCTGTACCAGTCGTAGGCCGTCTGGAACGGCTCCGCCACGCGGCTGAATTCGAGGATGAGCGCCACGCCGCCCGGCCGCAGGATGCGCTGCATCTCGGCGAGCGCCACGTTCTTGCGGGTCACGTTGCGCAGGCCGAAGGCGACGCACACGCAGTCGAAGCTGCGCGGCGGAAACGGCAGCGCCTCGGCACTGCATTGCACTGCAGGGACGAGGCGGCCTTCGTTTAGCATGCGGTCGCGTCCCGCGGCGAGCATCGCCGCGTTGACGTCGGTGAGAACGACGGTTCCGTCCGGTCCGACGCGCTCAGCGAAGAGCCGCGTGATGTCTGCCGTGCCGCCGGCGACGTCCAGCACGCGCGCGCCGCGGTGCACGCCGCTCATCTCGACCGTGAAGCGTTTCCACGCGCGATGCAGGCCCAGCGACATCAGGTCGTTCATCAGATCGTATTTTCCGGCGACCGAATCGAACACGCCGCGCACGCGCCGCGCCTTTTCATCGGGCGAAACCTGCTCGTACCCGAAGTGCGTTTTTTCGCTCATGGAGCGGTGGCGTTGCGCCGGAGCGAATCAGTGGTGATGCCCGCAGGCGTGAGCCGGTGCGGGCGCCGGTGCGTTCGGGTCGGGGTCGCGGCTCGCGCCCGCCGCGGCGAGGCGCTCGAGGTAACTCCGCCACAGCTCGTCCTGCCGCGCGCCGAGATCGTAGAGGTAATCCCAGGAATAGATGCCAGTGTCGTGACCGTCGGAAAATTTCGGCCGGATCGCGTAATGGCCCACCGCCTCGACGTCGGCGATCGTCACTTCGCGCTTTCCCGCCTGCAGAGTCTCCTGGCCCGGCCCGTGTCCACGCACTTCCGCGGAGGGCGAATACACGCGCAGGAATTCGTACGGCAGCCGGAAGCTCGAGCCGTCGGCGAAGCTCAATTCGAGCACGCGCGAGGCCTGGTGCAGCTTGATCTCGGTGGGGACGGGGGTCCTGGGATCGAGGCCGGCCATGGCGGCATTGTAACGCCGCTGCTCCTTGCCCGCTGCCGCAGAAATCCTACTGGACGATGTCCAGGTTCCCGATGCCGGCCATCACGTTGCGGTTCTTGGCGTCGCGGCCGTGCAGCTTGATCTCGAGGCGCAGGTCGTTGAGCGAATCGGCGTTGCGCAGCGCGTCCTCGTAGCTGATCATGCCCGACTCGTAGAGATCGAACAGCGCCTGGTCGAACGTCTGCATGCCCAGCTCGCGCGACTTCTTCATGATCTCCTTGATGCCGGAGACGTCGCCCTTGAAGATGAGATCGGAGATGAGCGGCGAGTTGAGCATCACCTCGACCGCCGGCACGCGGCCGCGCCCGTCGCGACGCGCGATCAGGCGTTGCGCGACGAAAGCACGGATGTTGAGCGACAAGTCCATCAGGAGCTGCGCCCGCCGTTCCTCGGGGAAGAAGTTGATGATCTGGTCGAGCGCCTGGTTGGTGCTGTTGGCGTGCAGCGTCGCGAGGCACAAGTGGCCGGTTTCCGCGAACGCGATGGCGTAGTCCATCGTGTTGCGGTCGCGCACTTCGCCGATCAGGATCACGTCGGGGGCCTGGCGCAGGGAATTCTTGAGCGCAATCTCCCAGTTGTCGGTGTCCACGCCGATTTCCCGCTGGGTCATGATGCAGTTCTTGTGCTCGTGCACGAACTCGATCGGGTCCTCGACGGTGATGATGTGGCCGTAGCTGTTCTCGTTGCGATAGCCTAGCAGCGCCGCCATCGAGGTCGACTTGCCGCAGCCGGTCGCGCCGATGAAGAGCATGATCCCGCGCTTGCTCATGCACACGTCCTTGAGCACCGGCGGCAGGTTCAGCTCCTCGAACGTCGGGATCACGACGTTAATCGTCCGCAACGCCATGCCGACGCGGCCCTGCTGCACGAAGGCGTTGACGCGGAAACGGCCGATGCCCGGCGGGCTGATCGCGAAATTGCATTCCTTCGTCGACTCGAACTCGGCCGCCTGCTTGTCGTTCATCACGCTGCGGGTGAGCTCGATCGTGTGCTGCGGCGTGAGCGCGGTCTTAGATACCGGGGCGATCTTGCCGTCGATCTTGAGCGCCGGCGGAAAGCCGGCCGTGATGAAGAGGTCCGACCCTTTCTGCTTCACCAGCAGGTCGAGCAGGTCGTGGATGAACTTGGTTGCGGTTTCGCGTTCCATGAAGCGGCTCCCTGGCGGCTCGGCCTCAGCCGCCGAACAGATCCTTGTTCGCTGCGCGCACGCGCGCCTCGGCGAGATTGATCTGGTTGCGGCGCACCAACTCGGTCAGATGCTGATCGAGCGTCTGCATGCCTATCGCCTGGCTGGTCTGAATGGCGGAGTACATCTGGGCGACCTTGTTCTCGCGGATGAGATTCCGGATCGCCGGCGTGCCGATCATGATCTCCCAGGCGGCGAGCCGTCCCTGCCCGTCCTTGGTCTTGAGCAGCGTCTGCGCGATCACCGCGACGATCGACTCGGAGAGCATCGCCCGCACCATGTCCTTTTCCGCGGCGGGGAACACGTCGATGATGCGGTCGACGGTCTTCGCTGCGGAGCTGGTGTGCAGCGTGGCGAACACGAGGTGTCCGGTCTCGGCGGCGGTCAGCGCGAGCCGGATCGTCTCCAGGTCGCGCATTTCACCGACGAGGATGTAGTCCGGATCCTCGCGCAGGGCAGCGCGCAGCGCGTTGGCGAACGAGAGCGTGTGGGGTCCGACCTCGCGCTGGTTGATCAGGCACTTCTTCGACTCGTGCAGGAACTCGATCGGGTCTTCGATGGTGAGGATGTGCCCGTACTCGTTCTCGTTCACATGGTCGGTCATCGCCGCGAGCGTCGTCGACTTGCCCGAGCCGGTGGGCCCGGTGACGACGATCAGTCCCCGCGGGCGCTCGGTCAGGTCCGCGAAGACCTTCGGCGCCGCCAGCTCCTGGAGCGACAGCACTTTCGCCGGGATGGTGCGGAACGCGACCGCCGCGCCGCGGAGCTGGTTGTACGCGTTGACGCGGAAGCGGGCGAGGTTCGGGATGCCGAAGGAGAAGTCGCACTCGAGCATCTCCTCGTAGGTCTTGCGCTGTGCATCGCTCATGATGTCGTACACCATGGCGTGCACGTCCTCGTGCTCCATCGGCGGCAGGTTGATGCGCCGGATGTCGCCGTGGACGCGAATCATGGGCGGCAGCCCTGCCGAAAGGTGCAGGTCAGACGCCTTGTTCTTGACCGCGAACGCCAATAGTTCGGCAATGTCCATTTATAATCCCTGTGGGCTGGAACGCGCGCCGCCCATTGGCCGCGCAGGCAAGCCCCGCCGCCATCAACCAAAATGCGACCGAGCTGTGGATTACACCCGGTCTGCTATGCCGGCGTCATTCGATTATGAGCCCAGACGAGAAGTCGTGGCAAGCCGTCCGGTCGAGGATCGCGCTAGCCGCGGGCGCAGCGAAACGCGACCCGGAAACGATCCGCCTCCTCGCCGTCAGTAAGGGCCAGAGCGCGGAGGCCATCCGCGCGGCGTATGCGCTCGGCCAGCGCGCTTTCGGCGAGAATTACGTGCAGGAGGCGCTCGCGAAAGCCGCCGCGCTTGCCGATCTCCCGGACATCGAATGGCATCTCATCGGCCCGCTTCAGAGCAACAAGGCGCGCCTCGCCGCGCAACACTTCGCCTGGGTCCAGACCATCGATCGCGCGAAGATCGCCGAGCGTTTGTCGGCCGGCCGCGGCGCGCGTCTGCCGCAACTCAACGCCTGCGTGCAAGTCAACATCAGCGGCGAGAAGAGCAAAAGCGGAGTCCAGCCGGATACCGCGCTCGCCCTGCTGCGCGAAGTCGCATCGCTGCCGCGGCTCGTCGTGCGCGGCATGATGGGCATCGCGGAGGAAATCTCCGACGTCGCGCGGCAGCGTTCGCAGTTTCGGTCCTTGCGCGAGCTCTACGAGAAAGCTCGCGCCGAGGGGATCGCGCTCGATACGCTGTCGATGGGCATGTCGGCGGATCTCGAAGCGGCGATCGCGGAGGGCGCGACGCTGGTGCGGATCGGCACCGCGCTCTTCGGCGAGCGCGCTAAGGAGCACATCGCGTGAACGTCACTTTCATCGGCGGCGGCAACATGGCCCGTGCGCTCCTCGGGGGAATGATCGCGCGGGGTCATGCCTCGGGCGGGTTCGTAGTCGTCGATCCCGATTCGGAGGCGAGAGCGACCGTCTCCGCGCGCTTCGGCGTTGCCACCTTCCCGGTCATCGAACCGGCCGCGGTGAGCGGCGCGGAGGTGATCGTCATTGCCGTTAAGCCGCAACAGGTGCGCGGCGTTGCGCGAGAGTTGGCCACGCTCCTCAAGCGCCAGGTCGTGCTCACCATCGCCGCGGGGATCCGCCTGTCGGATCTTTCGCGCTGGCTGCTCGGTTACCGGCGTCTGGTGCGCGCGATGCCCAATACGCCGGCGCTGATCGGGGCCGGGATTGCCGCCCTGCACGCGCTCACCGGCGTGGACGGTGACGGACGAACGCACGCAGCCGCGGTGCTCGAGGCGGTTGGCGGCATTCTCTGGTGCGAGCGCGAAGAGGAGCTCGACGCGGTGACTGGCGTGAGCGGGAGCGGGCCTGCGTACGTGTTCTACTTTCTCGAAGCGCTGGAGCAGGCGGCGAGCGAGCTGGGATTCGCGCCGGCCGAGGCGCGCCGGCTTGCGTACGCCACGTTCTCCGGCGCGATCCGGCTGGCCGAGCAGAGCGACTCCGAGCCGGCGTTGCTGCGCGCCCAGGTGACCTCGAAAGGCGGCACCACCGAGCGCGCGATCGCCGCGCTCGACGACGCCGCGGTCAAGGCGGCGATCGTCGCGGCGGTGAAGGCCGCGGCGGCGCGCGCGAAGGAGCTGGGTGAGATTCTCGGCGGCGAAGCATAGGAACCTCGCCTTGCTTCGCACATCTGATCCCGGAAAGCCTCCGTCGCGGCCATGCGGGGCTTGCTCAGAGGTTCCCTGATGCTCAACGACGCGCTCCGGTTTCTCCTCAACATCGTATTCGGTCTTCTCGTCTACGCCGTGCTGCTGCGCTTCCTGATGCAGGTGCTGCGCGCGCCGTTCAGGAATCCGCTCGGCCAGGCGGTCGCCGCACTGACCGACTGGGCGGTGAAGCCCGTGCGCCGGATCTTGCCCGGCTATCGCGGCTACGACTGGGCCTCACTCCTTCTCGCGTGGCTCTTTCAGGTGTTGTGGCTGGCGGCGATGATCGCGCTCGGGACCGGCATCGTGTCGGGTGCGATAGTGGGGCTCGTGGCGGTGCTCGCGATCGTGGAGCTGATGAGGGCCGCCCTGTGGATCGCGATCGTGGCAGTATTCGTGCAGGCGGTGCTCTCCTGGGTTGCGCCCGACGGGCCCATCGCCGGCGTGCTCAACGCGCTGACCTTTCCGCTGCTTCGGCCGATACGGCGCGTGATTCCGCCGCTCGGCGGAGTCCTCGATCTCTCGCCACTCATCGTGATCGTGATCGCGCAGCTCGTGCTGATCGTGCCGGTCGCATGGCTGGAGCAGCAGGTTGCGCAGCTCTTCCGCTGACTCGGCCCACGCGCCCTGGCGGCGCGAGCATGCGGACGGATCGGTGACGCTCGAGTTTCATTGCCAGCCCGGCGCAAGGAAAAGCGAAGTCGTTGGCGTGCACGGAAGTGCGCTCAAGATTCGAGTCGCCGCGCCGGCGGTGGAAGGAAAGGCCAACGCAGCGCTCATCGCGTTCCTCGCGAATCAATTCGGCGTGCCGCAACGCGCGGTGACGATCGTGCGCGGGGAGACGGTGCGGCGGAAGACGGTGCGCGTTGCGGCGCCAGCGCAGCGGCCGGATCGGGAGTGGGGCTTTCTGAGGCAAGCCTGAGCGTCGCCCTGGATGGTTGCACCCCAATCAGGGCAAAGCCGATCGAACGTCAGAAAACCATTCGGCAGATAGTCTTCCGGCCAGTCCTGCCATGAAGTGTGTATGACAGCGCGCCATTCGAAGAGTCGACGAATTCCAGTGTGCCCGCCCCTACACACCTGGTCGAAACAGGCCGGGAAGAATAAGGGGCATTGATCTCAGGTCCGGATGTCAAAAAAAATGGGACCAACGAACGGCCTAGCTTTCGAGTTTCCTCCTAGACGAGCGCGTTCGCGAGTCTCACGAAATCCGCGACCGACAGCGTCTCGCCGCGGGCGCGGGGATCGATCCCAACGTCTTCCAGGGCCTCTTCATGCACCAGCTCCTTCAGCGCATTGCGTAGCGTCTTTCGCCGCTGTCCAAACGCTGCAGCGACAATGCGCGCGAACAGCGCTTCGTCGGCGAGGTGTGGGCGGTCGGCACGTAGCGGCACAAGCCGCGCGACCGCCGAATCGACCTTGGGCGCAGGCCGGAACGCTCCGGCCGGAACGATGAACTGCCGCTCGATGCGAAAGCGCACTTGCAGCATCACCGAGAGCCGGCCGTACGCAGGCGTCGCCGGCGCAGCCACGATGCGCTCGACGACTTCCTTCTGCAGCATCACGGTGACGTCGCGCAGGCTGGCATCGTATTGCGCGAGATGAAAAAGCAGCGGCGACGAAATGTAATACGGCAGGTTGCCGATCACGCGCAGATCGTTCCCCAGCGAGCCGAAGTCGAACGCGAGCGCGTCCGCGTTGTGCAGCGTCAGCCGCGCGGGAGGATATTGCGCGGCGAGCCGGGCGGAGAGATCGCGATCGATTTCGATCGCGGTTAGGCGCTCGACGCGCTCCAGCAGCGGAATGGTCAATGCGCCGAGGCCGGGTCCGATCTCGACCACGTTGTCGTCGAGCTGCGGGTCGACGGCGGCGACGATGCGGTCGATATAGTGACGGTCGGCAAGAAAGTTCTGGCCGAAACGCTTGCGCGCGACGTGGCCGCTAGCTCCCTGTTCGCGTCTGCGCATGGAATCGTAGCGCGTCGCTAGCTTGCGCGCCTCCGGGGTCACGCGCTTCGAGCTTCCGCCGTCCGGCGCGCCTACTCCGTCCAGTCAAGGATGACCTTGCCGCTCTTTCCCGAGAGCAGCGTGGCAAACGCCTCCGCATACTGCTCGGCGAGGAAGTGATGGGTGATGATCGGCGAGAGATCGAGTCCGCTCTGCAGCATCGCCACCATCTTGTACCAGGTCTCGAACATTTCGCGGCCGTAGATGCCCTTGATCTCGAGGCCCTTGAAGATCACCTGGTTCCAGTCGATCGCCATCTCCGCGGGCGGGATGCCGAGGAGCGCGATCTTCCCGCCGTGGTTCATGTGCTCGAGCATGTCGGAGAAGGCGTGCGGCACGCCGGACATCTCCATGCCGATGTCGAAGCCCTCGGTCATACCCAGATCCGACATGACGTCGCGCAGCTTCTCGCGCTCGACGTTGACCGCCCGCGTAGCGCCCATGCGTCTTGCAAGGTCGAGCCGGTAATCGTTCACGTCAGTGACCACGACGTAACGCGCCCCGACGTGCCGCGAGATCGCGCTCGCCATGATTCCGATCGGTCCGGCGCCGGTGATGATGACGTCCTCGCCGACAAGGTTGAACGTGAGCGCGGTGTGCGTCGCATTGCCGAAGGGATCGAAGATCGCGGCCAGATCGTCCGAGATGTCGTCGGGTATCTTGAACGCGTTGAACGCAGGAATGACGAGGTATTCGGCGAACGCGCCCTCGCGATTCACGCCGACGCCGACCGTGTTGCGGCAGAGATGCCTCCGTCCCGCGCGGCAGTTGCGGCAGTACCCGCAGGTGATGTGACCTTCGCCGGACACGCGGTCGCCGATCTTGAATCCGCGCACTTCCTGTCCGATCTCGACGATCTCGCCGACGTACTCGTGCCCGACGTGCATCGGCACCGGGATCGTCTTCTGCGCCCAGTCGTCCCAATTCCAGATGTGGAGATCGGTGCCGCAGATCGCCGTCTTGCGGATACGGATCATCACGTCGTTGTGCCCGACCTCGGGCTTCTTGACGCGGGTGAGCGTCAGCCCGGGCGCGCGTTCGAGTTTGGCGAGTGCTTTCATGGAAACGGATTATGGAGACAGACTCGAACGCTGTCATCCCGAGCCAAGCGACCGATTGGCGTCACTGTCATCCCGAGCGCAGCGAGGACCTGCTGTTTGTTATATGACTCCAAGCGTCTTCCCCACCTTCGCGAACGCCGCCACCGCCTGGTCGATCTGCTCGGGCGTGTGCGCCGCGCTCATCTGCGTGCGGATGCGAGCCTTGCCCTTCGGCACCACCGGATAGGAAAAGCCGATCACGTACACGCCCTCGGCGAGAAGCGCATCGGCCATGCGCGTGGCGAGCGCGGCATCGCCGAGCATCACCGGGATGATCGGATGCTCGCCGGGCACCAGCGTGAAGCCGAGCGAGGCCATCGCGCGGCGGAAGCGCTCGCCGTTCTCGCGCACGCGACGGCGCAGCGCGGCGCCTTCCGCGCCGGAGAGAAGCTCGAGCACCTTGAGCGACGCGGCAGCGATCGAAGGCGCCAGCGTGTTCGAAAACAGATACGGCCGTGAGCGCTGCCGCAGCAGCGCGACGACGTCCTTGCGGCCCGCAGTGTAACCGCCCGAGGCGCCGCCGAGCGCCTTGCCCAGCGTTCCGGTGACGATGTCGACGCGGCTCTCGACGCCGCGAAGCTCGGGCGTTCCGCGCCCACCCGCGCCGACGAAGCCGACAGCGTGCGAGTCGTCGACCATCACCAGCGCGCCGTACTTGTCGGCGAGATCGCAGATCGAAGCCAGGTCCGCGACGATGCCGTCCATCGAGAACACGCCGTCGGTGGCGACAAGCTTGAAGCGCGCGCCTGCCGCGTCGGCTTCGCGGAGCTTCGCTTCGAGGTCCGCCATGTCATTGTTGCGATAGCGGTAGCGCTTCGCCTTGCACAAACGGATGCCGTCGACGATGCTGGCGTGATTGAGCTCGTCGCTCACCACTGCGTCCTGCTCCTCCAGCAGCGTCTCGAACAGCCCGCCGTTGGCGTCGAAGCAGCTCGAATAGAGGATCGCGTCTTCCGTCTTGAGGAAAGCCGAGAGCGCGCGCTCGAGCTCCTTGTGCACGTCCTGCGTGCCGCAGATGAAACGCACCGAGGCCATGCCGAAGCCGTGCTCGTCAAGCCCGCTCTTCGCCGCTTCGACGAGCCGCGCGTCGTCGGCGAACCCGAGATAATTGTTGGCGCAGAAGTTGAGCACCTCGCTGCCATCGGCGAGCCGGATGTGAGGCGACTGCGGGCTCGCGATCACCCGCTCGGTCTTGTAGAAGCCGTCGGCTCGAATGCGGTCGACGATCTCGCGCACGTGGACGAGGTAAGCGTCATGCATGATGTGAGTCTCCTGCCAATCGGATCGCCAGGTCGACCGCTGCAAACATGCTGCCGGGGTCGGCAGCGCGAGCGCTCGCCCCGTCGCCGGCCAGATCGAGCGCGGTGCCGTGGTCGACCGAGGTGCGCAGAATCGGCAGCCCGAGCGTGACGTTGACGCCGTGGCCGAAGCTCGCGTGCTTGAGCACGGGAAGCCCTTGGTCGTGATACATCGCGACCACGCAGTCGAATGAGGTGAGTTTCGCCGGAACGAACACCGTGTCGGCGGGCAGCGGACCGCTCACGTCCAGCCGCGCCGCGCGCGCGTCATCGATGGCGGGCGAGATGACATCGATCTCTTCGCGCCCGAGGTGTCCGCCTTCTCCCGCATGCGGATTCAGACCGCACACCGCGATGCGCGGTTTGGCGATGCCGAACTTTGCTGCAAGGTCGGCGGCGACGACGCGCAATGTCGCGACAAGCGAGTCGCGGGTGATCGCCGCGGGCACCGCCGCGAGCGGCAGATGCGTCGTCGCCAGCGCGACGCGGAGCGTGCGGTCGGGCGGACCGCCGACCAGCATCATCACCACGTGCGGCGCATTCGTGCGCGCGGCGAGAAATTCGGTGTGGCCGCTGAACGGGATGCCGGCGTCGTTGATTGCGCTCTTCTGCACCGGCGCGGTGACCATTGCCGCGAACTCGCCCGAGACGCAACCGGCGAGCGCCGCGTCGAGCGTCGAGAGAACCGGCTTTGCGTTGGCGGGATCCGGCTCGCCGGGCTTAGCCGCGACGGCCAGTGGAAAGTGCGCGACTTCGACTGCGCCTGCGGGGCAGGGCGTACGCGCGACGTATGGTGTGAAACGCACGCCGGCGCGAAGGCGCCGCGCGCGCTCGCGCAGAAGCTCGATGTCGCCGAGCAAGACCAGCCGCGCCGGCCAACTGCGCTCGGCGAGCCGCACGCAGAGATCGGGCCCGATGCCTGCCGGTTCGCCCGCCGTGACGGCGATCGTCGGTGGAACGCTCATCGGTACGCCGCACTCACCCGGCCAACGCCTCGACAACGATCCCGCTCGCATCGCCGAAGGGTTCGACCTTCACGCCCGGCGCCGCCGCGACCGTTACGGCGTTCTCGCTCACGGCGATCTTCGCCTGCGCGAATCCTTCGAGGGCCTGCGTGGGCTTGCCGAAGAGATAGAGCGCTGCGAGCGGATTGGCCGGATCGATCTCGCCCGTGTGCTGCACGATCGGCCCGAGCGGCAGCGCGTAGCCTTCGCGGCCGAAGATGGGAAACTTGTCGAGTGTCGCGCGATAGCGGATCACCTGGCGGCCGGCGACGCGCTGCCGGCTCGCGATGTCGTACCACGCGCCGGGCGGCAGCGCGACTTCGACTTCGCCTCCGGGAGCGACGATCGGCGCGATGAGGAGCGCGTCGCCGCACATGAATTGCGTCTCGTAGGCGCGAGTGAGTGCATTGCCCGGAAACGCGAGCGGCATCGCGCGCATCACCGGCAGGCCCGTCTTCGTCGCCTGCACGATCACGCTCTTTAGATACGGCAGCAGGCGGTAGCGAAACTCGATCCAGTTCCGCGCAATCGCTTCGATCTGTTCGCCGAATGCCCACGGTTCGCGCGGGCCGAGCCCGTGTGCGCGCATATGCGAGCTGAACACGCTCATCTGCAGCCAGCGTAGATACAGTTCCGCGGACGGCTGATCCGACCCGTAGAAGCCGCCGATGTCGGTCGAGTGGTACGGCGCGCCGCTCATGCCCCACGACAGCGCGCCGCGTATGCTCGCGGCGAGACCTTCCCAGTCGCTCTGCGGATCGCCACCCCACTGGATCGGAAAACGCTGGCTGCCGCTCCAGCCGGCGCGCCCCCACACGATCGGCGGCTGATCGGCTGGCGGCGCGAACTTTCCGGTCGCCTCGAAGACGCAACGGTTGTAGAGCAGCGGATAGACGTTGTGCAGGCGCGCACCGCGATCGCCGTTCGATGCGACAGCATCGTCAGGCACGTGCTCGCCGAAGTCGCTCTTGATCGCATCCACGCCCGCCTTGAACAGCGCCTCGTGGGCATCGCGCCACCAGGCGTACGCGGCAGGGTTGGTGAAGTCGACGATGCCGGATTCGGGCAGCGGCGTGAGCACGCCGCCGAAAGGCGAGGTCGCGAGCGAAGTGTCCCAGGTGAATACGTACGGTTCGCCAGTCGCTGTCTTGAGCAGGAAGCCTTGCGCGGCGAGGTCGCGGAAGAGCGGTGAATGCACCGAGACGTAGGGATATTCCCAGACGCAGACCTTCAGCGCGTGCCGCTTGAGACGTGCGAGGGTGGCAGCCGGATCGGGATAGCGCTTCGCATCCCAGCGAAAATCGAAACGGGTCTGCACGTCCCACGCCGCGCGGCCGTCGAGCGTGAGCACGTCGCAGGGAATGCGGTGCGACCGCAGCTCTTCGACGACGCCGAGCGCTTCGTCGGCGGTGCGGTAGTACGCGCGCGAGATCCACAGGCCGAGGCTCCACAGCGGCACATCGGGAGCGCGACCCGTGAGCGCGGTGTAGCGCTCGATGATCTCGGCCGGCTCGCGGCCGGCGAAGAGAAAGAGATCGAGCGCTTCATCGTCGACGACGACCGCATACGAGCGGTGCGACCATTCGGGAGCTCCGACGCCGTGCATCACGCTCCCAGGCGTGTTGGCGAACACGCCCCAGGCGCCCGCCTTGCCGGTGCCGCTACCCGGGCTCCAGCAGAAGGGCGCGGGTTTGTAGGCGAGCCCGCTGTTGACGCCGAGCGCGTCCTCCACCCGCGACGCGACGAGCTGACCGCGCTTGTTGAGCGGGCCGAACTGCTCGCCGAATCCGTAGACCGGCTCGCCGGACGCGAGCGCGAAGCTTGCGATCCACTGCTCGCCGCCGCGCGTGCGGCCGATCACGGGCAGGCGCGGGAAGCCGCGAAAATGCTCGTCGGTGATCGAGGCGAGCAACAGCTTGTCCTCGTGGAAGAGACGCAGCCTGAGTGGCTCTCCGGTCAGCTCGAGACGCGCGCTGCCCGAGCTGAACGACCAGACGCCGGCCTCGGGCTGCGCGACGTCGCAGCGCTGCGCATGGCCGAGAACGAGTCCGTAATCGGGCTTGGTATTCGGCCCGACGCGCAAGCGGAACACGCCTGGCCCGTAAGACACAACTTCGAGCACGTCGCCGGTGCTGGTGGCGAACTCTCCGCCCGACCCCGACGTGCCGAGCCTCTGCGGCGCGTTGAGACGGATGTAGGCGGTGGGGTCGAGTTGCATTTCGCGTCAGGCAACTAAGCTGCGAACTTCGGCTCCGGCTGCCCCGGCACGTCCACGCGCATCGCGAAGATGCCGCCCGATTGCGGCAGGCGCTCGAGCTCCTCCGCATCGCGGCGCTGCCGCGCGCTCGTCACGTAGAGCGTCTTGAGATCGGGTCCGCCGAATGCGCACATCGTCGGAGCCATCGCACCCAGCGGATACTCGGCGAGGCGCTCCCCGGCCGACGAGAGCCGCACCACCTTGCCCGCTCCGTAGAACGCGCTCCAGTAGCAGCCCTCGCTGTCCACCGCGGCGCCATCGGGCCGATCCTTGTCACCGTCGAAGCGCGCGAACACGCGGCGGTTGACGATCGCGCCCGTCGCCGCGTCGAAATCCCACGCCCAGACCGTCCGTGCTGGCGTGTCGGAGTGATACATCGTTCGCGCATCCGGGGTCCATGCGAGGCCGTTCGAAATCATGATGTCCGGGACCATCGCGGTGAGCTCGAGGCTCGGATCGAGGCGATACAGGCAAGCGGTATTAGCATCGCGCTTCTCGTTCATGCTTCCTGCCCAAAAGCGGCCCTGCGGATCGGCACGCCCGTCGTTGAAGCGATGATGCGCAGGATCGTACGGCGCATCGACGATTCTCCGCAGCGGCCTGCCGTCGCGCGAGACGAGCCAGAATCCGTCGCGCATCGCGGCCACGAAACCGCCGCTTGCGCGCAGTGCGAAGGAGCCGATCGACTGCGGCATCGGCCACGCAGTGTTGGTGCCGGTCGCGGGATCGAAGCGGTTCAGCGCGGGCGCATTGATGTCGACCCAGTACAGCGCCTGCTCGTCGACCGACCACACCGGGCCTTCGCCGAGGCTCGCCTTGACGTCGAGCACGCATTCGAGCGGGGATTGCATCAGATGGGATGCCGCAACGAAGCGTGCATCGTACAAGAAAAAGTCTCTCCCGGCGCGAGCAAGCGGGTGCCCGTATCGGTCGCGCCCGACGCGGCCCGATTGAACGCGTCGGTCATGTGGCTCACCGGCTCCACCGCGAAGTAATCGGCGCCCGACGGAACGTACACGACGAGGTGGCGGCAAGGCTCGTTGGCGAAGATGGCCAGCTGCATCCTGCCCTCGGGCCAGCGGATCAAGACCGGCGGCCGCCAGCCGGCGAAGCAGTTGTCGAGCACGGTCCCGCCGAGCGGACGCGGCACGGAAAAGTAATGCGTCGCCTTGACGCGCCTCAAACGCGTTGGCAGCTTGGTGGCATCGGTCTCCCACATGCCTTTGGCGGTGAAGGAAAGCTCGGTATCCGCCGTGCGCGGAAAGAACGGATGCCAGCCGAGGCCGCACGGAAACGGCTTCGTACCGGTATTGGCGATGGCGAGCGTCATCTTGAGGCCGTGGGCGAGGAGCACGAACTCCTGTCGCGCCCGGTAGGGAAAGGGCCACTCGCGCGCACGCGCCCCCTTGGCATCGTGGACGAAATCGATCGAGGCTCGTGAACGTCTTGCAGCGAGGACCTGCCAGGCGCGCTGCCAGCCGTTGCCGTGGATCGCGCTCGGATCACCCGGCAGGTAGCGCCGGAGCGCGTGCGTCTTGCCGGCGAAGTTCAATGCTGCGCCGGCGATGCGGTTGGAGAACGGCACCAGTGGATAGCAGGAAAAGTCGCGCACCTCGCCCGCCGCGAGCGCTTCGGGGGAGGTGGCGCGAAAGAGCGGCACACCGTCGCGCTCGAACGCCGCGACGGCACCGCCGACGGCCGGCGCGATGGCGAGTCGCAACGCACCGGAACGAAGGTCGATGAGCTCGGTCACCCGCGCATGGCGGCGAGATATTCCTGCGCGCGGCCGACCATCAGCGCGAGATCGGACCCTACGGCGACCCAGGAAAATCCGTAGCCGAGGAATCTCTTCGCCATCTCCGGGTTGAAGCCGATGACGCCGCACGGCTTGCCGAGCCGCTTGCAAGCCTGCGCCCCCGCCGTGAGCTTCTCCAGCACGGACGGGTTGCCGATGTCGCCGAGAAGGCCCATGGACGCGGAGAGGTCCGACGGTCCGATGAATATCGAGTCCACCCCCGGCACCGCAGCTATCGCCTCGAGCTGCGAAAAGGCGGCGAGCGTCTCGATCTGCACGATCACGCAGATCTCCTCGTGCGCGCGCTTGACGTAGTTCGGGATCGTGCCGTAACGGCTGCCGCGATGCGTGCCGGCCACCCCGCGCACACCCTCGGGCGGATAGCGCGTGTACGCCACCGCGCGCTTCGCCTCTTCGGCGTTCTGCACGAAGGGGAGCAGCACCGAGAGCGCGCCGGCGTCGAGCACGCGCTTGATCATCACCATGTCGTTCCACGGCGGGCGCACGATGGCCTGCGCCGGCGTCCCGGCGATGGTGCGCAGGATGTCGATCATCTGCGGCGGATCGATCGGCGTGTGCTCGGTATCGACTACGAGGAAATCGAAGCCGGCGCAGCCGAGCGCCTCCGCGGTGGAAGGCGCGCCGCTCGCGAGCCAGCAGCCGATGGGCGCCTTGCCGGAAGCGATCGCGCGCTTGAAGTGATTGATGGGCAGGTCCATGGGGAATCCTCCTCCGGCGCATTGTACCGGCGCGTCACCCAATCGGCGCGGCCCCTGCTACGATGACGAGCCATGGCCGCGCTCGCCAACGCCGCCTCGTATCCGAGCCTCGCCGGGCGCATCGCGTTCGTCTCCGGCGGCGGCTCCGGCATCGGCGCGTTCATCGTGACGCGCCTCGCGGAGCAGGGTTGCAAGGTCGCGTTCTGCGACGTCGCGGATGCACCGTCGCAGGCGCTCGTCTCGAAGCTCGCGCCGGCTGTCGTGCGCTTTCACCGCTGCGACGTGCGGGACATCGCGGCGCTCCGCGCCGTGCTCGCGGCGGTAGAAAAGGAATGGGGGCCGATCACCGTGCTGGTCAACAACGCCGCGCGCGACGACCGGCACGCGCTGGAGAGTGTGACGCCCGAATACTGGGACGACGCGCTCGCGGTCAACCTCCGCCATCACTTCTTCGCCGCACAAGCGGTCGCGCCGGGCATGGCGCGGGCGGGCGGCGGCTCGATCATCAACCTGGGCTCGGTGTCGTGGATGCGCGGCGTGGCCGGCATGGTTACGTACGCGGCGTCCAAGGCGGCGATCAACGGACTCACGCGCACGCTGGCCCGCGAGCTGGGGCCGCAGAACATTCGCGTCAATTCGATCGTGCCGGGCGCGATCGACACGCCGCGCCAGCGGCAGCTGTGGATCGGCCCCGAGAAGGAGCGCGAGTTCCTGGCGCAGCAGTGCCTCAAGTTCCGGCTGGACGAGGACGACGTGGCGCGCGGGGTGCTTTTTCTCGCCTCGGACGACGCGGGCGGCATTACAGGCCATAATCTCATGATCGACGCGGGGCTCGCGCAGACGAGCGCATCGAGCTGACAAGGCTCGCACACTTCGGGAGGACGCAATGAAGACCCTGAGAATCCTGCTGACCGCAGCGCTTGGCGCAACGCTCGCTGCGACAGCAGCGCCGGCCGCCGCCGACACCACGCTGCGCGTCTTCATCGGCGGGCAGCAGCGCCCGGACGTGATGCGCAAGATCGCCGAGGAGTACCGGAAGAAGAATCCGAACGTGAAGGTCGAGATCGAGGTCGGCGGCGCAACCTCGGAGGCGCAGCAGCAATATCTCAACACGGTGCTGGCCGCAAAGGATTCCGTGCTCGACGTCGTGCTGATCGACGTGATCCGGCCGGCGCAATGGGCGGCGGCCGGCTGGGCCGAGCCGCTCGACACCTATCTCGGCGCCGACAAGGCGAAGATCATGAGCCAGTACCTCAAGGCTTACGCCGAGGCCGATCAGGTCAACGGCAAGGTCATCGCGCTCCCTTACTTCGCTGACTCGCAGTTTCTCTACTACCGCAAGGATCTGCTCGAAAAGTACAAGCGTCCGGTGCCGAAGACCTGGGACGAGATGATGGAAACCGCGCAGATCGTCATGAAGGGCGAGAACAACGCGCAGCTCCAGGGCTTCTCGACCGCGGGCGCGCCGATCGAGGGCACCGTGTGCACCTACCTCGTCCCGCTGTGGGGCATGGGCGGCGAGCTCACGAAGGACGGCAAGCTCAATCTCGACGCGCCGCAGGCGCGGCAACCGTTTCAGCTCTTCGGGCGCATGAAGCAGGCAGGCGTGCTGCCGAAGAACATCGGCGAGATCGCGACCGACCGCGTGCGCGTCGACTTCCAGGCGGGCAACGTGCTCTTCGCGCAGAACTGGGGCTACTTCTGGAACCGCGTCGAGAACGATGCCGACACCAAAGTGAAGGGCAAGGTCGGCGTCACCACGCTGCCGCACGATGCGGGCGGCAAGAGCGCGACTTGCATCGGCGGCTGGCAGCTCGCGGTCTCCGCGTTCTCGAAGAACAAGGCCGAGGCGGTGAAGCTCGTGCGCTGGCTCTCTTCGCCCGAGGTTTCGAAAGAGATGGCGATCATGGCCTCGAACCTGCCGGTTTTCCCGCAGGTGTACAGGGATCCCGAGGTGCTCAAGGCGAATCCGTGGTTCGCGGAGGCGCTGCCGGTGGTGGAGGGCGCGAAGTCGCGGCCGGTCACGCCGCGCTACACCGAGGTGTCGGATGCGATCCGCTCGAACATGAACGCGTACCTCTCCGGAACCAAGACCACCGATAGCGCGCTCTCCGACATGAAGACGCGCCTCGCGCCGATCTATCGCTAGAAATCGTCATTCCCGCGCAAACGGGAATCCAGCGTCTTGCCCGCGCCGCTGGGTCCCCGCCCCCGGCTTTAAGCATTCCGGGGCAAGCTTCGCGGGGACGACAGCTATGCCTCATCGCAAGAGCCTCTCCGAGCGCGGCCTCGCCTACGCGCTGCTGACGCCGGCCGCGCTGCTGCTCGCGGTAATCGTCGTCTATCCGATCGCCGCGCTCGTCTGGAACAGTTTCTTCGACATCCGTCTCGCGGAACCGTGGAAGGGCGAGCCCTTCGTCGCGCTCGACAACTATCGCCGAGCCTTCGACGACGACCGCTTCTGGTCCTCCCTTGGGCACACCGCGATCTACGCGATCGTCACCGTGCCGGGCGCGCTGCTGGTCGGGCTGGGCCTCGCGCTGCTCGCCAACATGCCGTTCCGCCACAAATGGCCGGTGCGCCTCGGGCTGCTGCTGCCGTGGGCGCTGCCGCTCGTTTTCTCGGGTCTCATCTTCCGCTGGTTCTTCGAGTACAAGCAGGGCATCGTCAACGACGTGCTGACGCGCATCGGCGTCGAGCCACTCGCCTGGCTCACCGATCCGCATCTCGCGCTCGCGTCCATCTGCATCGCCATCACCTGGAAATCCTCGTCGTTCATGGCGCTGATGCTGCTCGCCGGGCTGCAAACGATCCCGCGCGAGCTGTACGAAGCGGCCGAGGTCGACGGCGCGAGTCGCTGGCAGAAGTTCGCGGCGATCACGCTGCCGATGCTGCGTCCGGCGATCTTCGTCGCGCTCATCTTCCGCACCATCACCGCGATCCAGACCTTCGACATTCCGTATGCGATGACGGGTGGTGGCCCAGGCGACTCGACCGAGACGCTCGCCATGTACATCCAGAAGACCACGCTCGACTTCCTCGATTTCGGCTACGGCTCAGCACTCGCCACGCTGATGTTCGTGGTGAGCATGATCGCGACCAGCGGTTACCTCCGCTATACGCGGCGAAGCGCCGGCCGCGAAGACTGAACGATGAAGCTGCCGAAGCGTCGTGCGATGGTCCGGCTGGCGGCGGCGATCATCGCCGTGAACGGTTTCTTCCCGGCGCTGTGGATCCTGTTCACGTCGCTCAAGACCGAGACCGAGCTGATGGCCTACCCGATCAGCTATCTGCCGGTCGCACCCACGCTCGCCAACTACGTCACCGCGTTCACCGAGCAGCCGCTCCTGCGCTTCCTCGGGAACAGCTTCGCGGTCGCGACACTCTCCACCGCGCTGTGCGTGCTCGTCTCCGCCTGCGCCGCATACGCGCTCACGCGTCTGCGCGTGCCGCGGCGCGATCTCATCATGGCCGCCCTTCTCGCGGTGGCGATGTTTCCGCTCATCTCGCTCATGGTGCCGCTGTTCAAGGTCATGCGCGACCTGGGGCTCCTCAATACCTACCTCGCGCTCATTCTTCCCTACGCGGTTCTGTCGATGCCGGTGTGCACGCTGGTGATGGCGAGCTTCTTCCAGGACATCCCGCCCGATCTCGAGGCCGCCGCGATGGTCGACGGCTGCTCGCGTGTGGGCGCGCTTTTCCGCATCGTCATCCCGCTCTCGGCGCCGGGCGTGTTCACGGCAGCCATTCTCGCCTTCGTCAACGCCTGGGATGAGTTCCTTCTCGCGCTCACCATGATGAACCGCGTGTCCATGCGCACGCTTTCGGTCGGCATTACGCTCTACCAGGGCGAATACGCGTTTCCCTGGCCGCTGATCTCGGCCGCGCTAATCGTCGCGATCGTGCCGATCTCGATTTTGATCGCGCTCTTCCAGGAGCGCGTCGTCGGCGGATTGACGGCGGGAGGGGTCAAGGGTTGAAGAGATCGTTGTTTGATAAGGAGCGCCACGAAGCGCTCGGCGTCGTCCGCTGGGACCAAGCTGCGGCGCGGCGAGCGATCGCCACCATTGTGCGCGACGCCGAGGTGCGCTTCTCACCCGATGGATTGTGGCCCGTGCATCCGCTCGACTGCGACGACGGGCCTCGAAGTGAACCGTCCACCTCGCTGTACGTCGGCGCTGCGGGCGTCATCTGCGGGCTTGATTTTCTTGCGCGTCGCGGGCTGGCTGGCTCGACCGCGCGCTTCGCGCCGGTCCTCGCGGTGCTCGAGGAGCGCAATCGGCGCGAGCGCGAAGCGGGGGGATGGGGCAGGGAATCGTATCTAGCGGGCTGCTCCGGCGTCTTACTTACGCGTTACCGCCTTGCACCTTCGCATGAGACAGCCGACCGTCTTGCGCGCTCGATCGGTATCAACACAGATCATCCTACGCGCGAGCTGATGTGGGGCGCTCCGGGAACGATGCATGCCGCGCTCGCGATGCACGAATGGACCGGCGAGGAGCGCTGGGTTGACCTGTACCGGTCCGGAGCGAGATCCCTCGCCGCATCGCTCGAGCGACACGGGGATTGCGAGCTGTGGACGCAGGACATCTGGCGCCGGCGCCTGGTCATGCTCGGCGCCGCGCACGGGTACGCAGGCAACGCTGGTGCGATCCTTCGCGGAATCGCGCTCCTTGCCGAGGCCGAGCGCGGCGCATGGATCGAACGCATCGTGAGCGCGGCTCGCGCGACCGCACTGCGCGACGGTCCGTTCGCGAACTGGCCGGCCGAAGACCTTCGTGCAGGTTCGGACTCGAAAATGCTCCTCCAGTGGTGTCACGGCGCACCGGGCTTCGTGACGGGCCTCGCGACGCTCGACGACCCGCGGCTCGACGATCTCCTGCTCGCAGCGGGCGAGTTGATCTGGGCGGCGGGTCCGCTCGCGAAGGGCGGCGGGCTGTGTCACGGCACCGCCGGCAACGGGTACGCATTCCTCAAGCTCTATGTGCGAACAGCTGAGGAGCGTTGGCTCGATCGCGCAAGGGCCTTCGCGATGCATGCGATCGCACAATGCGAGCGCGACGTCGCGCTCTATGGCATGCGCCGCTACTCCCTTTATACGGGGGATCCAGGAATCGCGATTTATCTCATGCAATGCATCGATGGGACGGCAGTGTGGCCGGGTCTCGATCCCGAAAGCTGATCGATGCGCGCGCACTTTTCCCGCACCGCGTTCCTCGAAGGCGTCCGCGACATGTCGCCGATGCTGCTCGGGATCGTTCCCTTCGGCATCGTGTGCGGCGTCGGCGCGATCGCGGCGGGAGCCTCCCCGATCGCCGCGCTCGCGATGTCGATGATTATGTTCAGCGGCGCGGCGCAAATCGTTGCCACGCAGCTTCTGGCCGCCGACGCGCCGTTCGCGGTCATCGTGCTCTCCTGCCTCGTCGTCAGCCTGCGGCTGCTGATGTACAGCGCGGCCATGGCGCCGTACCTCCGGCGCCTCGACTACCGCTGGCGCAACCTGCTCTCCTACGTGCTCACCGATCAGGCATTCGCGGGAGCGATCCAGCGCTTCCGCGCCTCCGACGATCTCGCAGCGAACGCATCGTACTTTCTCGGCACCGGCGTTCTGCTGTGGAGCGTCTGGCAGGTGTCAACGGTCGTGGGCATCGTCGCCGGTCAGGTGATTCCCGCCTCGTGGCAACTCGAGTTCGTGGTGCCGCTGTGCTTCATCGCGGTGCTGGTGCCCCTGCTGCGCGACCGCGTCTCGCTCCTGGTCTTCGCAGTCTCGGCGATCGCCGTCGTCGCGCTTGACGCGATGCCGCTGCGGCTCTCGATGGTCTGCGCGGGCTTGCTCGCGATCGCCGCGGGTGTGGCCGCCGACAAATCGACGGGACGGTTCGGACATGAGTAGAGAGCTTACGATCTGGCTGCTGATCTTCGCGGTCGGCGCGATCACCTACACGGCGCGGATGTCCTTCATCGCGCTCTTCGCGCGGCGCGAAATGCCGCCGCTCCTCGCCGAAGCGCTCAAGCACGTCCCCGCCGCGATGGTGACGGCGATCGTCGTGCCCGCGGTCGTGTTCCTGCCGGCAGGAGTCCTGCGACTCGACTTCGAGAATCCCAAGCTGATCGCGGCCCTCGTCGCAGGTGCGGTGGCGTGGTGGACGAAGAGCGCGGTGGCGACGATCGTAGCGGGAATGGTAGTGCTCTGGTCGCTGCGCTATCTCATGGGGTAGGATTCGCCGCAGAGGTCTACTCATGCGCTTCGAAGGCACCGACACCTACGTCGCCACCCCCGACCTGATGCTCGCGGTCAACGCCGCGGTCACGCTCGAGCGGCCGCTGCTCGTCAAGGGCGAGCCCGGCACCGGCAAGACGATGCTCGCGATCGAAGTGGCGCGCGCGCTGCAACGGCCCCTGGCGCAATGGCACATCAAGTCGACGACCAAGGCGCAGCAGGGTCTCTACGAGTACGACGCGGTGTCGCGCCTGCGCGACTCGCAGCTGGGAGACGAGCACGTTGGGGACATCGCGCACTACATCAAGCGCGGCGTGCTGTGGGAGGCATTCGAGTCGCCCGTGCCGGCGGTGGTGCTGATCGACGAGATCGACAAGGCGGACATCGAGTTTCCGAACGATCTGCTGCGCGAGCTGGACCGCATGGAATTCTACGTCTACGAGACGCAGCGAACGGTCAACGCGAAGCACCGGCCGCTCGTGGTCATCACCAGCAACAACGAGAAGGAGCTGCCCGACGCGTTCCTGCGCCGCTGCTTCTTCCACTACATCAGGTTTCCCGATAAAGAGACGATGACGCGCATCGTCGACGTCCATTTCCCGGGATTGAAGAAAGCGCTGCTCAAGGAGGCGCTGGAAGTCTTCTTCGAATTGCGCGAGGTGCCGGGGCTCAAGAAGAAGCCCTCGACCTCCGAGCTTCTCGACTGGTTGAAGCTACTGCTCGCCGAAGACATTCCGCCGGAGGCGCTCAAGAGCTCGGACAAGAAGGTGATCATCCCGCCGCTCTACGGAGCGCTGCTCAAGAACGAGCAGGACGTGCATCTGTTCGAGCGCGTGGCCTTCATGGCGCGGTCGGGACGATAAATGCGGCCAGGCTCAAATTGTTCCTTGCCGGTTACGTCGGCCTGAACGTAGGTTACGATTGAGCCAGGTCCCTTTTATCGCCCCGGTCGCCCTGAGGGGCCGGTACGCCACGCTCGAGCCCCTCGCCCGCGAGCACGAGGAAGCGCTGCGGCGCGCGGCCGCCGACGGCGAGCTGTGGCGGCTTTGGTACACGTCGGTCGCACCGCAGGAGAGGATGGGCGAATACATCGCGTCCGCGCTCGACATGCGCGAGAGGCTCGGCGCGATGCCCTTCGTCGTCCGGGAGAATGCGAGCGGCGACATCGTCGGCTGCACGCGCTACTTCAACGTCGATGCGGTCAACCGCCGTCTCGAGATCGGTCACACCTGGTACGCGAAGCGCGCGCAGCGCACCGCGATCAACACCGAGTGCAAGCTGCTGCTCCTCACGCATGCGTTCGAGAAGCTTCGGTGCATCGCAGTCGAATTCCGCACGCACTGGTTCAATCACGCGTCGCGCGAGGCGATCCTGCGCCTCGGCGCGAAGCAGGACGGCGTGTTGCGCAATCACCAGGTCGGACCCGACGGCAGCTATCGCGACACCGTGGTGTTCAGCATCATCGAAAGCGAGTGGCCGGCGGTGAAGCGGCATCTGCAATGGCTGCTGGAACGTAACTAGCCGTCATTCCCGCGCAACCGGGAATCCAGTGTCGTTCACACAACGACTCTGGGTCCCCGCTTTCGCGGGGACGACACCCTCCATGCTCATCGACTTCTTCCTCCATCTCAAGGCCGCGAAGCTCCCGGTCTCGACGCGCGAGTTCCTGACGCTCCTCGAAGCGCTCGAGCACGACGTCGTGTCGCTGAGCATCGACGATTTCTACTTTCTCGCACGCACCTGCCTGGTGAAAGACGAAGCGCTGTACGATCGCTTCAACCTCGCCTTCGGGAGCTATTTCCACGGCATCGAGGGCATCTTCGACATCCGCGCGGAGATTCCAGAGGAATGGATCCGCAAGATGATCGAGGGAACGCTCACTGAAGAAGAAAAGGCGCTCGTGAAAGCGCTCGGCGGATGGGACAAGCTGATGGAGACCTTGAAGCAACGTCTCGAAGAGCAGCGCGCGCGCCATCAGGGCGGCTCGAAGTGGATCGGCACGGCCGGCACGAGCCCGTTCGGCGCCTACGGCTACAACCCGGAGGGCATTCGCATCGGCCAGGAGAGCGGGCGCAGCCGCAGCGCGATCAAGGTCTGGGACGAACGGACATTTCGCAATCTCGACGACTCGGTCGAGCTCAACACGCGCAACATCAAGATCGCGCTGCGGCGATTGCGCCGCTTCGCGCGCGAAGGGGTGCCCGAGGAGCTCGACCTCGACGCGACGATCGAAGGCACGGCGAGAAACGCCGGCTGGCTCGACCTGCATCTCGTGCCGGAGCGCCGCAACCGCGTGAAGGTGCTGCTCTTCCTCGACATCGGCGGCTCGATGGACCCGCACGTGAAGGTCTGCGAGGAATTGTTCTCGGCGGCAAAGAGCGAGTTCCGCCACCTCGAATATTTCTACTTCCACAACTGCGTCTACGACCATGTCTGGCGCGACAACCGGCGGCGGCGCGACGAGCGCGTGGCCACCTTCGACATCCTGAACAAGTACGGTCCTGACTGGCGGCTGATCTTCGTGGGCGACGCAGCGATGAGCCCCTACGAGCTGGTGCAGCCGGGCGGCAGCGTGGAGTACACGAATGACGAGCCCGGCGCGACATGGCTCAAGCGCCTGGTCGACGGCTACCGTCACGCAGTCTGGCTCAATCCCGAGCCGGAGCGGTCCTGGAGCTATACGCGCTCGACCCAGATCGTGCTCGATCTGCTCGGCCCACGCATGTTTCCATTGACGCTGGAAGGACTCAATCGCGGCATTGCGCTGCTGCGCAAGTGAGTGGGGTCGGGCTGCATCTTTGACGTATGAGGCATTTGAGGGGCAGAATGACGAACTTACCTGACCCCGTATCGGGGAAGGAGACGGTTATGAGCAAGAGCACGATCACTGCGCTCGCATTGACTGCCGCGGCTGCGGTCTTCGCCGGTCCGGCGTCGGCGGTCGTGTGCTACACGCTCCTCGACAAGAGCGACGCTGTCATCTATCGCGGCTACGACGTGCCGGTCGACATGAGCGCCGCCGGAGCGGGTGCTCGCGAGGCCATGCGCAGTCGAGGCGAGTACATGATGATCTCCTACGTGGATGACTGTTTGCTGGTTTCGGCCAGCCGTTGGACGACCGGCAAGTACGGTCCGGCCAGCGTTGAAGAGATCGTCTCCGGAATGCGCCCGTTCGCTTCCGGCGCGCCGAGCGGGAGTCCGACTTCGGTAGGAGGCGCGACTTCGCCTCTGCCGCCCGCGCAACGGGCAGCGCCGGCCGCGCGCAGCAGCTCGACCGGCATGCGCAGCGGCTACTAGCTGTTAGTGCGTCACAGGGTCACCCGTCCCCGAACTGAGTAGCATTCGAGTCCTGTGACACGCACTCGCCGCGTTGAACCGCTGCGCGCCGGTTAACGCAGCGGAAGAACTTCTTGCCGAGCACCGAGTTGCGGAGCTGAAAACGCCGCTCCGCGCCGGTTACAGCGGCTGAAGACTTCCTCCCGCATTCATTCCGTTGATCGCTCCCGCTTCTACGGCAGCCTGTGCTACACTGGCTTGCGCGGGGATCGTGAGCAGACTCCCCGCGTAGTTGCCTTCCCAAGACGTCTCCGACGTCCAAGTTCTGCTCCTGACATTGGGTGAATGCCCAAACGGGAGCGTGCATGGACAAGACTGCAGCAACCCCCATCGGAATCTCTTTACTCGCGTGCGGTGTCGCGACCGCGGCGATCGGCGACGTCGCGAACTTCGATTCGCACATCGCCGGCGCGGGCGCGGTCGGCGCGTGGACGAAGGCCGACAGCGTCACCGCATTCGACGATTTCCGTTACGTCGCATCGGCGGCGAAATGATGGCGGCGACGATCGGGCGTGTGCTTTGGGTGCGCGCGCTGCGCGCATTCGCCGACGGCTATGTGAGCCTCCTGCTGCCGGTCTATCTTCTTTCGCTGGGGCTCACGGTGTTCGAAGTCGGGGTGATCGCCACCGCGACGCTGCTCGGATCGGCGGCGCTCTCGCTCGGCGTAGGTCTGTACGCCCATCGCGCGGGTTACCGAACGCTGCTCCTCGCGGCGACGCTTCTGATGGCGGCGACGGGCTTCGCTTTCGCGGCGGTGAGCGACTTCTGGCCGCTACTCATCATCGCGGTGGTCGGCACGCTCAATCCCTCGAGCGGCGACGTCAGCGTGTTCCTGCCGCTCGAGCAGTCGCTCCTCGCGCACGTCGTCGAGGACAAACGGCGCACCGCGTTCTTCGCGCGCTACAGCCTCGTCGGGGCGCTGGTCGGCGCGCTCGGCGCACTCTTCGCCGGTGCGCCGGATCTTGCGGTGAAATGGCTGCACGTCGAGCCGAAGTCGGCACTGCAGGCGATGTTCGTGCTCTACGGCCTGAGCGGACTTGCCTGCGCGACCATTTATCGCAAGCTGCCGGCAAGTCCGGCGGGCGAAGCGCGCGTGCCGGCGGTGCCGCTCGGGAAGTCGCGGCGCATCGTATTCACGCTGGCGGCGCTGTTCAGCCTCGATGCCTTCGGCGGCGGCTTCGTCGTCCAGTCGATGCTCGCGCTGTGGCTATTCGAGCGCTTCGAGCTTTCCACCGCAGTGGCCGGGACGATCTTCTTCTGGAGCGGCGTGTTCTCCGCGTTCTCCTATCTCGTCGCGGTGCGGATCGCCAAGCGGATCGGGCTCGTCAACACGATGGTGTTCACGCATCTGCCGGCTAATCTCATGCTGGTGGCGATGCCCTTCGTGCCCCAGCTCGGCTGGGTGATCGTGCTGCTGCTCGCGCGGAGCGCTCTTTCGCAGATGGACGTGCCCGCGCGCGGGTCGTACGTCATGGCGGTGGTGACGCCGGCGGAGCGGCCCGCCGCGGCCAGCATCACTTCTGTGCCGCGCAGCCTCGCCTCCGCGGTGAGCCCGCTGCTCGCCGGCGCGATGCTCGCCGTGTCGAGCTTCGGCTGGCCGCTCCTCCTCGCGGGCTTGACGAAGATCGTGTACGACCTCTCGTTGCTCGCGACTTTCCGCGCGGTGCGGCCGCCGGAGGAGGCGAGAGCGGCGCATGATCGCGACGACCAGGTTTCCGCGTCATAGTCGCGGCGACCCGTCCTGGTTGTTGCTGTCTTAGGGTTGGTCGACGAGCAGCCGATATCCGACGCCGAGCTCGGTGCGCAGGAAGCGCGGATTCGTCGGATCGGCCTCGAGCTTGTGCCGCAGCTGCGCCATGTAGATGCGCAGATAATGACCTTGCTCGACGTGCGACGGTCCCCACACCTCGGCGAGCAGCTGGCGATGCGTGCACACCTTGCCCGCGTGCCGGATCAGCGTCGCGAGCAGGCG